>JAFAEW010000059.1 GCA_023423835.1 Bacteroidota bacterium | reverse complement strand
TCCCTCATTCGCCACACCTTCATAGAGGTCCAATATCGCGATTTTTATCTTCATTTTTTGCTTTTGCTGATCCGGCAAACTTAACAATTTTTGAAAAACCCGAATTTAAGGCTATCCTTTTAAGGTTCATTTAAGCCGGAAATTTCTACATCTGTTTACAATTTAAATACCAACCGGAAGAAAGACGATTCTTCCGGTCTCAAAATGCATTCGGTTGTTATAGATAGTTGAGATTGGTATCGGGCGTGAGTTTCAAAAGGGTTTGATACATCAGCCGGATCGTGTTTTCAATATCGCTTTTGTGCAACATCTCCACCGGTGTATGCATGTAGCGCAGGGGAATTGAAATGAGAACGGAAGGACAGCCATCGTTTGCGTAAGCAAAACTGTCGGTATCGGTGCCTGTACTTCTGCTCAGGGCACGCCATTGCACCGGAATTTCATTTTCGTCAGCAACTGTTTCAACCAGGTTCAACAACTTATTCTGAATCGCCGGTCCGTATGCCAGTGAAGGACCCTGCCCACAGTTGATATCGCCCTCGATGGCTTTATTGATCATCGGTGTTTGTGTGTCATGGGTAACATCGGTTACGATAGCCACATTTGGTTTGATTCTCCTTGCAATCATTTCGGCGCCCCGTAATCCAATTTCTTCCTGCACGGCATTCACAACATATAGAGAATAGGGAAGCTGAACATTATTTTCTTTCAAAAGCCTGGCAACTTCTGCAATCATAAAACCGCCGATCCTGTTATCAAAAGCACGGCCGATATAATAGTCGTTTGCCAGCTCATCAAACCCTTCTTCATAGGTAACTACTGCTCCGATATGTACACCTAATTTTTCAATCTCCTTTTTATTTCTGGCTCCGCAATCAAGAAAGAGGTTTTCAACCTTTGGCTGCGGCTCTTTCTGATCACCGCTGCTCAACCGCGTATGAATGGCAGGCCATCCGAAAACCGCTTTTACCGGTCCTTTTTTACCGTGAATGATCAC
Organism: Bacteroidota bacterium; assembly: GCA_023423835.1. Taxonomy (GTDB): domain Bacteria; phylum Bacteroidota; class Bacteroidia; order Chitinophagales; family Chitinophagaceae; genus JAFAEW01. The sequence continues at coordinate 11,294 of JAFAEW010000059.1, read as the reverse complement.
CCGTTTTCCCGGTGCCACCTGGTGATCAACGCCACCATTACGTTTCAGGTAAATGAGTCCCTGATCGTTGATGTAATTAACAAACCAGCTTATTTCGTCCGCGTGCGCTTCAATCACAACCTTAAATTCCTGACCGGGATGGATGATTCCTACCGCCGTTCCATAAGGATCAACGAAGGAAGAATCAATATATGGGCTAAGGTATTCAAGCCATAATTTTTGTCCGCCACTTTCAAACCCCACCGGTGAAGGGTTATTGATATAATTTCTTAAAAATTCCAATGACTTGCCGGAAAAAACCGGTTGTTGTTCCTTTTGTCCGTTCTGCTCTTTTTGTTCTTGTTGTTCTTTCATTTCAATTTAAAATTTTCGTATTAGCAGCATCGCCGTAATTCCACAGATAGCTTTCAACAGCATGAGGCCATCAATTACTGCAAGATAATAGATAATCGGTTTTGTACGTTGCATACTCCAGGCTACAATTATTAACAGGATAAAGGGAATGCTGTTGATAATTATTACAATTAGAGGAAAATCAAGCAATAATGCAAAGATGATGAAACATAAAAACCCGATCAATACCAGAGGAAGAATGATGAAATAAATGGTTTTGAGAATGCCATACCTTACAACAAATGTTTTCAATTTCTGGTTGTGATCGGCCGCGAAGTCCTTTATATCAAATAAAATTGCAAGCAGGCTGATAAACATAAAATTTTTCAGAAAGTACCACAGGTTTATCTGGCTAAGGTTGTAATGCTCGCCTGCTTCTACCTGGTGCCAGAGAACAGGCAGATAGGTTACCACCACCGCCCATACCCATCCGATGACAAAGGGTTTAAACCAACCCGTATTTCTCGTGCTGACAGTTCTTTTCCCAATGGAGAATCCGTAATAGGCCATCGCAATAGCGGCTGTAAAGATGAGCGGGATGATTTGCGGCCAGCTTATAAATTTGACATTTTGATGAAAAGTATATAATAAATTCAAAAAAATCAGGATGCTCAAAATCAGCAGCAACAGCTGCGTAAAGCGAATCATTTTCGCATTTTCACCGTACCATTGGCTGCGACGGTTGACATAAGAAGTTTTTTCTTCCTGTATATAAGCAACGGTATAAAAGATCACCGTGCTGCAATATAATATTATATAAAAATAGGGTGAATTAAGTGCAACCTCCTGTTGCATTGACGCTTCAATCGCAAGACCTACGGTACAGAATCCATAAAAATAGTTACCGTAAAAAATAAAGTATTCAAGGCGTTTGAGCATTTATCTTTTTATCAGAATAATTTGCGGTGAGGATACGGTATCACTCGTATTACCTGCCTTGTCTTTGAGAGCAAACCTGAAAACGCAGGTATCATTCTGACCCTCGCACTGCGGTTCTGCTATCGGGGGATAAATGAAACCTGAGCCGTATGCATAGCGCACTTCAATTTCACCCTCACTGTTGCGGCGTTCCGGAAAGTCAGAAGGAAGGGGATATAAGGCATCAAAATCGCTTCTCTCACAATTTTTAGTAACCTTTTGAACAAACATCGAGTCCTGGATATCGCCTTCTTTATCGGTAAAGCGGAATTTGAAAATGATTCCCTCATTAGGGCGCAATTCCTGGGTATTCACACCTTCAAAAGTTAAAGTGGGTACAGTGTTAAACTTATCTTTCTGACAGGCAGCCAATCCAAATGCAATTCCCAATACTATTAATAATTTTGCTTTCATTTATTTTACTTTCGGTTCAAATTTAGCTAAAACAATTAAACACTCTATGGAATCGCCCGCAATTGTTAACAATATTTTTCCCGACACAATCTCATTTGAAGAAAAGGCGCGGCAGGTGATGCAATTCCAGTTTGATAACAATCCTGTCTACCGGCAATGGAACGAATTATTGGGGATGAATATTGCCACGATTAAAAGGCTTGAAGACATTCCTTTTCTTCCGATCTCATTTTTCAAGACCCACAAGGTGGTGAGCGGCACCGGAAAGGCGGATTATGTTTTTGAAAGCAGTGGAACCACTCAAACGATCAACAGTTATCACCACGTTTTAAACGGTAGTTTGTATGAAGAAAGCTATTTAAAAGCGTTCCGGTTATTTTATGGCGATGTGAAAGACTGGTGTATAATTGGATTGTTACCATCATACCTCGAACGGCAACATTCATCACTGGTGGTAATGGTTGACGGTTTGATAAAAAGAAGCGCATGCATCGAAAGCGGCTTCTACCTGAATGAATTTGAAAAACTGCAGGCAGTATTGACCAAGCTGGAATCGAAAAATCAGAAAACCTGGCTCATTGGCGCCACTTTCGGCTTGCTCGATTTCGCTGAACAAGTTCCAATGAAGTTGAAGAATACTACCGTAATCGAAACCGGCGGAATGAAAGGCAGAAGAACGGAGATGACAAGGGCGGAAGTGCATGCAATACTGCAACAGCAATTTGGCTTAACGAATATTCACTCCGAATATGGGATGACAGAATTATTGAGCCAGGCTTATTCTACCGGAAATGGCCGTTTTTTCTGTCCACCCTGGATGAAAGTTTTAATAAGAGAGGAAGAAGATCCGTTGAAGTTGAAATTAAGGGGAAGGGGCATATTGAATGTGATTGATCTTGCCAATGTTTATTCAGCTTCGTTTATCGCAACTGATGATTTAGGAGTGGTGTATGAGGATGGAAGTTTTGAGGTAATTGGCCGCAGAGATAACAGCGATCTGAGAGGTTGCAGTTTGTTGACAATTTAAATTTGTTGGTAACGTGGAAATGCTATATTTGCAATCCCGTTTTGTGGAGCCCGGGTGGCGAAATTGGTAGACGCACTGTGTTCAGGTCGCAGCGTTCGCAAGGATGTGCTGGTTCGAATCCAGTCCCGGGCACTTTTTTTATCTTAGTTCTTCCCTCTTGATATTCCTCCCAGATCCTTGATTGCTGTTATCAGGTTCTTCCAACTGTATTTCTTTTTTTCTTCTACGAGTCCGGCTAAAAAATATTCCGGTCCCAAAGCATACAGTTCTCTGATTCCTGCTGCAATCGCGCTTTCATCCGGTTCACAAACAAGTCCGGCTTTTCCATTTGGAACGAGATCCGGAAGCCCGCCTACATTGGTTACAAGCATCGGCTTTTCAAAATGATAGGCGAGGGGAGTAACGCCGCTCTGTGTGGCATTGCGATAAGGTTGAATCACAAAATCTGCGGCACTGAGATAATATTTCACTTTTTCATCGGCAATGAAATCTGTTTTCAAAATCAGGCGATCTTCAATGCCGAGTGTCGATATCAGCTCGTCATAAAATTTTTTGTCTTCATAAAACTCTCCTGCTACGAGCAGTTTCAGATCGGGCAATGCATTTTCATCCTTCAATATTTTCATTGCCCGCAGCAAAATATCCAGTCCTTTATACTTTCGGATGAATCCAAAAAAAAGGATGACCTTTTTTTCATTTTCGATGCCAAGAAATCTTCTTGCAGTGGAGAGGTCGATCTTCTCTCCAAAATTATCATATAGCGGATGTACGACTTTTAAAGCTGGCTTATTGGTAAACGTTCTGAGATCTGTCATTACCTTGTCGCTCATTGTGATGAAAGCGTCAACCGGCCTGATAAAATATTTCGTAAACAGGCTGTCGCCGGGCCGCTTCTCATGTGGTAATACATTGTCGGCTATTGTAATGATCTTTGTCTTTTTATTTTTTCGCGCAATTCTCAGGATGGTTCCCAATGCCGGGCCCATAAACGGCAACCAATATCTTACTACGATGATGTCGGCCTTTTCATTTTTTAAGCGATAGCCCGTGCTGATCCAATTGGCAGGATTTACGGAGTTTATTGCCACTTTGATATCGAGGTCAGCCGGCGGTTTTGCGGTAGAATACTGAGTTGTACCCGGAAAAAGAAAGCCCGGATATTGAAGAGAAAAAGTGTAGATAAGCACTTCATCGCCTTCATTGGAAAATTCCCGGGCCATGCGTTCATTGAAGGAGGCAAGTCCGCCCCTGAGCGGATAAGCCGGTCCAATGATGATTACCTTCGCCATCTATCGCAATCCCAATTTATCTTCGATGAGGTAGCTGTTTCGTTCAACCGAACTTCTTGACACGAGCTCTGCAACAAATCCCGCCAGAAACAATTGCATTCCAATGATCATCAGGGTAAGCGCCACATAGAACGCGGGTCGGTTTGTCAAAGCGTAATTGTCGGAAAATATTTTTGCCAGAATCAGAAACGCGCTGATTCCAAAACCGAAAAGAAAACAGAGGGTTCCGAAGAGACCAAAAAAGTGCATCGGTTTTTTTCCGAATCTGCCGACAAAAGTGATGGTGATCAGATCAAGAAATCCGTTGATGAAACGACTCCATCCAAATTTTGTAACGCCGTATTTTCTTGCCCGGTGTTCAACCACTTTCTCGCCAATATTTTTAAATCCCGACCATTTGGCAAGAACGGGAATATAGCGATGCATTTCGCCATACACTTCAATATTCTTTACCACTTTTCTCTTATAGGCTTTTAGTCCGCAGTTGAAATCGTGCAGTTGGATGCCCGACATTTTTCTGGCGGCCGAATTGAAGACTTTTGAAGGAAGGTTTTTGGTTAGCTTATTATCGTATCGCACTTTTTTCCATCCGCTAACAAGATCGTATCCATCTTCTCTTACCATGTGATACAACTGCGGAATTTCATCGGGAGAATCCTGCATATCTGCGTCCATCGTGATTACCACATCGCCTTTTGATGCCTTAAATCCTTCATTCAAAGCGGCCGATTTTCCGTAGTTACGCTGAAATTTTATTCCCTTGACATTTGGGTTTCTTTCGGAAAGTTTCACGATTACTTCCCAACTGTCGTCGGTACTGCCATCATCCACAAAAATGATCTCGTAGCTGAAGTGGTTGGCATTTACCACCCTCTCGATCCAGGCTGTTAATTCCGGAAGAGATTCTTCCTCATTAAAAAGGGGTATTACAATCGAAATATCCATGAATTATGTTTGGGGAGAAAACGGAGATTGCGGATTCTTTTTAGCAACAGCGGCGCCAATTAACGCAGCTATTACACCCATTACCAGGTTGCCGAACAACGTTCCTCCTAAAAATGAAACCATAAAGAATTTACTTACCATCTGAAGTCCCTGCTCAAGCTGCTCGTCGGAGAAGTTTTGCGGATTGTTTGCCATCTCTGTCCGCATAAACTGCATGTATTGTTCCTTCAATTCAGGAAACAATAAAATAAAGACGAGGCAGAAAACAAAATAGATCAGGGCGGCAAAGGCTGCTATTTTAAAACCATAAGCGAAACATTTGCCGAAGGTGACATTCGCATGATTATCTTTTGCAAATTTGACTACATAACCGATGATGAAAGCTAAAAATACGAGCATCGGTAAGTAGGCAAAAAAATCCTTGGCAAATGCTCTGCCCGAGAAATAGTAAACGAGAAAAATAACAATATTTACCAGTGCCAGTAAAAGGCCCGGAACATAAGCGGGTACAATCTTTTTTTCCATTAGTAATTATTTAGGTTAAGTTTTCCTTTTGCAAATATACCGATCACCTTTCCTTTTAGATCAATATCAAAAAATGGCGAGTTAGAAGACTTGCATTTATTATTTGCACGGGTGATCCTTTCGGTTTTCCAGGGCTGAAAAATGGTCAGATCAGCCGGTTCGCCTTCCTGTATGACTGCTTTGTTCAATCCGAAAATTTCCCTTGCGTTTGTTGAGAACAATTTCGCAATCTGCTGTGTAGAAAGATCCGGAAATATGCTTTGCACCACCGCATAGCAGCTCTGTAATCCAATCATTCCCGGTTTTGCGTATTCAAACTCACAGGTCTTGCTGTCCCAATCCTGTGGAATATGATGGGTGGCAATGCAGTCGATCCAACCGCGGCGAACGCCTTCCCTTAAAGCTTCGCGATCTTTTTTTGTTCGTAAGGGCGGATCTACCTTCAGCGTTGTATCGTAGGCTCCCAAATCCTCATCGCAGAAAAAAAGATGATAAGGCGTAACGGAACAGGTAACCGCAAGTCCTTCCTCTTTCGCTTCAGCCACGGCCTTCAGGGCGCGGGCAGTAGTGAGTCCGGTAATGTGAAGCTTCGAATCTGCATACCTGGCAAGTTTTATATCTCTTTCAACCATCAGTTCTTCACCGATAGAAGGGATGCCGGGCAGTCCCATCCTCGTTGAAAAAACGCCTTCGTTTACCAGCCCGAAGGCTGCAAGGCTTTTGTCTACCGGCAGTTGAATCATAGTGCCGTTAAAAGCCTTAATGTATTGAAGCGCTTTTACCATCAGTCCTGTGGACTGTACCGGCCGGCTGCCATCAGAAAATGCAACGGCGCCACTGTCATACATGTCGTACATTTCCGCCAGGCTTTCTCCTCCCACCTTTTTTGAAGCCGCGCCCAATGGCAGAACATGAATTGCCAGATTTTTGGATTTCTGCTGCACATATTCCACCATCGTCTTATTATCAATCGGTGGATTGGTATTTGGCAAAATGAAAACGTGGGTATAGCCCCCCGCCTGAGCTGCAGCGGCTCCGGTGTCGATGGTTTCTTTCATCTCAAATCCCGGATCATCAAACTGTGCAAAAGTATCAACCCAGCCGGGCGAAACCACTGCATTTTCAAATCCGATCACCTCATCGGCCTCATTAAGACCTTCTTCGATCCTCACGATAATCCCATCGTCAATTAAGATGTCTTTGGTGGATTGATTGTGTGGAGAACGGGGATCGGCAACAGAAACTTCTTTCAGTAAAATTTTCATGTAGGAAAGTAAATTTTGCTAAGATAGGTCGATTTTCCAAAACCCGCGGTATTGAAACGTCTGAGCAGGGAAAGACAACCTGTTCTAAAAAAAAGCCACATCAAAAATTATATTTTGATGCGGCTTTGGTCGGGTGGACTGGATTCGAACCAGCGACCCCCTGCACCCCATGCAGATACGCTACCGGGCTGCGCCACCACCCGAAAATTTACTTCATCAGAGTTGCCTCCTGTTAAGTGGGCTGCAAATGTAAATGGTTTTTCAGTAAATATGAAAAAGCAGCCGATAATTATTGAATCAGATAAAGTGGGTGAAAAACCTTTCGCAACCTCACACAAATTCGTATCCTGCCTGCTGCCGTATTGTATCCATGATTTCCATTTGGAGAAGCGTGTCTGACCAACTCATAACCGGGCTTTCAATTAATCCGTTCCGAAGGCATTCTGCTACATGCAGGGCTTCATGCTGATATCCCCAGCCCGGAAATTGTTCAAATGGAATTTCCTCCCGTGTTTCCATTCCTCCTGAATAAAATTCTATCGTCGTTTGCGGAGCATAAAAGCGGTGCGAAAGTTTTATCCTTCCCTGATCTCCGCAAATGTGGGCTTCGGTGGCAAGGTTGGCAGAGAAAGTTGAATAAAGTTGGGCAATGGCTCCACTTTGATATTGAAAGTTCGCTGCGCATTGCGCATCCACACCGGTGGGCGCGCGGGTAACCATAGAATGAACCAAATCCGGTTTTCCCAGCATATTGAGCGTAAGAAAAACGTTGTAAACCCCGATATCGAGCAAGGATCCACCGCCTAGCTTTGGGTCAAAAATGCGATCGGCAAAGGGCGCAACCGGAATAAAGCCAAATTGGGTGCTCATATATTTTAGCTGCCCGATCTTTCCGCTGTCGATTATCTGCTTTAGTTCCTTAAAATGTGGAAGAAATTTTGTCCACATCGCCTCCATCAAAAAAACTTCATTTTTTGAAGCTGCTTCAACCATTTCTTCTGCCTGCCTTCTATTGAGAGCGAAAGCCTTCTCACATAAAACTGCCTTGCCGTTTTCCAGGCAAAGCAGCGCGTTTTCATGGTGCATTCCGTGTGGAGTGGCGATGTAAATCACGTCAACCTCATTATTTTTCACCAGGTCCTCATAGGTGTGGTGAATATATTTTACTGAGAGATCCGCCGGCGATGCTTGCTTTGGCAGAGTATAAGATGCTATTGCAATTAATTCTGCATCGTTTAGCAGGCTCAGGTCAGAAGCAAACTTCTTTGCGATCTTTCCCCATCCCATAATTCCCCATCGTGTTTTTTTTACCATAATATTTTGTTTAAAAATTCCAGTCCGGATTTTCTATTCGTAATACCGAATCTAAGAAAACTGATGATGCTAGTGAATATTTTTTTCAATTTCACTGCATTTATAAAATAAATCGCAAATCGCTTTTGCGGTTTATGAGCATTTAGTTTCGTCAGAAGGCAATAATTTAAACAATCTTAATATCTTTGCTATCCTATTTTAACGATTATCCCCAATGAATGAATTATTACTTATCGTTTTAGCTTATCTGATCGGCTCCATTCCTACTGCCGTTTGGGTGAGCAGAAAATTCTTCGGAATAGACATTCGTGATTATGGAAGCGGCAATGCCGGAGCCACCAACACTTACCGGGTGTTGGGGCCAAAATGGGGAACATTGGTGATGGCGGTTGATGTTTTAAAGGGAGCGGCGGCAACCTCCCTCTACGTTTTCCTATCTCATTACCTGCACGATGAGTGGGATCGTACAAATCTGATGATCGGTTTGGGAATGGCCGCTGTCTTAGGACACATTTATCCTATCTGGGCAGGATTTAAAGGAGGAAAAGGTGTTGCAACCTTATTCGGAATGATCGTTGCCATTCAACCCGTAGTTGCAATCTGTTGCGTGGGCGTTTTTTTATTGGTGCTATATCTTACGAGATTCGTTTCGCTCAGTTCAATTCTGTCAGGCGTTTCATTTGCAGTTTTTATTCTTTTTATTTTCAACGATGACGTTACGCTTTACCGCGTTTTTTCGGTTGCCGTGGCGTTGCTGGTAATCTTAACGCATCAGAAAAATATTAACCGCATCCTGAACGGAACCGAAAGCAAAGTTCCCATTTTCAAATACCGCGACCGGAGAAAGCAGAAAAAGAAATCCGAAGAAGCGGGAGAGGACGAAGAATAATTTGGCCAGGTTTTATCCCTAACCATCTGTAAACCTTAACGCTTCATTATAAGTAAATCACTGTTGGAAAGATAGATTTGTAATATGAGAATTGCTTTCCTGTTTTTGGCCTTCCTCCTTTTTTCCTCCTTACTTACTGCCCAGAATATCACCGGCATCTGGAGGGGTGGCTTTCATTCCGGAGACGGCATTTTCGCGCAACTAAAGTACAAGTACGAAGTGCAGATCAACCAGATGAAAAATCCGGGAAAACAAAAAGGCCTGGAGGGCGTAACCTATACCTATCAATCCTCTAATTTTTATGGAAAGGCAACGCTGCAGGGAATCTATGATCCGAAAGAACATAATATTACCATTAAAGAAACGCGGCTGGTAGAACTGAAGATTGGTCCCGGTTCTGCGCCCTGCCTGATGACCTGTTATCTTGAATACCGCAGGGAAGGAAAGAAAGAAATCTTGTCGGGAACCTACAGCAGCGTTTTGATCAGCAATAAGAATGATTGCGGTTCGGGTTATGTCTATCTGGAAAAAGTGACCGAATCGGACTTTCATAAGGAAGATTTTTTGGTTCGGAAACGTCCGCCCGTTTTTCATCCGCCCGTGGCAAAACCAAAGGTGCCTGATGCCAAACCGGCACCAAAGAAAGATCAGCCAAAAACCGAAGAAATTACAGAAAAAAAGGATGAAACCAACCTTCCGAAAATTGATTCTAATAATGAACCCTCCGTTCCGGGCAAGCCGGATTTGATCGTAAAGGATCCACCTCGTCAACCGGTACCGGTTCCGGAAGAGATCAGAAAAAGAGAAAATCCTCTTATTAGAACCATCGTCACAAATTCTCCTCAAATACAAATACAATTGTATGATAATGGCGAAATTGATGGCGATACCATCACCGTTTACCACAACAATAAGGTCATTGCTCTTAGAAAAGGCCTTACCAAATCGCCCATCACACTGAATATAAATGCGGCTGAAGATGATGGCCATCATGAATTTGTAATGGTGGCAAATAATCTCGGATCAATTCCTCCAAATACCGCACTTATGGTGATTACCACGGGCGGAAAAAGGTACGAACTGTTCGTTTCTTCCGACGAAAAGAAAAATGCAAAAGTTGTTATTGAGTACGATGGAAAATAGAGTAAAATGCGCTGATTTTTTTTCAAAATGAATTTGTATTTTCACTAAGATTATTCATTCAAAAAGACAAATTATGAGCGTTTTTGGAAAACTATTTGGTGGCACCGACAAGGGTGGAAAAATGGGCGATCTTTTACGTATGCTTACCAATGATCTGATGCTTTCACCTGAGCAGGTTAATAAAATTCAAACCTACTTTCATGCATTCAAGGAAAAAAGAAAAGCCATAAAGGCCGGGGGAGGAGAAAGGGAGGAAATAAAGGCGGCAAGGCAGGAAATGATACAAAACATGAAAGCTGAGTTAACGGAAGTTCAGAAACAAACCTTTGAGAACAACCGTGAAAAATACAGCAGGTTTCTTCATGAAAGTTAAACAACCCTCATGAAGAAATGGTTGAATTGGCAACTTTTATTTGCTGCCAATTCGCTTTCTCTATAAGTGCTAATATCTTTTCAACGTGTTGCTGCCTCTCAGTTTCGCTAGTCTAATGCCCGCTGTAATTGAAAAGGATGAATTCTTACCGCGATTGTATTCATCTCTCAGAGCGGGATATTTTGAGGTGTAATTTCTCACCAGCCCAATATTATATTTTGCGGAGAAGGTAACGAGATTGTTATAGGTGTATCCTGCTTTAAACTCAAATCCTGCATCGAGTCTTTTCCATTGATCAGAAAAATCGAGACTGGATTTTGCGGAATCGTACTTTTTGGTTCCGTTGATCGCATTTGCAACATAAATTCCGGGACCGAAAAAGAAAGTGCTGTTGTGAACAAGCGGAAAATTCAAATATCCGTCTGCATACAAACCCACATAACCCAATCTAACCACATATCCGCTGTCGGGAAACTTTGCGCCTTTTTCCGTAAAATTTAATCCAACTTCCCAACCGAGCAGTGTAGGATATTCGTTTCTTATAAAAATGCCTGCATAAGGGCTCGTAATTGAGCTTCTCGAACCATCGCCCCTGACAGATTGTACCTGGGTAGAAAAAGTTACCCCACCATCAACCCAAAGCCCGGTTCTTTGAGCCTTTAAACCAAGAGAAAGCGCTACGCAAAAGAATATCAGCGAAATTTTTTTCATATTATATGATTGAAACGAATTTTGATTTTGGTATAGAATTGCGGTTTCACCAATTGACACAAATTTTTTCAGGATGCAATGTTATTGA
>JAFAEW010000045.1 GCA_023423835.1 Bacteroidota bacterium | reverse complement strand
CCTTTTATTCAAAAGCCCTAAATACACCAATCACCTCTCAAAAAATTTCTAAAAAGCAACTTCCATCTTACTCAGAGCGAAAGCAAAAAAGGCTATACCAAAATTACTTTCGATACAGCCTCTTTTTAGAGGAAGTGAAAAAATTACTGTTTAATAAAGTGTTGTTTGGCATTGGAATACTGCCTGCTTCCATTTATCCGGATGAAATAATTACCGGTCGGAAGAGAAGCGACATTGATCTGGAAGTTATTATTTCCTGCCTCAATATTTCCGGGTATTTGTTTTACCGTTTTGCCGCTTGCATCAACGATGGTGATCATTACTCTGTCAGAACTTTGTGATTCTACATATAGATTTAGAACGTCGTGTACAGGATTCGGATAAACTTGTTTTACCTTAAATTCAAACGCAGTGATTACCTTCATCGTGATGACACTGCTGTATGTAAAGCGGCCATCTTTGTCTTCCTGTTTCAAACGATAAAAATTATCTCCATTAAATGGTTTTGCATCGGCGATGGAGTAGCTTAGCAAATTGCTGCTGTTTCCGTTTGCTGCCTTTGACGCTACGAATGCAATTTCGTTGAAATTGATTCCGTCAGATGATCTTTCCACATGAAATCCGCTATTGTTAACTTCTGTAGCAGTTTGCCAGCTTAGGAGCACGGTATTCTGTATCAGGCTTCCTTTGAAATTAAGTAAGGTAACGGGTAACACATCGCCTCCCGTCTTTCCATCGCAGCCGAGATTTTGCGCATAAGGCTGTGACATGCCGGATCTGTCATCACTCCAAACCGCAACTGCCTGTCCATCAACCGGCATCGTAAATCCGAATCTGCCTTTCTCCTCGGTATTGGTAGATAAAACTGTGGAGGCCGGATCCCAGGCAAGGTCGCCCATGCTGTCAAGCCCGCAGCCGTAAAGTTTGTTGGAATTATCGGTATAAATGAAGATAGGATTATCGGTACAAAGTTGCAATTCTGCCTGCGAACGCGGTGAACTGTCGCTGATATTGAAAACCGGCTTCGCTAATTCGCCGAGTTGTCTTGATCCGGTAGTAGCATCAAACTTTTGAACCGAAATTCCATAGTTAAACTGGTTGAAATCGCTCATTGTGGCGAGTGCCCAAACAGACGGGCTTTTTTTCATTTTCGCAACCGACACCTTCATAGTGTAGGGATCGGTGCTGGCCGAGTAAGTGGCGAATTCTGAGCCATTTATTCCCCAGGGAAGTGATCCGTCGGCGTTTATTCTTTGTACATAACCATCAAAACGGTTTGATCCGGTCGGATTTCCGAAATAACCAACATAGGTCGTATCCATATCATTAATTACCGAATAATAACTGTAGGAAGCGGTTACCACCTCAGAAAGTTTCACCGGCGCTGCCCAAACGGGATTGCCCATTGAGTCGATTCTTTGTTCATAAAGATTGGTGTAAAACGGAGGAAAATTTTGTTGCTGGTAAACGATTCCGAAATTGTTATTGGAAAAAGCAACCAGTTGTGGACGGGTGCCGTTTCCCGGCAAGGCCTGTGGTTCGGTCCAGAGCGTTGTGCTATCTCCGGCTACCACCTGGTAATTGATCACATTATTATTAATCCAGGCTACCGCCGTATTTCCGTTGGATAAGGTTACAGGAAAGGGTGCAATACCGGGTCCGAGATCCATGCCGTTTTTGGAATATCTCAGATTTCCTTTCGTCGTAATTTTATTCACAACTACCACCGTGCTTGCTCCTTTTTGATATTGTGTAGCCACAAATAAATTATTGGAAGCATCGAGGCAGATGTTGAAAACAAAAGTGGCCGATCCCGATTTCTTTTGAATAACGACGATACCGCTATCACCGAATTGCTTTTCGCCGGCCGGGTTCAGATATTGAACCCGTATGTAATAATTTCCTTCAAAGGGTGAATAATAAGCAATAAAAGTTCCGCCCTGCCTGGTGCCGATCGTTTGAATATCAGAACTTTCCAAAGAACTCAACAACAGATTTTGATCGGGGCTCTGCCATTGAGCATTCAGCAGCAAGACTGACAGGCAACAGGAAATGGATAGTAAAAATCGTTTCATAAATAAAAGTTTTGTGTCCTAAAGTAAGGACAATTTTTTTCTTTTAACAATTAATTTTGATATGCATGAGCTTGAATTTAAATTAGTTGCCTTTGTCGCCAGTCATTCCATTGTTATTGTAAAAAGGTTTATAATTTGCAGTATCATTCATAAACGGAAGCTAAATAATGATTGAAGTAAAAAATCTTAAGAAGTCGTTTGGAGATAAGGAAATTTTGAAAGGTATCAGTGCGGTTATGGATACCGGAAAATGTAACCTCATTATCGGATCGAGCGGAAGCGGAAAAACAGTCTTCACAAAATGCATCGTCGGCCTGTTTAAACCTGACAGCGGTGAAATCATCTACGATGGAAAAAATATGCTTGGAATGAGCCGCGAAGAAAGAACGGCTTTGCGGCAACAGATCGGAATGTTGTTTCAGGGATCAGCCCTGTTTGATTCCATGACGGTGGAAGAAAATGTGATGTTTCCCCTCAGCATGTTCTCTACCGACAAATATTCGGAGAGAAAAAAAAGGGTGGATGAGGTTCTCGCAAGGGTTGAGCTTAAAGAGGCGCATAAAAAATATCCTTCAGAGATCAGCGGGGGAATGAAAAAAAGGGTGGGAATTGCGCGGGCAATCGTCCTGAATCCCAAATACCTGTTTTGTGATGAACCGAATTCGGGTCTTGATCCACAAACTTCGCTTGTTATAGACCAACTGATCAAAGAAATTACAACGGAATACAATATCACCACCCTTGTTGTAACCCATGATATGAACAGTGTGATGGAAATCGGCGATCACATTGTGTATTTGTATGAGGGCAAAAAAGAATGGGAAGGAACAAACAAAGAAATTATCTTCAACAACAACGAGGTTCTCAACAAATTTATCTTCGCCTCTGAATTTCTGCAGGATGCCAAAGACATGCGACAGCTTGAGATGAAAGGGAAGATCTCTAACGACAGAAATATGGATGAATTACTGAATGCGCCCAAACCGCTCGACGGATAATAATTATAAAACCTCAATCTGATTTCTGAGAAGATCGTCAAACTCATCCCTTTTTCTGATGAGAAATACATCCTCATCTTTCACTAGTACTTCCGCAGGTTTTAATCTTGAATTGAAATTGCTGCTCATTTCAAAGCCGTAGGCGCCGGCATTATAAAAAACGAGCAAATCGCCTTCGCGGACTTCATTCAACTTTCGATCCCAGGCAAAGGTGTCGGTTTCGCAAATGTTTCCTACCACCGTATAAATCCTTTCAGCTCCTTTCGGATGTGATATATTTTCGATCCGGTGATAGGCTTCGTAAAACATCGGCCTGATCAAATGATTAAATCCGCTATCGACTCCCACAAAGACGGTGGCTGTCGTTTGCTTCACTACATTTGCCTTCACGACAAAATATCCTGCCTCACTCACGAGAAATTTCCCCGGTTCAAACCAGATCTCCATTTTTCTGCCGTAATTTTTTTCAAAATTCTCGAAGGTTTCGCAAACCTTTTTTCCCAATTCTTTGATATCTGTTTTTACGTCATCAGGAAAATAAGGAACCTTAAATCCACTTCCAAGGTCTATGTATTTCAGATCGCTGAAAGCGGCGGCTGCGTTGAGCATGATGTCGAGTCCCTGAAGGAAAACGTTTACATCTTTTATTTCACTGCCCGTATGCATGTGTAATCCTTCCACCTTAAGACCCGTCGTTTGAACAACCCGTTCAATATGACGCAGCTGATGGATCGAGATGCCGAATTTGCTATCCACATGACCGGTAGAAATCTTAAAATTTCCGCCTGCCATAATATGCGGATTGAGCCGGATGCAGATCGGATAGGTGTTTCCGAACTTATTTCCAAACTGTTCCAGGATGGAGATATTATCAATATTTATGTGAACACCGAGATCCTTTCCTGCCTCAATTTCCGAGAAATCAACACAGTTGGGCGTAAACAAGATCTGCTGCGGTTTAAATCCCGCTTTCAAACCCAGCTTCACTTCGTAGATGCTGACGCAGTCGAGATTTGCACCGATCTGAAGCATTAGCTTTAAGATGTTGATATTCGAAAGCGCTTTGCAGGCATAAAAGAATTTTGCATCGCAACTTTTGAACGCCTTTCTCAGTTGCTGAAATTTCTCTTCTATTTGGTTGGAATGATAAATGTAAACCGGCGTACCGAACTGGTGTGCGATCTTAATAATCTGCTTTTTCGACAATGGTTGGATCATTTGCCGAAGGTAAAACCATGGTTTTACATTTTGCTTTCAGAAAGGAAAATTGTTATTCTTGAGAACCGTCCTTTGTTTCGTCTTCATTTTCCGCTTCCTGCGCCAGATCAGGATTTGCCACCAGGTTTCCTTCCCTGTCAACAGCAAAGAGATCGCCGGCCATTCCATCCTTATTCAATCCTGTGTTTTGGATAATGGTGGGTTCCACGAGTTGTTCAGATAACACTTCTTTGATCTTTGGGAGATCCAGGGTGGAATTGATTCCGAAATAGTCCATAAAGTTTTTTGAAGTGGCATACAACAACGGTTTCCCGGGAAGATGCTCATTTCTTCCCGTGATCACAATCAGTTCCTTTTCGAGCAGCTTCTGCATGCTGTAATCGCTGTTGACGCCTCTGATCGATTCAATTTCCCCCTTTGTTACCGGCTGTTTGTAGGCAATGATGGAAAGAGTTTCGATGGCGGCATTCGATAATCGTTTCAGAAATTTTTCGCTGTTCAACTGAACAAGGGTAGGATGAAATTCCTTTTTGGTGAGAAACTGCCAGCCGCCGCCACTTTCGGTCACTTCAAAAGGATAAAACTCGCTTTTGTATTTTTCGCATATTCCCCCGATGGCCGATTCGACCTGCTGAATGGAGATACGTTGATCTAAAAATCCGAATGCATTATTGATCAACTCCACGATCTCAGCATTGGTGAGAGGCTTTTCACTGGCAAAGATCAGCGCTTCAATGTGCGGAATAATCTGATTAATTTCCATACCGTTATTGTTCATAAACTAAGATAGGAAAATAGTGGAGAATAAGGCATTTGCATTATCCGGCAAGTGCTGCGGCTCCGCTCACAATCTCGGTCAGTTCGGTTGTGATGGCTGCCTGTCTCGCCCGGTTATAGGAGATTCGAAGTGATTTCAGCAACTCATTCGCATTTTCACTTGCCTTATCCATTGCGGTCATTCTCGCGCCATGTTCACTCGCATTTGCATCCAGTACTGCCTTATATAATTGGGTGTTGAGGATCTTAGGCATCAGTTCGGCGATCAGTTCTGTTTTATCCGGCTCGAAGATGAAGTCTGCATTTTTGGATCCTTCCTGGTGTGTAACTTTTGGGATCGGAAGGAATTGTTCGGCCTGAAACCTCTGGGTAGCGGCGTTTTTAAATTCGCTGTAAACAATTTCAACCGCATCGAATTCATTGTTTTC
Source organism: Bacteroidota bacterium (assembly GCA_023423835.1). Lineage (GTDB taxonomy): Bacteria > Bacteroidota > Bacteroidia > Chitinophagales > Chitinophagaceae > JAFAEW01. Next base: position 48,479 of record JAFAEW010000045.1, on the reverse strand, counting down.
AAATGCCTCCATCGCGGCTTTGGAAACTGCCTGTACGTTTTCAAAAGTCAGGTCTAAGAAAATATCTCTGAACCGGGCATCGGTATGATATCCGAGTTTGCTCAAACTTTCAAATCCTTTTTTCCCGATATTCCAGACGGTAACTTTTCCCTTATTGAACGGAACTCCATATTTTTCCGCAATCAATTGACGGGCGGTCTTCACAAGATTTGAATTATAGGCACCTGCCAATCCGCGGTCACTTGTGATTAAGATGATCAACACTTTTTCCACCGCACGTTCTTCAGCAAGCTTTATTTTGATATCCCCTTCAGTGCTGCTCACGATATTGCTCAGCATCTCCTGAAGTTTCTGGGCATACGGCCGCATCTGAATAATGGCATCCTGAGCACGACGCAGTTTTGCCGCACTTACCATCTTCATAGCTTTGGTGATTTGCTGCGTACTTTCTACAGATTTAATTCGGTTGCGAACTTCTTTTAATTGGCCTGCCATAATGGTTCTGTTTGATGGAAGCCTCCCGGCCTCAAAATTGGCCGCAAAGGTAGTGAAAGGGACTGAAAAAATAAAAAAGACAGGACGATCTTTTTTTGTAAGAATAGCCAAAGATTGCCCAAATTTCGGCTTTTTACAACTTTCTTCTGAAAGGAAATTAATTAACTTGCGCCATGCCATTCCAATTGAACACCTCTTATGAGCCCTCGGGCGACCAGCCGGAAGCAATCAGGCAACTAACCGAAGGAATTGAAAGAGGAGAAAAATATCAAACTCTACTGGGCGTAACGGGAAGTGGTAAAACTTTTACCATGGCCAACGTTATTGCAAATGTGCAGAGACCGACGTTGGTTCTCACACACAATAAGACGCTCGTTGCACAGCTGTATGGTGAATTCAAACAGTTTTTTCCGGATAATGCCGTCGGTTATTTTGTAAGCTATTATGATTATTATCAGCCCGAAGCCTACATGCCTGTAAGCGATGTATACATTGAAAAGGATCTGAGCATTAATGAAGAACTGGATAAATTACGGTTGCACACCACCAGTCAGCTACTGACAGGAAGAAGAGACATCATCGTGGTGGCAAGTGTGAGCTGCATTTATGGAATTGGAAATCCTGCCGAATTTGAAAACGGAATCGTGCGCATCCAGACCGGCAATTCGGTTTCCCGTCAGGGATTTTTACACTCGCTTGTGAACAGCCTGTACAGCCGGTCTCAGTTGGAATTTAAGAGGGGAACCTTCAGGGTAAAAGGAGATACCGTTGATATTAATCTGCCCTATGCAGATCATGGTCTCAGGATTACATTTTTTGGCGACGAGATTGAAGACATTGAGCAGATCGACGTGGTAACGAATAAGAGGATTCAAAGGGTAGACAATGCCGCGATTTTTCCTGCCAACCTTTATATTGCTCCCAAAGACAGGATGGTGGGCATCATCCATGATATTCAGGATGAAACCGCAAGACAGGTAGAATATTTCCGCTCCCAGGGAAGGTTGATTGAAGCACAACGAATCAAGGAAAGAGTGGAGTACGATCTGGAAATGATCAGGGAACTGGGCTATTGCAACGGTATTGAAAACTACTCGCGGTTTTTTGACGGACGGGTTCCCGGATCGAGGCCATTTTGTCTGCTCGATTATTTTCCGAGGGACTTTGTTTGTATGATAGATGAAAGCCATCAGACGGTTCCGCAGGTGGCCGGCATGTATGGGGGTGACCGTAGCAGAAAACTCGTTTTGGTGGATTACGGATTCCGGCTGCCCAGTGCTCTGGATAACCGGCCGCTGAATTTCAACGAGTTTGAAAGCATGTTGGGACAACAGGTTTTCGTGAGCGCCACACCAGGCGATTTTGAACTGGAAAAAACCGGCGGAGTGGTGGTAGAACAGGTTGTTCGTCCGACCGGATTGCTTGATCCGCCCATCGAAGTGCGTCCGAGTATCAACCAGATTGACGATCTTTTGGACGAAATTGATAAACGGGTGAAGAAAGGAGATCGCGTTTTGGTAACAACTTTGACCAAACGCATGGCCGAAGAGATGGATAAATACCTGCAGCGGATCAACATAAAGTCCAAATATATCCACAGTGATGTTGAAACTTTGGAACGTGTGGAAATTTTGCGACAGTTGAGGTTGGGAGAAATTGACGTTCTTGTTGGCGTAAACCTGCTGAGAGAAGGCCTTGACCTTCCTGAAGTTTCGTTGGTTGCCATCCTCGATGCCGACAAAGAAGGTTTCCTGAGAAACGAGAGATCGCTTACGCAAACCGCCGGAAGGGCAGCCAGGAATGTGGATGGACTCGTAATCTTTTATGCCGATAAGATGACCGAAAGCATGCAACGAACGATAGACGAAACCAATCGCAGAAGAGAGAAACAACTCGCCTATAATATTGAGCACAACATACAGCCGAAAACCGTAAAGAAGTCTATTGATCAAATCATGAAACAAACGGCTGTATTGGATATTAAGGGATATGATCCAAAGAGTCCTTATGCTGTGGATACAGGTCAGGAGGTGCCCGAGGCTGCCGATACAGGGGAAGATTATAAGACGATTCCACAGATTGAAAAGGCGATCAGAAAAATCAAAAAGGAGATGGAAAAGGCGGCCCGTGATCTTGATTTTATGGAGGCGGCGAGACTGCGGGATGAGATGTTTAAAATGCAAAAAGACCTTGAATCTATAAAATAACCGTCTGGTTTAAAATTTGTTTTTCGAGTTTTTGTTTTAGAAATTTGGAGAATGGCATGCTTTTGCCATTTTCTATATCATAACTAATTGTAAACTAAATCAAAAAATGATGAAAAACCTCTACCTTTTAGTAGTGTTTTGCGTAGCAGCACTGTTTTCAAAAGCACAATGGAATGCCAATACCGATGAAAATCAACTCGTATCCGTCTATGGAAGTGCGAAATCCGTTACGGTTGGAACCAATACCGGAAAAACGTATATAGCCTATTACTCTTTTTTCGAAAGAAGCTATTTCATGCGGGCGCAATTACTCGATAAAAGTGGTGCCCGACTTCTGGCCGATACCGGCGCACTGGTTACAACCCGTAAAGTAGATGCGGCTTCTCTGAAATACAGCATTCACGCTTCCGTTGACAGCACTGAAAATCTGGTCGTTGCCTATCAATATTTACAGGAGGGATCAGAAAAGGTGATCCTGATGAAGATCAACCGGAACGGAAAGAATTTTTGGCGAGAGGGCCACAACGGATTGGTTCTCGGAACAGGCTATAACCCTACAACCGCCATCCTTCCCAATCAGGACATTGTAGTGGCCTGGCACAATGGAACAGGCATAAGCTATCAGATTGTAGATGCGGTAACGGGTGCGCTTCAATGGGAAAGTCCTAAAACGATCAATCCTTCAACCAACAAGTACTTACAGCCGCAGGTAAACAGTTTCGCCGATAATACTTTCAGTATCGTGTACCAGTCAAACTACGACGGTGGCGCATCAACCCATTTGTTTGCACAAAGGTTTGACACACTCGGAAACCAGATTTGGAGTGCACCGGTTGAGGTTTCAAATAAGAATACCGACAGTAGCGGCTACTGCTCTATTTCTACCGATGGTCGCAACCTTTTCGTTGGTTACACCGCCCAGACTGATGCCGGACACCGTGCATATTTACAAAAAGTGAATGCAGACGGTACACTTCCCTGGACAGTAGAAGGAATTGCATTTGCTCCGGGATTATCGAATGATCAGAGAAGAATTACCCTTTCCCCGGTGGTGTACGAACTTCAGTTTAATGCGATCTGGGCCGTTTGTGATATCACCGATGCAGCGGATGCGAATTCGGGAATTGGTATCCAGAAATTTAACCTGAAATCTGGCGCAAGAACATTGGGTGATGCGGCGAAAATGGTGGTTCCAATGAGTGCAGCAAATAATAAACATGCGGAAGTTGTATCAATCTGTGCAGGTAGCAATCCCATCTTTACCTACCACAATGACAATGATTCTGTTTATGCAACCAGTGTTGATACCCGCGGAAACTTTGTCTGGTCACCGGCTTCAACTGCTATCGGAACTTCCGGATTTGCCAAATCCAATTTCGGATTTACAGATGCCAACAGGAAATTTGCCGTAGCAGTGTGGAGTGAAAACCGCGACACAGTGAACCACGTATACGCACAAAATATTAATTGTGACGGAACAACAGGTGAAGTATTGCCGGTATCGATCGTAAAATTCTGGGGAACGGTCAATAACAATTCCATCGACCTGAGTTGGGAAACCGCTACGGAAATTAATAACAGAGGATTTCATGTAGAGCGATCCGCTGACGGAAACAATTTCACTCCAATCGGCTATGTTGCTTCAAAGGCCGTAAACGGAAACAACACCGGTATTCTATCGTACGGATTAACGGATAATAAGCCGTTGAACGGAAACAATTATTACCGTTTGAAGCAGGAAGATCTCGATGGAAAATATTCATACAGTAACATCATTTTGATGCCGATCAACATTATTTATTCTTCGAAGATCAACAAGGTTTATCCTAACCCGGTAAAAAATGTTTTGAATATTTACATTGAGTCAGACAAGGAGGATAACGGAACCATTCTGATCACGAATATGAATGGCAGGATTGTAAAGCAATTACCGGTATCGCTGATTAGTGGAAGTAAAAATATCCAGATCAATGTTTCGGACATTCCGGCCGGAAATTATTTCTTCCAGTTTCTTAGCAAAAACAAGTTTGAAAATTCCAAACAGCTCTTCCTAAAGTACTAAGAATGATGATGGAAAAAAAGCCGCCTTCTGTAAAAAAGGCGGCTTTTGCGTTTTTTAGATCGGTTTGATTCTAATATTTTGCCGGCTGTCCAGGCTTCGGAATGGAGGATGCAATGAATTTTCTCAAATTGTCGTTTGCTTTTGCAAGGTCTTCTTTCCGCAGGTACATCATATGGCCACTGCGGTAGCCCTCCCATTGGATTCTGTCTTTTAGCCTTCCCGACGGATCCATCTGCCAGATGCTGTATTTGGCATTGAAATAATCACAGGCGCCATCGTAATATCCGGATTGAACGAGTAAATGAAGGAAGGGATTTTGAGCAATCGCCTGTCTCAGATTTTCCCCCGTTTTATCGTTCTTATTATCCCAGGGATACACAAATCCAAACATATTGTATTTCAAATCGGTTTTGTATTTCAATTCGTTGCGCAGGTAAATATGAATTGCGGGTGTGAAGGACTGCAGCCAGGCGGTTAATTCTGCATTATAATCAGGATATTCTCCTGCCGCCCGGCGGTCGATCCCTTTGTAACGCGAATCGAGCCGTCCAACGGTATAACCCTCTTTGCGCAGCAATTCCTTCCAGAATAATCCGAATGAGATTAAAAGGTTATTTTCCTCCACCACCTGCTGGCTGAGTCCACTATACCTGGCAATCTGCGCGGCCATGCTCTTCCTTTCTTCGCTGCTTAGCGAGCTGCCTTTTGCAAGTGCCGGCAGCAGTTGGTTGATGGTAAAGTTTTCTACTTCCGGCAAAACTTCCAGCAAGTCCTTTTGCTGCAGATCAGCGGGTAGCTTTTTGTGATACCAGGCCGTAGCGGCAAAATAAGGAAGCCGTAACGCCTCGCCAGCCGGCCCTTCCCGGTCGATACCCAAATCTGTGGGCGAAACGAGGATCACGCCATTCAGATACATCCATTGTTCATCCTGCAGTTCGAGCGCCAATCCTGAAACCCGGGTGGTTCCATAGCTTTCGCCAATCAGGAATTTGGGCGATGCCCAGCGTTCATACCTTGTTACGAAGGTGCTGATCCATGCAGCGAGATATTTGATGTCTGCATTTACGCCAAAAAATTTTTCCCGCGGCGTTTGGTCATCTACTATTCTCGAATAACCGGTATTTACAGGATCCACGTAAACGATGTCGGCGACGTCGAGGATTGAGTATTCATTATCCTTCATTCCATAAGGTTGAACCGGATATCCTTCATCATCCACGTTGAGGATTCGCGGCCCTGTATATCCGATTTCCATCCAGACGGAAGGCGTTCCCGGTCCGCCATTGAAAGATATTACCAACGGACGATTTGACCGGTCACTAATGTTATCCCTCTCGTAGTAGGTGAAAAATACGCCGGCTATCGGTCTTCCATCATCATCCCAAACGGGGATGGTTCCGGTGGTGGCAGTGTAGGGAACGGTTTGTCCCTTAATCACCACCGAATGTTTTGTAACAACGGTTGAATCAACATTCAACACACGACTCGGTGTTGGCGGAAGCTTTTTGGAATCCTTTTTTTCTGTCTGGGAAAAGGCGTGAAAGCTTAACGTGATGGCGACGACTAACAGTAGATTTTTCAAAAGTGATGTTTTATAAACAGTGAAAGAATGCTATTGGCCTACTTTCGGCTTAATACCAGGATCTTCAGGCAGTCCCCTTATTTCATAAACGCTGTCGACAATATATCGTTGCATTCCTCTCCAGGGTAATGCACCGAAATATTCTTTGTAATGAAGTTCGACTTCCCTGCCCGAATTTTCAAGCAGTATTTTTGCAACGTTTTCGTCGGTTACACTAAAGTCAAATTCATTACTCTGAATGTTGGCTCTGAACCCGCTCTGGATAATCTTGCCTTCGTAGGTTTTGAAGACATATCCTTTCAGCATAAAAGTGTTTAATACACCCGCTTTGGTGCCGTATCCAAATACCCAGTAAAACCGGAAATAAAAGAAGATAGCGCCGGCCAAAAGGAGCAGAATGATGATTGTCGTAAAAATCTTTTTCTTCCGCATCTAAAGCCCATATTTATCAACAAGATACAATAATCCCCCCATGTTGATCGCTCCCAATTTCAATTCCCGCATATTCACCGCTTCGAATACGTCATTTGCCGCATGGTGATAATCAAAATAACGCTGGCTATCGGGATGCAGGCCCGCGAGACCGGTCCCTAAAGCAGCAAGTGGACCGATGTCGGATCCGCCGCCACCTCTGGAAAATTCGCTGCCTCCGTAGGGTTCAAACAGATTTTTCCAGGTATAGATCTTGTTCCAACTGGTATCGGGAACGGAAAATCCGAAGCCGCGGGGCGTAAATCCGCCGGCATCACTCTCGAGGGCGAATATGTATTTCTGACCGGAAGTCCTCGCTGCTTCAGCGTATTTTTTTCCACCCCTTGTTCCATTTTCTTCGTTTGCAAAAAGCACGAAATGAATGGTTTTTTTCGGACGGAATCCCATTGCTTTATACGCTCTCAGGATTTCTATTGTTTGAACGATCCCTGCGCCGTCATCGTGTGCGCCTTCTGCTACATCCCAGCTATCAAGATGGCCACCAACCGTGATCACCTGATCCGGAAATTCGCTGCCCTTCAATATGCCGATAACGTTGTGGCCGATCGTATCGGGCAGCATTTTACCGTTGGTAAGGATTTCTCCGGTCAAATCCAATCCCTGTTCAAAAAGCGAATCAATTTTTTCAACATCTTTTAATCCCACCGCTACCGCGGGAATCTTAGGATAATTTTCATCGTATACAAGGGTGCCGGTATGGGGATGATTATCGGTTGAATTGGAAAGCGAACGTACCATTACCCCAATTGCTCCATATTTTGCTGCCCTGCTTGGGCCGTTCACCCGGTAGGTTGCATTTTTCCCATAAGCCCTGAAGGTTTGAACCAAGGTATCCTCGAAAGGAATATCGTAGAAAACAATCTTTCCTTTGATGATGTCTTTATTGTTTTCCAGATCATCATAATTTTTTATTCTGATCAACGGCGCCTTCAATCCCTTCGGGCCGGATCCGATAGCATTGCCGATGGCAAGAACAGCCACTTCAATATTTTGCTTCTTCCCCGACGGCGCAGTGAAGGAAATGTAGGCCCGGTCCTTTCCGCCTCTTACCCAATGGGGAACCATGCACTCCTGCATCAGCACCTCGTCGGCCCCTGCTTCTTCCAATGCTTTTTTGCCCCAGTTTTCGGCCATCCCCATTTCAGGTGAACCGGCCAGTCTGCCTCCAATCTTTTTCGTTAGATGGTACAGGTTGTTGTCAGCCGCTTTCGACGACAGAATCTGGTCTGATAGTTTCTTTAAAAAGTCTGCATCGGTCTGAAAGTTTTCTTTAAATGCCTGTGAATTTGCAAAAAACGGAAACAACAAAAGGAGGAGAAAAGATTTCTTCATAATAATTGAAATGGATTAAAGGTTCAAATTTAAGGATATCAAAAATTGCGGGGGAAATAAAATATCAGATGGTTGAGCAGGAGGAAATTTTTTTGCGAGGTTTCCGCAAATTGCGCAACCCTTAATCCCATCATAAAATCATTGGTATCTTTTTTAATTGATTTACCTTGCGGCACAAATTTTTTCACCATGCGAATCGGAATTGTTTGTTATCCAACTTTTGGTGGCAGTGGCGTTTTGGCAACAGAACTGGGAAAAGCATTGGCAGATAAGGGGCACAGCGTTCATTTCATTACCTATCAACAGCCGGTGAGATTAAATGTTTTCAGTGCCAATATTTTTTACCACGAGGTTCGCGTTCCCACTTATCCTTTGTTTGATTATCCGCCCTATGAGATTGCGCTTGCGAGTACAATGGTGGATGTGATCAATCATTATAATCTCGATCTTTTGCATGTTCACTATGCTATTCCGCATGCTTCCGCTGCATTTATGGCGCAACAGATTGTGCAAAAGACGGGAAGAAGAATTCCGTTTATCACAACTTTGCACGGAACCGATATTACACTTGTCGGAAAGGATAAAACTTATGAGCCGGTTGTAACTTTTTCGATCAATGAGAGCGACGCAATTACCGCTGTCTCCAATAATTTACGAGAGGAAACTTATCAGTATTTTGAAATTGAAAAGGAAATACAGGTGATCTACAATTTTGTAGATGTGAAGAGATTTGATAAAAAGCCGCTTGATCCATTTAAGAAAGTGATCGCTCCCAATGAAGAAAAGATTCTTGTACATGCATCCAATTTCAGAAGGGTAAAAAGGGTTGAAGATGTGATGAAAGTTTTTGCCGGTATTCATGAGAAAATTCCTTCAAAATTACTCATGATTGGTGATGGTCCTGAAAGACCGGCAATGGAGGTTTTAGCAAAAAAACTGGATGTGCAGGATGATGTGCGATTTGTAGGAAAACAGGAACAGATTGAAGAGATTTTGCTGGTATCGGATCTGTTTTTACTTACATCCGAATATGAAAGCTTTGGACTTGCAGCACTGGAAGCGATGGCGGCAAAGGTTCCGGTGATCAGTACAAATGCCGGTGGTCTTCCGGAGATCAATATCAATGGTGTTACCGGATTTACAGAAAACACCGGTGATGTGGCAGCGATGGTAAACGACGGAGTAGAACTGCTGAGCGATGCTTCAAGACTTCTGCAATTCAAACTCGCGGCCTACGAACATGCGCAGAAATTTGATATTGAAAAGATTGTTCCTGAATACGAAAAGCTGTATAACAGGTTTATTTAATTTTGGAATAGAACCTTCTCCAGGTCTTTTGGAAATTCATGCCGGTTTTCGGACTTGAATTTTCCTTACATTTTGAAAGCTGAATGTCTAATTTCTTTCCAACGAAAAATTTCGATTGAAAGTTGGCTTGCAATTACAGTAGTAAGGCAGCGAGTGCATAGTCCGCAGCGAGAATGGCGATGCAACTTACTACAACGGCTGTAGTGCTGGCACGTCCGATTTCAAGCGCCCCTCCTTTCACATAGTATCCGTAATAAGCTGAAATACTACTGATGATAAAAGCAAAAGTGTATGCTTTGATGAGTGCAAAAGTGATATTAAAAGGTGTGAAGTTCTGACGCAATCCTTTATCGAAGATGTCGGTCGAAATAATACCGGATAAATCGCCGGCGAATCTTCCTCCCAATATGGCCAGAAGGATTGAAATTATGATGAGGCAGGGGATAACGAGGAGAGAAGCTAGAATTTTTGGGGCAATGAGATAACTGTGTGTATTGATTCCCATTATTTCAAGGGCATCGATCTGTTCGGAGCTTCTCATGTTTCCAAGTTCACTTGCAATCTTGCTTCCAACCACACCTCCCAATACGATACAAACTACGGTGGGCGAAAGTTCAAGCATCACGCTGTCTCTCACGATCTGCGCAATTGTAGCAAGCGGAACGAGTGGAGAAACCAGCTGATAGGCCGTTTGAACCGTGATTACCGCGCCGAGAAATATGCTGATGATGATCACAATAGGTAAGGAGCCAATGCCGATCTCACTGCACTGATGCATAAATTCCTTCCAATACATCTTAAAATTTTCCGGACGGGTAAACATGCTTTTCAGCATCAACAGATATCGTCCAAGATGATTTAAAAACCTGCCTATCAATTTTCCTGCTTTTAATGATCAAAAAATACAGCCAACTATTTCTTCCGTTTCCACCAGGGTGAACGTTTTATGATCGGCTCAATGTCGAGATCAGATTTCAATTGAGCATCCACTACTGCAATATTAGCCATATTTATTATACTGCGAACGGAGCTTCCCAACTGCAATACATGAACCGGTTTCTTCAATCCAAGCAAAATCGGGCCAATCGCATCTGCTCCTCCAACTTCTTTCAATAAATTATAGGCAACATTTCCGGCGGCGAGGTTGGGAAACATTAAAACGTTGACATCCTGATCAACCAATTCGCTAAACGGATAATTATCCTTCAGTACTTCTTTGTTGAAGGGCAACCATGCCTGCACTTCGCCATCCACAATCAATTGCGGGTCTTTCAACTTCACAAGTCTTGTTGCTTCCGCCACCAATTTTGCTTCAGGAGAATCGCTGCTTCCGAAATTGCTGTAACTCAGCATCGCAACCCGCGGAGTTAGATTGAAGGTCTTTACTTCATTGGCAACCATTATGGTGATGTCTGCCAGTTCTTCGGCAGAGGGATTGAAGTTTACCGTGGTGTCTGCAAGAAATAGCGGCCCTTTTCTGGTGAGCAGCAGGTACATACCGGCGATCTTTTTAACGCCTTTATCCGTTCCTATCACTTCCAATGCCGGGCGAATGGTATCTGCATAATTTTTCGTTAGTCCCGAGATCATTGCATCCGCCTCGCCCGAATCGACCATCATACAACCAAAATAATTTCGGTCTTTCATCAATTTCACACTCTCATAATAATTGACACCTTTACGCTGTCTCTTGCTGAAGAAAGCAGCTCCGTATTCTGCTCTTTTTGCCGACATTTCATCACTTCGGGTGTTGATGATCGGCAAATCTGTGATATCGATTTTACTTTCTTCGGCAATTCTTCTTATGCGGGTTTCCTCACCCAGCAAAATGGGATAGGCCACGCCATCGTCATAGATGATACTTGCCGCCTTCAGGATTTTCTGGTTATCTGCCTCGGCAAATACCAGCCTTTTTGGATCACGTTTCGCTTTATTTCCCATCACCCGGATGATCTGGTTGTCGAGTCCGAGCCGGCTATTCAACTGATCGATATATTCTTCCCAGTTTTCGATATTTTTTTGGGCAACGCCTGATTCCATCGCTGCTTTTGCAACAGCGGGAGCGATCGTGATCAATAATCTCGGATCGAGTGGTTTGGGAATTATGTATTCGGGTCCGAAGAACATATTCTTCTTGTTATAGGCCATGTTCACAATATCGGGCACCGGCGATTTTGCAAGTGAGGCGATGGCATAAACCGATGCAAGTTTCATCGCCTCATTGATCTGCGTTGCCCGCACATCCAATGCTCCGCGAAAGATGTATGGAAATCCAAGCACGTTGTTTACCTGATTGGGATAGTCGCTTCTGCCGGTCGCCATGATGATGTCTTTTCTTACACTCGTTGCATCTTCATAAGAAATTTCAGGATCGGGATTGGCCATCGCAAAAACGATCGGATTTTTTGCCATATTCCTGATCATGTCTTTGGTAACAACATTTCCGATACTCAAGCCTAAAAAGACGTTGGCATCTTTCATCGCCTTGTCCAACGTCATTTTCGCATCGCGAATGGCAAACTTCTGCTTGGTTTCATCGAGATCGGTTCTTCCCTTATGCAAAACACCGTCTTTATCAAACATTATAAAGTTTTCATACTTTGCTCCCAATGATACGTACAACCGGGCGCAGGCCATAGCCGCCGCTCCGGCGCCATTCACCACAATCTTTACTTTCTGAATTTTCTTTTTTTGAAGATCAAGCGCATTCAAAAGTGCAGCGCCGCTAATGATAGCCGTTCCATGCTGATCATCGTGCATGACGGGAATATGGCACTTTTCGCGGAGTTCATTTTCAATATAAAAACATTCCGGCGCTTTAATATCTTCCAGGTTGATTCCTCCAAAGGTGGGTTCCAATGCCTTGACAATATCTACAAACTTCTGCGGATCTTTTTCGTTTATCTCAATATCGAAAACGTCAATGTCGGCAAAGATCTTAAATAAAACACCCTTTCCTTCCATCACCGGTTTACTCGCTTCCGGACCAATGTCTCCCAAACCCAAAACCGCTGTACCATTCGTTATAACTCCCACCAGATTTCCCTTCGCCGTGTATTTATAAGCGTCCTCTTTATTTTTTTCTATTTCCTTACAGGGCTCCGCCACACCGGGACTGTAAGCAAGTGAAAGATCTCTTTGTGTTTTAGCAGCTTTGGTGGGAATAACTTCAATCTTTCCCGGCCTTCCCTGCGAATGATACTCCAGCGCTTGTTCTTTCTTTAATTGTTTTGCCATTAAAATAAGCCTCCACCTTTACAGGCACCACTGAAAAAAAGGATGCCCGATAATTGTTTGAGCCTGCAAATTTACTATAAAACAAAGAGATGCGACTGCGGAAATAGAAGCCGGAAGAATGCTGATTTTCAAGGGTAAAACCGCTTTATCCTGAAAATCCTTCTTACTTTTATGGTCATGTTGAAATATGTTTGCATCCTGATTTTTTCACTGCTTTGCACAAAAGCTTTTTCGCAGCAGAAAACCTACTGCAATCCCATTAATATCGATTACGGATATACACCGATTCCGAATTTTTCTGAGCAGGGGAGACATCGTGCTACAGCCGATCCCGTGATTACGCTGTTCAAAGGCACCTATTATTTGTTTTCGACCAATCAGTGGGGATATTGGTGGAGCGATGATATGCTGACCTGGAATTTTGTGCCGAGAAAGTTCCTTAGACCTTATCACCATGTGTATGACGAATTATGTGCTCCTGCGGTTTGGGCGATGGGCGATACGCTTTTTGTGATCGGATCCACCTATACCAAAAGTTTTCCTATTTATATGAGTACGGATCCAAAAAGCGGGATCTGGAAAGAGGCGATTGACTCTTCTCAGTCCGGCGCCTGGGATCCTGCCTATTTTCTTGATGACGACAACCGGCTCTATCTCTATCACGGTTCGAGTAATGTGTATCCGTTATATGGATGGGAAATTGATCGAAGAACGCTGCAGCCCGTCGGAGATCATGTTGCACTGATCAACTTAAATGACAGTTTGCATGGTTGGGAACGCTTTGGCGAATACAACGATAATACTTTTTTGAAGCCATTTATTGAAGGCGCGTGGATGAACAAACACAATGGAAAATACTATCTGCAATATGGCGCACCGGGAACCGAATTCAGTGGCTATGGGGATGGGGTGTATGTGGGAGAACATCCGCTCGGACCTTTTCGTTATCAATCGAATAATCCGTTTTCGTATAAACCGGGAGGATTTGCAAGAGGAGCGGGGCACGGTGCAACCTATCAGGATAAATCCGGCAATTGGTGGCATGTATCCACCATCGCCATCAATGTGAAAAACAGTTTCGAAAGACGGATTGGAATCTGGCCTGCGGGATTTGATGCAGACGACATTCTTTATGCAAACACCGCTTACGGGGATTATCCCACCTATCTTCCCGGCAAAAAAAATGACGACCATCTGAACGGAAAATTTGCGGGCTGGATGTTACTGAATTATCAAAAGCCTGTTCGTGTTTCTTCTACCCTCGGAGGCTTCGCACCAAATTTTGCGGTAGATGAAGATATTAGAACTTATTGGAGTGCCGCAACAGGAAAGGCAGGAGAATGGTTTGAAACAGATTTGGGTGAAATAAGTACCGTCAACGCGATCCAGATAAATTATGCCGACCAGGATGTTGATTCGTCCTTTCTTGGAAAGATCAACGGAATCTATCATCAATACAAGATTTATGGTTCGGAAGATGGAGACCAATGGCAAATCATCGCAGACAAAAGCAACAACCGGAAAGACGTTCCACACGATTATATAGAGTTAGGAAAGCCCGTAAAAGCAAGGTTTGTAAAGATCGAAAATCTTCACATGCCCACCGGTAAATTTGCCTTAAGCGGGTTCCGTATTTTTGGGAAAGGAACCGGCAATCCTCCTGATACTGTAAAGAATTTCGTGGCCCTCCGAGGCGATTCAGAAAGAAGAAATGCGTGGCTGAAATGGGAGTTGAACGATCAGGCTACCGGATATACCATTTACACCGGAACCGATCCGGGAAAATTATATACCAGCATTATGGTATACGGTAATAATGAATATTATTTTAAGGCGATGGATCTCGACAAACCCTATTATTTTCAGATCGAAGCTTTCAATGAAAATGGAATTGGAAAAAGAACTGCAATCATCAGTTGCCCCTGATGAAACAATTGAAGCGGATCGCTGCCGCTGCAGCTACCTTTGGCAGAACCGGGATTATTGAATCCTCGCCAGAGCCGCCCGTACTCTTTCAATTGTTTCTTCTTTACCGATCACTTCGGCAATTTCAAATACACCCGGTCCAAACTTTCCGCCAACGAGCATTACTCTCAATGGCATCAGCAATTCGCCTGGTTTTATTTGTTTTGCAGCGGCCATTTCCTTAAACGTATTTTCCAGTTCTTCCGCTTTAAAGCCGGGCATCAATTCCATTGTCCTTATCCATTCGGGAAAAAACCCGCTTTTATTCTCATTCCATTTATTCCGGATCAAAGACAGGTCGGATTCGGGTCTTCTAAAAAAGAAACCCGCCTGTTCGATAAAATCCGGAATAAGCGTGCACCGGTCTTTGACGAGAGCAATTACTTTCAACAATATGGCATCGTCCGGGATTTCAATGCCCGCTTTCAAAAAAGTGGATTTTACAGCCGGAAGAAGTTCATCTGCAGAAAGTCGTACGATCCATTGGTGGTTAAACCATTTCGCTTTCTCAAAATCAAATTTTGCGCCTGCTTTATGTACGCGTTCCAAACTGAATCTTTTCACCAGTTCATCCAAAGAAAACAGTTCCTGATCGGTTGCGTCATTCCAGCCAAGCATGGCGAGCATATTGATAAATGCCTGCGGCAAAAATCCAATTTCATTAAAGCCTTTTATGTGTTCACCAGTTTTATGGTCGGTCCAACTCATTGCAAAAACAGGGAATCCCAACCGCTCGCCATCTCTCTTGCTCAACTTACCGTTACCATCAGGTTTTAGTATCAAGGGAAGATGTGCAAAAGCCGGCATTTGATCCATCCCAAATAATTCTTTCCAGAGAACAATATGAAGGGGTGCACTCGAAAGCCATTCTTCTCCTCTGAAAACATGGCTTATCTGCATCAACTGATCATCCACTACAACAGCAAGGTGATAGGTTGGCATGCCATCGGCTTTCAGAAGCACTTTATCATCCACCACGGCAGCATCAAATTTTACTTCTCCTCTGATCATATCCGTAAAAGAAATTTCTCCCGATGCCGGCATTTTGATCCTGATTACGTAGGGCGTTTTTTGGGATAATAATTCACGCACTGCCTCTTCCGGTAATGTCAGTGAATTCTTCATCTTTCCCCTTGTAATATGGTTGTAGGTGGGAGAGGGATTTTCAGGTGTTTTAAAATTCTTGCGCATTTGTTCCAGTTCTTCCGGTGTATCAAATGCATAATAAGCAACTCCTTTTTCTACCAGCCGGTTCGCATAGCTGCTATAGATTTCTTTTCGTTCACTTTGGCGATAAGGTGCAAACGGACCGCCATAGCCGGGGCCTTCGACCGGTTCAATTCCACACCATTTGAGACATTGAAAAATGTATTCTTCTGCTCCGGGAACAAACCTGGTTTGATCCGTGTCTTCTATTCTTACAATAAAATCTCCCTGATGTTGCTTCGCAAACAAATAATTGAACAATGCTGTTCTCATACCACCGAGGTGTAATCCTCCGGTTGGAGAAGGCGCAAATCTTACCCTTACTTTTTTTTCTGTCTCTGCCATGCGGCAAAGGTAAAAATTAGAAGGCTGCAAACAATATCGATCGCAATCACTTTATTTTCACGAAGGATTTTTTAGAAGCGCGGCCAAAAGCGATTGTCATTTTTTTGTTTCGATGATCTTCTTCACATCCGGATCAGATTGAATATTGTTCATTTGCCGCAATATCCATTTTGATTTCCAGTTTACGAAACGGCTCATCGGCTTCACGGTATAGATCCGGGGATTGGGAAGACAGGCAATAATTTGCGCAGCCTGGGTTCTGGTGAGATTTTTTGCGGAAGTTTTGAAATAAAACTGTGAGGCTGCTTCGATTCCATAAATACCTTTCCCCATTTCGATCGTGTTCAAATACACTTCGAGAATGCGTTTTTTTCCCCAGATCCATTCGATAAGTTGAGTGAAATAGGCTTCGGGAATTTTTCTTATATACTTCATGATGCCTTCGCCCTGCCATAAGAAAACGTTTTTTGCCGTTTGTTGGCTTATGGTACTTGCGCCGGCTCCTGCCTGTCTTTTCGTTGATCCCGGTTTTGGATGCAAACTCTTGTTGATCGCATCCCAATCAAAACCATTGTGGTCGGGAAACAACTGATCTTCCCCGGCTATGGCGGCCAGTTTCACATTGGAAGAAATTTCATCCCAGGCAACATAATCCCTTTTCAAACCATCACCCGAAATAAGGCTGTTTAGCTGCGTGATGGTGATGGGAGGCATCATCCATTTGCAAAGGATAAGATAGGCGAAAGAAGTTAAAAATGCGAACAGGAAAATCCGTTTTAGTTTTCTCCATACATATTTACCCATGATTGTCTTCCTTTTCTTTGGAATCAGGTGTAAGCATCAGTATCTGCAGTTTGTATTTTCTTCCGAGGGTATAGAAATCTTTGTACAACGCGTTTTGTACCATTCCTGCACCAAAAACAGCGGCGGCAATTCCGAGGTTTTTCAAATTCTGTGAACCGAACAGGGGATCCCTATCTGAGGAAGTGAGGTTGTTTACAATATTCAAAAACGCATAGCCTCCGCCCAGCCATTTCAGCAGCGCGCCATTTTTCAAAAACACAAAAGATTCATCCTGCCTGGTAATACTCTTGATTTTATTAACGGCGATTCCAATTCTGTTGAGCTGAATCGTGTCTGTTAACACCAGCCCCCAATTGCTCATGAAGGCGCGTTCCTCAATGGGTACAATGAAGATGGTATCTTCCTTTAACCTGTAAATTTTTCCGCTCCATCGCTGATCTTTTTCGGTGTTGAAATAAATATAGGAATCAATATAGTACCGCTCAACGGTTTTATTTCCTTTTTTCAGAACAACCATATCTGCCTGCGCATTTGCCCGCATGGCTGCAAAGCAAAAGATGAGAATGGAAACGATTTTTGTCGTCATGATTTTAAAGTGAAGAAGCTCAAAATTATAATTTATAATTCATTATTGGGGAAGCGTGTGCGATACAATGCCATATATCAGCGCCGCGCCGAAAACGATGAAAATGATTCCCGAAATCCGGTTGATGATATGGATGTTGTGGGGCGTTAATTTCGCCCTAATTTTTCCGGCCAATAAAACTTTACTTACATCGGCAAGCAATACGATCAAAAGGCAAACGGTAAAGACAATGATGCGGTATTCCGAAGGATTCGTTTGTTGCTGAGCATCTGCAAGAATGGTGGCCGAAGCAGCTATCCAGAAAATAAGTACGCCAGGATTCAGCAGGTTCATAAAAAAACCCGATAGAAAAATGCCCAGCAGATCCCGTTTTCGCATGTCACGCGTTACGATCTTTCCCTGTTCGGAAACACTCACTTTCTTAAAGAAAATATTATAGATGCCAAGGATGATGAGAAATATACTTCCCGCTGTGCCGATAATCACCTCATGATTTAAAGCAGATTCAAAAATAGCTGTAAACATATTGCAAATGAGAACAAAGGCGATGTCGCTTGCCGATACGCCTGCTACAAATGCAAATCCTCCTTTGTGACCATTGTTTATACTCTGTTTCAGAACGGAGAAAATCACGGGCCCAACTGAAATACTTAATAATAATCCCAATGCAAGTCCTTTGGCCAATGCAGGAAACATCAGTATATTTTAGATTTTTAGTGGTAGAATGCGTACGAAAATAAGCGGTTTCATTGAAAACGCTAAAAGCGAGTTGTTAAGAATACCGCTGCCGCAATATTTTGGAGGCGCAGACTGAAAGTGATCCTTTCAAAAATAATGGCACAAATTTTTAAACAATGATCTCAAAGGGTTGCAGAAAGAAAATTAATCGGTCCGTTAAGCAACGTTTCTGCGCCATTGGTTGTCTACAGAATACGGATGAATATGGAGGAATCAGAAAACATATTGACGCTTAATCTTGACAAGATCCTGGAACTGAACCAGGGGATATTTTTTTCATTTAGCGAAGCCGGAAAGCGATTACCCGTAAATACCATTAAGGGATTCGAAGCAAAGGATAAACATACGATTTTGTTTTACTGCAATCATTTCCCGGTGACTGAAAAGGCCTGGAATATTTTTGCAGCCGAACTTTATCTTTTCAGAAAGGGCGTTCCCTTTAGCATGAACTTAAAGGGCATTGGAATAATAGCTGATTCAGAACTTGGGCTTGTAGAATTACACATCCAGAATGTAGAATATTTTGAACATCCCCAGCTTGAAAAAAGAGGATTATTTGCATCGGTATTTCAGCCGTATACTTACCTCCTTAAAAAAAGCACAGAACTGATGAGAGGCGCAGGAGAAAAGAAGGTTGCGATCTGACCCGAACCAAACTTTTTTACATTACTTTTTCTCAAATAACCAGCTGATCTTTTTTCGTGGAACAATTTTATAGTTTGTTTTGATATATTTTGCAATATGTTCCATCGTCTCCGTTACGCTATCAGTGAGCAGAACTAGATCCATATCTTCTCTCGAGATTGTTCCCTCCTCGGCCATCAACTGAATGTTTTTGATTAACCGCGAAAAATAGTCTCTCCCGAACAATACGACCGGAAATTGAGTAACTGATTTGGTTTGAACAAGTGTGAGAATTTCATAAAATTCATCCATCGTTCCAAATCCTCCGGGCATAATAATAAAGGCATAGCTGTACTTGATAAGAATCGTTTTTCTCACAAAAAAGTGCTCAAAGGTCACCGATTTTGTAAGGTATTTATTTTCCTGTTGTTCGTGTGGTAAGATGATATTGCATCCGATAGAAACGCCGCCATTTTCGAAGGCGCCGCGATTGGCAGCTTCCATAATACCGGGGCCGCCGCCTGTCATTGTGGTAAATCCGATTTCTGCAATCGCCTTTCCGATTTCCATCGCCTTTTTATAGTATACATGATCCTCCTTAAATCGGGCTGATCCAAAAACCGTAATACACGGTCCCACAAAATGAAGGGTTCTGAATCCCTTGATAAATTCTTTGAAAACATTTAAGGCAAATCTAAACTCGTAGGTCCTGCTTTTCGGTCCTTCGAGATAGACCGGTTCTTTTGCAGGAATGATCCTTTCAATACTGGATTTTTTTACGGGTTTTACTTTTGCCGGAGCTTTTTTTATCTTTTCAGTTTCCTTTGTTAGTGCCATAAATTATTTCCTTGCTGATTTTAAAAATACCGCTATTTCATGAAATAAGGAACTTGTAAACGAAGATTTTCCGCTAACTCTATATCAACTTTCCAACCAAAGATGAGGAGTATTTTTTAGTGGAATAAGGTGAACCAATTGCGAGTAGAAAACTTGGGCCGGGGCATTTGTCATCGTGCTTTTCGGGAAGCAATATTATTTTCGGATGGTTATCTTTGAAGATTGCAAAAAGATCTTGATATGCGAATAGTCTCTTACAACGTCAACGGCATCCGGGCGGCGATGAATAAAGGATTTATTGAATGGCTTTCCGGCGATCCGGCCGACATCATTTGCCTGCAGGAAATAAAAGCATGCAGGGATGACGTGGACTGCGAAAAAATTGAAACTTTAGGATATCAAACGTTTTGGTTTCCTGCGCAAAAAAAGGGTTACAGTGGCGTAGCGGTTTTTACGAAAATTTCTCCCGATCGGGTATTTCAAGGAAATAATAATGAACAGAGTGATTTTGAAGGCAGAACGCTGCGCCTTGATTTCGGATCGGTCTCGCTGATTAATGCCTACTATCCAAGTGGCACAATGGGAGGCGAGCGGCAGGTCTACAAATACAAATGGCTTGACGAGTTTTTCGATTACCTGAATGGATTAAAAGCTGAGGGGCGGCAATTGATTGTATGTGGAGATTACAATATTGCACATGCTGAAATCGATATTCATGATCCGGTGAGAAACAAAAAAACGAGCGGCTTTTTGCCTGAGGAACGAGCATGGATGCATCGTTTTCTGCAGAACGGTTTTATCAATACTTTCCGCCATTTAAATCCGGATAAACCACATTGTTACAGTTGGTGGAGCCAAAGATTTCCCACTGTTCGGAAAAACAATAAGGGCTGGAGGCTCGACTATATCTGCATTACTGACGATCTGGCCGCCGGCCTGAAGAATGCCGATATTTATCCCGACGTGCAACACAGCGACCATTGCCCGGTTTTTGCGGAAATAGATCTTGCGATAATAAAATAAAGCGAAGTGTATTTATACAATATTACTATTCATATTGAGTGGCAGCAGCATGACGATTTTTTGCAATGGCTGCATTCTGACATCCTTCCTGAATTGCTTGGGAAAAAATATTTCAGTTCCTACAAGTTTTTTGAACTGCTGGGAACCGATGAAAAAGAAGGGAAAACGTATTCTCTTCAGCTAACTGCCGAAAGCATTGGTGCCTACAACCGTTTTGCGGAAATCTACCGCGAAAAGCTTTTCGAACGGTTTGCTTCCCGTTGGGGAGAGCGTTGCTACTTATTTCCCAGTTTGCTGCGTGAAGTCGATAGCGGTGCGCCCGGAATCTGAAAAATCCGGATTTCATACCTTAAAATCTGATGAAATGCGCTGCCTAACGCATCTTTTTCTCAAACTTTAAAACATTGATTTGTTAAATAAATATATATTGCAAATTGAAAACCCGATACATTTGCAGGGTAAACATTTAAATTTTTATTCATTATGAACAAAGCCCAATTAATTGCTCAGGTAGCGGAAGATGCGGGAATCACAAAGGGTCAGGCAAATGCCGCTATGAATTCTTTCTTTGAAACAGTAGCCAAAACCTTAAAAAAAGGTGGAAAGGTTACACTGGTTGGTTTCGGTACATTTTCCGTATCGAAAAGAAAGGCGCGTACCGGCCGTAACCCCAAAACAGGAGCCGCTTTAAAGATTAAAGCCAAGAAGGTTGCACGTTTCAAACCGGGAAAAGGACTAAGCGAAAAAATCTAATTGCTTTACGACATTAAAAAGCGGAAGAAAATGGCTTCTGCTTTTTTTATCATTGTTTTTTTAAAAAAAGCCGCATTTTTGCGCTAAAATTATACTATGGGAAGAGGTGACAAAAAAACGAAAAAAGGAAAAATCTTTAAAGGATCATTTGGAAAGGCCCGTCCGGCGAGACCTGCAAAAACTAAGCAGGCAGAAGAAAAGAAGGAAGAAGCGCAGTAGTGCTTCAGGGAGCGAGTCTCAGTATTTTCCAACGGCCTGCATCTGAGCGATATTGAATCCTGTCGTGCAGGCGGTTGCTCCTTCCCTGCCAGAATTCCACCCTTTCGGGAATAACAATATAGCCGCCCCAAAATGGCGGTTTTGGAATTTCCTGGTGAAACTTTTCAATGTACAAACGCATATTTTCTTCCAAAACCTCTCTGTTTTCGATCACACTGCTCTGTTTGCTTGCCCAGGCCCCGAGCCGGCTTCCTACTGGTCTTGAATCAAAATATTCCACACTTTCACCCTCCGGAAGTTTTTCTGCTTTTCCTTCAATTCTCACCTGCCTTTGCAACTCTTTCCAGAAAAACACGAGGGCAGCCTTTGGATTTTCTGACAATTCTTTTCCTTTCCTGCTTTCATAGTTTGTAAAAAACAAAAAGCCTTTTTCGGTAAATCCTTTCAGCAAAACGATTCTTGCAGAGGGAACGCCATGGTTGTTGGCAGTAGCCAGCGTCATCGCATTTACCTCATCAATCTGGCTGTGGATGGCTTCTTCCCACCATTTTTGAAATTGCAGAAAGGGCGTTTCCGCCATGTCTGTTTCATTCATCGTGCGAAGACTGTAATCGCTTCTTATGTCTGCAATTTCTTTTTGCATATCCGAATTTTATCCGTTGGTAACCAAGGTTCCCACATTCATGCCTTCCACCACTTTCAAAAGATTGCCGGGTTTGTTCATGTCGAAAACAATAATCGGCAGGTTATTTTCCATACAAAGTGTGAAGGCGGTGAGGTCCATTACCCGCAAATTTTTGGATAAGCATTCCAGGTAAGTGATCTTGTCATAACGTTCTGCTGTGAGATCTTTTTCAGGATCGGCAGTATAAATTCCATCAACCCTTGTGCCTTTCAGAATGACATCTGCTTTGATTTCAATTGCGCGGAGCGAACCGGCGGTATCGGTGGTGAAATACGGATTTCCGGTGCCCGCTCCAAATATTACCACGCGACCCTTCTCAAGGTGCCGCATTGCTTTTCTGCGGATATAGGGTTCTGCAATTTGTTCCATTTTTATCGCACTTTGCAGACGTGTATAAACACCAATTTTTTCGAGCATTGCCTGCATCGCCATACCGTTGATCATGGTAGCGAGCATTCCCATATAATCTCCATGAGCCCGTTCAATACCGGTTTCAGATTCATTCAATCCACGATAAATATTTCCGCCTCCAATTACCAGTGCCACCTGAACTCCCAGATCTGTTACCGCTTTAATATCGTTTGCGTATTGCTCAATGATAACCGGATCGAAGGCTTCACCCGGATTCCGGTCGCTCATAAACGATTCGCCTGATAACTTCAACAGAATTCTTTTGTACTTAGGAAGCATGGTGTAATTTTTTAAATGGATGTGCAAATAACCTTAATTTTTCACCATTCAGCAACAACAAATTTTTTGGCGATAGAAAATTCGAATGAGCTGCTGCAATAAGGATTGCTATTTTTTATCAATACCTGATTTTTTTTAAGCCGGCTATATCCCTGATTTCATTAGAACTTCCATTAATCTTCACCGGCAGTATCATCCGCTGCTTCTAGATTGCAATCCCGGGATTTGAAAATCTTTAAAAGGAGACCTCGTTGGTGCCGTCATTTTATTGAATAAAAAAGCCGCCGGTATGTACAATTTCTCCCTTTAGATTTAAAAATTTATTTTTGAGGGTATAGGATACTAAACTCCCTAATGCAATCAAATGGAAAGAAAAGACGTTTATTACAGTGATTATCTTCAGTTGAATAAATTATTGAACTGTCAGCAGCCGGAAAGTGCTTCCGTTGAAAATGGCCCGGCGCATGATGAAATGCTATTCATCGTTATCCATCAGGCTTATGAGCTTTGGTTTAAGCAGGTTTTATACGAGGTAGATTCTGCCATTGAAATCATGAAGCAAAGGAAGATTAATGATAATACAGCCGATCTGCAAACAGTTGTACACCGCCTGAAGCGGGTAAATACGATTTTACAGGTGCTGGTTCAGCAGATTGATATACTAGAAACAATGACGCCGATGGACTTTCTTGAATTCAGAGATCTTCTGCGTCCTGCATCGGGATTTCAAAGTTGGCAGTTCAAGGTGCTGGAAGCAAGACTCGGATTGACTTTCAAAGAAAGGTTCGGACAGGAATATTATATCTCACAACTGAAGCAGCCGGAGATTGATATCATTAAAAATGCCGAAGAAAAGAAGTCGTTGCTACAGGTTGTAAATCAATGGCTGGAGAGAATTCCTTTTTTTGAATCGATGGAAAACTGGCAAGGATTTGAGGCCCAAGGTGAGCCGGTTGACGGTGTTCATCCGTTCTGGGCAACCTATCGGGAGCGATATAAGAATAGTTTGTCTGAAGTGGAAAAGAATAACCTGAAGAGCTTTGATGAAATTTTCATTACAGGAAAAGGGATCGGCCAATTAACGGCAAAATCATGCAGGGCAGCACTCTTCATTCTGCTTTATCGCGGATTTCCGATCCTGCATCTCCCGTTTGAATTGTTGAATAATCTATTGGAACTCGACAATCAAATGGGCACCTGGCGTTACCGGCACGTAAATATGGTTCAACGAATGATTGGTACCAGGGCTGGAACCGGCGGAAGCACCGGTAAAGATTACCTGCGTTCCGCGATGGATAAACATTATATTTTTAAAGATTTTATAGTTCTGAGTAGTTTTCTGATCGAAAGAAGTAGATTGCCGGTTTTACCGCCTTCGGTTACGCAGTTTTTGAGTTTCAATACGCTTTCCACGATGGAAAATTAGTTAAGGGTGGACAAAGAAAGCTGTCGCACTGTTTTTGCTTAGCAAAACCGGAATTTATCGTTTTTATGGAAGGCATCTCCTGTTCATATTTTCATTTTCGTCATTTTATAATAAAAAATTATGGCAATTAATTATCTTGGACCGATTGTATTAGTGGAAGACGACGATGACGACAGTGATCTTTTCGAAGAAGTTTTTAGGGTAATCAATGTTCCTAATGTTGTTAAGCTCTTCAAGACAGCCAAAGATGCACTCGACTTTTTAATAAACACGCCGGATCAGCCGTTTATCATCATTAGTGATATTAACCTGCCGGGAATGAACGGCCTCGAATTGCGGGCGAAAATTCAGAAAAATGAAAGGTTGAGAAGGAAAAGCATCCCATTCGTTTTCTTATCCACCAATGCCGACAGAATCACCGTACAGGAAGCCTACGATCTTACGGTGCAGGGCTTTTTTAAAAAGCCGTCAAACTTCCAGGAAATCCATCAAATGCTTAAAATGATTATCGATTACTGGTCGCTCTGCCGTCATCCCAACAATTAATCGGGAAAGTTTGATCAGTGTTAATGTTATCGATTGGGTTTAGATGGCAAAGAAGTTGCAGTTTAAGCAGTTGCAATTCTATTTCATCAATTGATCAGATATGAAAAAAACACTTCGCAACTATGGATTACCGAAAAGCAGGGCAGAACACACTTTTGAGGAAGATTTCTTAGATCCGCTTCCTCGGGCGGTATTGCGTCCAAACAGTTTTATCCTTCTTGACGGAGAGTGGTCGTTTGCCATTGATGCCGATGATTTGGGATTGCAGGAAGAATGGTTTAAAGGGCATGCATATTCGCATACGGCTGTCTGGCCGGGATCGATTGAAGATCACATGGCCGCAGCAAAAGGAGAGGCGGGCCAGCAATCCTGGTCCGATCAGGTTGTTGCCTGGTATGAGCGCCGTTTTCCAATTCCTGAAATGGAGCAACAAAAATCGCCCACACTTATACAGCTTACATTCGGAGCATGTGGTTATGAAACGATGGTTTGGCTAAACGGACATTTGCTTACCACCATTGAAGGCGAAAAAGTGCATGTGGGAGAATATACCTCCTTCTCTTATGAGTTGGATCCGGAAATATTACAATCCGATAACCGTCTTACGGTAAGGATCGCCGATACAATGGATGCCGACATTCCGCGTGGTAAACAGGAATCATCGGTTTACAAGCGCGGCGGCATCTGGTATCAGACATTTACCGGTGGAGTAAGAAGTATATGGCTTGAAATTGTGGAGCGAAACCGGCTAAGGTCGAGACTGGGCGTAGTAAGCATTGTCGAAGACAGAATGGTTCGGTTTAACATCACTACCCGAATAAGGGATGCCGGAAAATACGTGATCAGGCTGAGAGTTTTTGAAAGGCATGCCGCCGAAGATAAGCCGCTGGCAGAAGGAGATTATCCGATTGAATTACAGGAAGGACAAAAACAGCAAAGACTGGTATTGGAGGTTCCAAAGGCCGAGCTGTGGTCGCCTTCCAATCCGGTTTTGTATCGCCTCGTTGCACATCTGATTGATGAAAATGGCAACACATCTGAAATTGAAACGATGTTCGGGCTCCGGAAAATTGAGGCGAGAGGATGTTGCGTTTACCTTAATAATAAGCCGTTGTACCTCGACGGCATTCTATACCAGCCCGGCACTGCGAGCTACGAGGAAATAAAAAAGCACATGTATGCCATGAAGGAGCTCGGATGTAATCTTGTGAGAATTCATATTGCTGGCGTCGATCCGCGTATTTATCGCCTGGCCGATACCATCGGATTACTCCTTTGGGTGGAAGTGCCAAGTCCGCACAGCTCAAATGCAACGAGCCGGTTAAACCACAAGGCCGAACTGGTACGGATGCTTGATCTGATAGAAACGCATCCCTCTATCGTCATCTGGAGTCTGTACAATGAAGATTGGGGCGCTCAGGACATCGCCACAAATCCTGAAACGCAGCAGTATATTATTGACCTTTTTCATTACATGAACATCAATCATCCGCAATTTCTGGTGGTCGACAATGACGGATGGCGGCACATCTCACTCGAAGGGCGGCTGGTATCGAGCCTGCTTACCGCGCATATTTATACGCCGGATATTGAGGTTTGGAAAACCAGCCTCACCAAAGTCATGGAAGGAGACCTTGCAGGAGTGACAGCATTTCCACTTGTGGTAAAAGATCCGTTCTTCTATAAGAAACAACTCCCGTTTATAGTAAGTGAATGGGGAGGATTCGGATTCGTAAATTACGGTGGCCCGAAAGATGAGGAAGACCGGACAAAGCTCATCAGGGCTTTTAAAACTGAATTACGCAAACGCGATATTGCTGGCGATGTATATACGCAGGCCACCAATATTGAGGACGAAAAGAACGGGCTGATTGATGAAAAAACAGGAGAGTTGATGGTGCCGGCCGGTTTGCTCTATTCCCGTGCACAAAGGGAAAAAAGAAATCAGCACATGCTCGATCATTTTGAAGCCGGAAAAAAGATAAATACGCAATCTGTTACACCATGATTTTAACAACTAAATGAAAAATTACGACGTAACTTGTGGAAGTTTTAAAATAGGGGTTTCATTAAATTAAATCAATCGTAATGAGTTTAAGAGAAATTATTTCGATCCTTTTAGGTGGAAAACGTCCAACATTGATTCCGGTTCCCGTGAAAAAATAAAAACTATTTCAAAAAACGTCCCGCAAGCCAAAATAAGTAACTCAGAAAAAGAAACAACAACGTCATCATTCCGGCAGTCTCAATTACCTGTTGATATCCATGTTTATCCACATTCAAAAAAGGGTATGGATAAAAGCCGCTAACGGCTCCGCGGATCAGAATAAGTACAACATAGATCAAAGGATAAATTAACCAGAAAAAGATTTTCCGAAAGGGGATCTTTTCTTTCGGAACAACAAAAACCCAGAAGACCAGATATCCGTTCGGAATAAAGTAGTGCAGTATCCTGTCAGCGAGCCAGCTCAAACCTTCGGGATTCCAGAGTTTTTGTAATAGTTGCATATAGATAAAGCCCACGGTAACGATATAAACGAGTAGCGCAGTTCGTACCCTGTAGGATGAGAAGAAACGCGCCGCCTTTGATTGCCGGGAAATCAGGGGTATGGTAACGCTCAAGGCAACCAGGATGTTTGTGAGAATGGTGAAATAGCTGAAAAATCGTATCATCGTCTCTCCCAATCCAATTCCGTTTTCAGCGGTAGCACCAATCATTAAACCTCCCTGTAAAACGAGTCCGGACCATCCGGCAAGCGACAAAATAATCAGAGAGATCTTTTCAGCAACAGTATTGGATCGCATGGCGTAATTTGATCCGTAAAATAAAACCTTTTTTCCTTCGGTTATTGCGCGAATTTTTTTGTCCTGTAAAAATCAGATTGACCATCGCGATATCTTACCGTTCCTACATTTTATTTTCTTCTGTTTTTGCGCTTTGTACATTTGCCGGAAAAAAAGGGGAGATGAGGAACCTGCTGCTGCTATTCATTTTTTCAGGACTTTTCAACAATGTTTTTTCGCAAAAAGAACTGCATGCAGTGAAGGTTGAACAACCCCCGAAGATCGACGGCCAACTGGACGATATACAATGGCAACAGGCAACCATCGCTACGGATTTCATCGACAATAATCCCGAGTTCGGAAAACCTGCATTCCGGAAAACCGAAGTAAGAGTGGTTTACGATAATGCGGCGATTTATGTTGCGGCCATGTTGTACGACAATCCGCAGGAGATAAGGCAACAGCTTACCGAAAGAGATAATGAAGGATTTCAGAACACCGACTTTTTTAGTGTAGCTTTCGATACCTACAATGATAAACAAAACGCCTTTCGGTTTCTCGTTACACCGGCAAACGTGCAAAGCGATATCCGCATATCCTCGGCCCTCCGGGGAACTGATAATGATGGGTATGACTATAATTGGGATGCGGTTTGGGAAAGTAAAACTTCAATAACGACAGATGGATGGATTGTAGAAATGAAAATTCCCTACTCGGCCATCCGGTTTTCATCTTCACCTGACCAAACCTGGGGAGTTAATTTCAGCCGCTACATTAGAAGACGCAATGAAACCTCGTACTGGAATCCTGTAGATCCTGCATTGGATGGTGTGGTCAACCAGTCCGGACTGCTTACGCATCTTATTGATCTGGAACCGCCTCTTCGTCTTTCATTTTCGCCCTATGTTTCCTTCGGCTACAGCGATATACCATATTCTGAGGGACGTTTGCACAACTTTCTTTACAGCGGCGGAATGGATGTAAAATATGGCATTAATGAAAGTTTTACGATTGATATGACGCTCGTTCCGGATTTTGGCCAGGTAGAAAGCGATAATATAATTCTAAATCTCAGTCCTTTTGAACAACAATTCAATGAAAAGCGGCCGTTTTTTACAGAAGGAACAGAACTTTTTAACAGGGCCGGCATATTTTATTCAAGGCGAATAGGAGAGGTTCCGGGAGGCTATTTTGCCACTTTACAACTGGCTAAGGATAGCGCGTACACGATTCTCAAAAATCCATCGCTCACCCACCTCTATAATGCTACAAAGTTTTCGGGAAGAACGAAAAACGGCCTTGGAATCGGCTTCTTCAATGCGATCACCGCTCCTGTTTATTCAACCTTGGAAAAGCCGGACGGAACAACTTTTGACATGGAGACAGAGCCGCTCACCAACTACAACATTTTCGTGCTCGATCAGTCGTTGAAAAACCGTTCTGCCATCACATTCACCAATACAAATGTGATGAGGAAGGGAAATGCGCGTAATGCGAATGTTTCAGCCCTCGGACTGAATTGGTTTGATAAAAGCAACAACTACAATCTGCAATCTCAATTCAATTACAGTAATGTATGGGGATTGGAAAAGTATGACGGATTCAAAACCTTCCTCGGTTTCAATAAGGTGGGAGGAAAATGGCTTTGGTCGGTGGCAAATGAGATCAGATCTCAAAACTACGATCCCAATGATCTTGGTATACTTTTCACCAACAACCAGTTGATCAACTCAGCCTCAGTGCTCTATCGCACCTTAAAGCCGGACAAACTGTTTACATTCCGTCGCTACAACTTCAGGGTTGAGCAAACAAACCGGTTCTATCCCTTTGCCTATTCGAATCTTCGATTCAACCTTGATTTGTTGCATGTGTTTTTAAACTATTGGGATATTAGTTTCACGAGCGAGTATGTTCCGATTGCGCCGCGTGATTTTTACGAGCTGCGCCTCCCCGGACGGGTGGTAAAACTCTCTCCTTATGGATACTTTGGCGTAAATGGCAGCACTGACAGTCGAAAAAAGCTGTTTGCAAGCTATGAGTTTGGATACGCCAATTTGAGTCCGGTGCCCGATGATCCTTATTTTAATACAGCGCTCGGCCTTCGTTATCGTTTCAATTCAAAATTCTCAATGGAAATTAACGGCTCGCGTGAATTTGACAAAGGAAATATCGGCTTTGCATTTTTCGAATCGCCGGAAACTCCGGTTATTGGCAGACGGGAGATTACAGAGTTTGCAACAACTGTTAAGACCATCTACAATTTCAGGGCGCGGATGAATTTGAATTTCCGGTTGCGGCATTACTGGAGCCGGGTTCATTATACTGAAATGTTTGGAGTAGCAGATAATGGCGACTGGCTTCCGCATGATTTTGTGGAAGGGCATGATGACAATTTCAACGCCTTCAATATTGATCTCTTCTTTACCTGGGATTTCCGCCCGGGAAGTAAACTCGTCTTATCCTGGAAAAACGGGTTGGGTCCCGATACCTATCTCGATGGATCGTCGCATCCGAGGTATTACGATAACTTCATTCGAAGTTTCAAAACGCCCCATAGCAATGAGCTGAGTGTGAAATTTATCTATCATATTGATGCCGGGAATCTTTTCCGGCAGGGGCAGAAATAGGATCTTTCCAATCTGGGTTTGTATGTTAATGACAGCGATTTTCAGCAATCACTCCGTGAAATATTTGTTCTGCCCGGCTTCGTCAGAAAATCATAATTGAAATTGATGACCGTCAGTTTTTTAGTTTCAAAATCCTTTTAGTTTTGACATTGAATTTACTTTTTTGAGTTTAAAAAATACAGCTACACGCCCAAAAGAATATTGAAATTGAATATGATAACTGAAAAGAAAATGGAAATTGAACTAATGCCTCATACGGTTATCAGCGATATTCAGGAGCAGTTCAGGTTGAATTATCCATTCCTGAAAATTGAATTCTATGCGAAAGAAAAGGAGAAATTAAAATCCCAAACAGCAATTCCCGTTTCCGTTTTTCCCGTATCCATTAGTATTCATCCGCACATTACCGTTTCAGAACTGGAAAACAACATTTTCAAGCTTCTCAGAATTTATGCAAAAGTTTTGAGAAAAGCCGGAAACCTATGGATCCCCGCTTCACTTACCCATGACTGGACGCTTGAGAAACAAAATTTTGAAGGAGAACAAATGAGCGTGAAAAGTAATTATTAACCTAACGGATTGCGCATTTCTTAGTTGATAAGATTGCGCAATCTTTTTTCGTCTGTAATGTAGATCTTCCCTTCTCTAATATCAATCAGTTTTTCACTCTTGAAATCCCCGAGCGTACGAATGAGCGATTCGGTTGCCACACCAACGACATGCGATAAATTTTCCCTCGAAATATCGATGTTCAGCCGGTCGTTTTTATCGCCTCCAAATTTGTCATACACCTGTAATAAACCGGTTGACACTTTTTTTCTAAGCGAATTATAGGCTAAATTCAGAAGCGCTTCCTCTTTTGCCGCCACATTTTGCGTAAGCAGTTTAATAAATTGCTTCGCGATCTGATTATTCTCGTTGATCAGTTTCAGAAAATCGGTTCTTGGAATCACCATTAGTTCCGCGTCTTCTAATACCTCGGCTGAGTCTGCATAGTTCTTTTCTTCGAGTACAGACATGTAGCCGAAGAAATCTCCCGGCCCAAGTATACTGGTGATCAGTTCCTTTCCGTATTCGTTGGTTCTTGCAATCTTCACTTTCCCCTTAATAATAAAATATACCTGAACCGGCCTTTGACCTTCGTGGTATAAGACCTGCTTCTTCCGGAACGAGTAGGTTTCCCTCTCAGGGCTCGTTAAGGAGATCTTTGCATCCTCTTTTGCATGGGCAATTAAATTATTAAGTCCCGCCTGATCATTGGTAAATTTTTGCCCGAGCAAGGCGGCTTTTTTAAACCTGGTTTCGATCGCATTCAGCAATTCAATTCCATCGAACGGTTTTGTAAGGTAATCATCGGCTCCGGATTCCATTCCCTTCCTGAAATCCGATTTTTCTGATTTCGCAGTAAGGAAAATAAAAGGGATGGATGAAGTGGCATTGTTGCGGCTAAGCATGTGCAAAACCCCATATCCGTCAAGTACCGGCATCATGATATCGCAAACAATGAGATCAGGCAATTCTTTGATGGCAAGTTCCACACCCTGTTTGCCGTTATCCGCTTCCAGCACAGTGTAGTTGGAAAGCGATAATATTTCAACAATATTTTCCCGTACTTCAGGATTGTCTTCAATAACCAGGATCTTTTTCATTTCCGGACTTGCTTATATTTTTGATTGTGGAATAAACACAGTTACGCACGAACCTTTTTCCAGTTCACTCTTCATTTTAACCCTGCCCTTCATCAGTTCAAGATATTTGCTCACAATATTCAATCCCAGGCCAGTTCCCTGGATATTGCTTGCATTTTTTGCCCTGAAAAACCGTTCAAACAGATGCTGCTGATCTTCTTCCGAAATTCCGATTCCCTGATCCCGAACCGAAAGTATCAACTCGCCATCGATTACGCTGGTACTAATCTTTATAGTTGCACCCTGACCAGAAAATTTTGACGCATTTGAAACGAGGTTCATAATGATGTTTTTCAAAAGGTTTTTGTCAACCGAGACATCCGTTTTTACGCTTTGTTCCCAGCTTACGTGCTGACCGGGTTTAAATCCGGGTTGCATGCTGTTAATGACCGAATGAAGCAATTCGTCGAGCTCGCCGGCCGAAATCGATTCCATTCTGGCTTCGACCGTTCCTTCTTCCAGCTTTCCCAGAGAAAGAAAATCCTCGAGAATATCCCTGAGGCCGTAAACGGCGTTTCTAATGCGTTCAATATGTTTGTCCCTTTTTGGCTGATCTTCTTCTTTGGTGTATTGCTGTAGTATGTAGGCCGAGGAAAGAATGGTGCTCAACGGCGTTCTGAATTCATGAGAAGCCATCGTTACAAATCTCGATTTCAGTTCACTCAGCTCTTTTTCTGCTTCGAAAGCTTCGCTAAGTTCCTGTTTAGATCTTTCAAGTTCAACCAGCGTTTCCCGAAGCATTTTTGTTCGGGCTTCAACCTTATGTTCGAGTTCAACATTCAACTTTTTGATTTCCGAAGTTACTCGCTGCAACTCTTCTTTTTGTTGCAATACTATAACTTCTCCTTTTTTCCGGTAGGTGATATCAACCACAAATGCGAGCACAAAAGTTTCACCTTCAATTCTGTAATAGCTGAGGCTCACTTCCACAGGAAAAGTGGATCCGTCTTTGCGCAATCCGTTAAGGTCGCGGCCTTCACCCATTTTCCGAGGATGGGGCTGTTCATTAAACAATTCGCGGTATTTAACATGGGCGGAGCGGGAAGCAGCGGGAATAAGAATCTCTATCGCCTTTCCCAAAACTTCTGTCTTTTCAAACCCGAATAATTGTTCTGCCTGTTTATTGAAGTTTACGATTTGTCCACGCTGGTTACTGATAATAATACCGATGGTGGCGAAATTAAACAGCGCCTCAAATTGTCTCGAATCCTGAATCGTTCTGTCCTCTTTTAAATCCATCAGAAACACCCTTTTGAATTGTGGCAAATGTAAATTTCTTTATCCAAACAATAAATGAAAGATATGGAGAGCTGGCACGGCTTTATTTATGGATAAATCAAACATTTAAGGATGAAAGAACCGATTCCTGTTTTCGAACAAACGAAAGCGATTCACGGTGAAGGACCCGTTTGGGATCCGGAAGCGCAAAAACTGTATTGGGTAGATATCTCCGAAGGCAAATTTTTTAAAGGCGATATCAATAGCGATACGGTAGAAACATTCAATGTGGGGCAACCCGTCGGCGTTCTTGCGCTTATAAATGAAAGAAGGGTAATTATGGGTATGAGGGATGGGATCGGAATTTTTTCAGAAGCTACCAAATCGGTTGAATTGATTTTTCGCCTGCCAACCGGACAGGATCTTCGGTTCAATGATGGAACCGTAGATCCGGCGGGAAGGTTTGTCGCCGGAACAATGAACAGTAAAGGCGATGCTCCGGTTGGAAAATTATTCAGCGTAGATGCTACACACCGGGTAAAAATTTTAAAAGAGAATCTGTTTATCCCCAATGGCATGAAATGGAGCAGCGATCATAAAACCTTTTTCCTGACCGATACGCCACAGCACCTGATCTACGCTTTCGACTATGAAGCCGAGACGGGAAATATTTTCAATCAGCGGAATTTTATTGAATTTGAAAAGGATGAATTTCCTGACGGGATGTGTCTTGACGATGAAGGCGGCTTTTGGGTAGCCCTTTGGGGAGGATCAAAGCTATTGCGTTTTGATAACAGGGGAAAAAGGATCGATGAAATTAAGATGCCAGTTCCTTATGCTACCAGTTGTTGTTTTGGAGGTGCAACTCGAAATCTTCTTTTTGTAACCTCTTCCCAGAGAGACCTTGATGCCAATCAGAAAAAGCAATATCCGCTTTCAGGAAGTGTGTTTATGATAGAAACGAATACGACCGGTCCTTCACAGAGGAGGTTTGCTGAAGGATGATGAGAATTTGGTTATGGATTTGGAATCTGAAAGGTTTAATTTCCTGCAAGATATCTGATCCCTATCTCAATATGCCCGTTTGAATAACCGGCATTCCATTTAAGTTGTCCGGCGGTTTCATTTTTAAGCAAGCGATACCGATTCATAACCTGTTTTCCCGAAACGAATCCGAGAGCAGCTCCTACAAAAACGTCGCTCAACGAATGTTCATTTGTGTTGATTCTGCTAAGTCCGATTAAAGTCGCAATGCCATAGGAAACTGCGGGAATCCAGGGAGAATCCCGGTAAGCAGTGGCAAAAACGGTTGCAGTGGAAAACGCAACGGCTGTATGTCGCGAAGGAAAGGAACCTTCCCCGGTTTTTATACCATGAATCGGCCCTAAGAATCTGCCGGAAGATTGCCCGTTTAAATCCGGCCGTTCACGTCCGGATACGTATTTTATTGTTGTTGAAAAAGCAGTGGCAGTAATATATGCCTGCGAAGCCATTAGTGCGGTATTTTTCAGCTTGTCGTCATGAAATGCAAGACCCGACGCTCCCAAAGCCGCTACCGATACGATCAACGGAATTCCTCCGAAGTCTGAAATAGATGAATTGATTTTATAATAATTGCTTCCCGGTTCACTTATGCCGGTCGCGAGTTTTTGCACCGGTTTATCGAGTGCGATTAACCCTGCGGTAGCCACAACAAAGATTCCGCTCTTTAACCAATCCTGTTTGTTTTGTTTGAATGGTGCAGCAATTTCCGCTGTGAAATTATCTTTCAACAAAAGCAGGTAGGTGGCAGCCGATATTCCGGGTTCAGCGGTATCCTTCGTGACTTCATAGAGCGAGCTGTCCTGTTGACCATAACAATCGGACACGAAGGAAGACAGCGCCAGCGATAGTACGAGCGAAAGTATACAACGTATCATGCAGCTTCGA
Organism: Bacteroidota bacterium; assembly: GCA_023423835.1. GTDB lineage: Bacteria > Bacteroidota > Bacteroidia > Chitinophagales > Chitinophagaceae > JAFAEW01. Next base: position 13,071 of record JAFAEW010000045.1, on the reverse strand, counting down.
TTAATGATAGCTGCAATATTACAGAATTAGTTTGCGCTCTGAAAGCGGTTTTCGTCTTAGGCTGCCATCGTTCGGCATTCCTGTGCGCATGCCTTGCATTGCTTCGCACATTCCTGGCAATGTTGAGCCGCGTGTTTTGCACATTCATTTCCGCATTTTTCGCAAACCTCCGCGCAAATCCTGCAAACATCTTTTGCGCTTTCGCTGTTCATGCTCATTAGCTGTGCCGCGGTGTAGCAAAGGGTTGCACATTCCATATCAAGCCGGATGCATTCTGCCATCATCTTCACATCATCCTCCCGGGTACAGGCTGCTGCACAATGGTTACAGGCAGAGGCACATCTCAGGCACGCTTCGATACAATCCTGATAAGAATTATTCATGAGAAAAAATTTGTGGTTAGGGAAGCATTGTTACAAAAATGAAGCCACAGCTTTTCTTTTGGACCAATGATTGATGATGTTAAGGTAATGACAGGAAATGAAAGTGACAGTGGTTTAATGCGCAAGGTGTGGAAAGCAGGATGGGTTCTGGCTTTGATCGTTATCCTCGTTTTACTTGCAAAGGCAACATTTAGTGTTTTACTGCTGGTTTTTGCCGGCGCACTGATTGCAATTTTCTTCCGTGGATTTGGCAGGATGATCTGCCGCTGGACCGGATGGAAATCCTCTTATTCTCTGGTGGTAGCTGTAGTGTTTACCTTCCTCTTTATTGCGGGATTGTTGTGGTTGATCGGCGCCAAGGTTGCCGGACAAACAGCCGAGCTTTCTGAAACGTTACCTGCGACTGTTGAAAATGTAAAGCGACAGCTGAATAGTACGAGTTGGGGCAGATCGATCGTGGAAAAAGCTTCTTCTCCCGAATCGATAAAAAAGGCGAAGGAAGTTGTAGATACTTTGTTTAAAAGCACCTTCGGAGTGTTCGGTGATTTATATGTGGTAATAATCATCGGAATTTTTTTCACTGTTTCTCCAAATCTTTATTCAAGCGGATTTTTGAAACTGGTGCCAAAAAAATCGCGATCGAAGACAAAAAAGGTTCTGCAAAAAATTGCCGGCAGCCTGGAGAAGTGGCTTAAAGGAAAAATCTTCGCCATGTTCGTGGTTTTCGTTCTCACGGCAATCGGATTGCTGATATTGGGATTGCCGATGTGGCTCGCATTGGCCTTGCTGGCAGGCGCGCTCAATTTCATTCCCAATTTTGGCCCGCTCATCGCCATGATACCGGCTGTTTTAGTGGCTTCGATGCAGGGCTTTACCACTGCCCTCATAGTGGCAGGATTGTATATCCTGATCCAGGTGCTTGAAAGTAACTTCATTACGCCAACCGTTCAGCGAAAGCTAATCAATATACCTCCGGCCCTGATCATTATTGCGCAACTGCTGATTTCACCATTTTCGGGCGGATGGGGACTTGTATTGGCAACGCCGCTGATGGTAATCCTTATGGTTATCCTGCAACATACCTGGGTGCAACGCAATAGAAAAACTGCTCAGGATTCATAGTGCGCTCAGATTGTAAATCCGACCGTTGCGATGCTAAGCTTTGTTCCCGGGATCTGAAGCACCTGTTCGCCGCAGGTTTCGAGCGTAGCACCGGTAGTTATGATATCGTCAATCAACAGAATGTGTTTGCCCTGAAGAATGTTGTCGGCTGAGGCAGCAAAAACGCCCTGCATATTTTGCCAACGGCTGATCCGGTCTTTCTGCGTTTGTGTTTCGGTAAAGATTATCCGTTCCAATCCTTTCTCGAGAACGGGTTTTTTAAATACGGAAGCGATACCCAAAGCTATTACGGCCGCCTGGTTATATCCTCTTTTCTTTTCTTTTTTGGGATTTAATGGGAGAGGAACCAAAACGTCCACCTCATCAAACCTTCCTGACTCGAGCAGTTGCAATCCTGTCAACGTTCCTAGATAAAATCCGATTTCTTTGTTGCCAAAATATTTCAGGGCGATTACCAGTTTTTGCAACAGCGAATTTTTAGTAAAATAAAAAGCACTGCCTGCCGCCTCAATTCGGATGTGGCCCTTGAATTTGTTTTCAACCGGATTGTCAGGATGGAGAAAAAACCCGGTATCCGGCAGTTGGTGGAGGCATTTCTGGCAGATCATATGATCAGCTTCCAATACATCTGATCCGCAACCTTCACAAATGTGCGGGAAAAACAGGTGGCTGAAATCATTCAGGTATGAAAGGATAGGTGAAAACATCAGTTGAAAATACTAAAACTAACGGAAAACAACGATTCACAGACCTGCAAATTTCAAAATAGAAACGATGCAACCAGCTACGCCCTGAAGTGGGTTAAAACAAATACCGGTATACCTCTTCCACTTTTGAAAGGGCGATTACCTCGATGGAAGAATTCTTTTTTTCAAAGCCTTTCTTATTAAACTTCGAAACGATGATCTTCTCAAATCCAAGCTTTTCAGCTTCGGCGATTCTTTCTTCAATTCTTTTAACAGCCCTGATTTCACCATTTAGTCCAACCTCTCCGGCAAAGCAGAGTCCGGTTGACAAAGGCACGTCTTCGAAAGATGATAATAATGCACAGATAACCGCAAGGTCAATTGAGGGATCTTCTACCTTCAGTCCGCCGGCTATGTTGATAAAAACATCCTTTACACCAAAATGAAATCCGCCTCTTTTTTCGAGTACGGCCAGCAGCAGTTGCAATCTTCTCAAATCAAGGCCAGAAACTGTTCGTTGCGGCGTGCCGTAAACGCTTTGCGTTACCAGCGCCTGTACTTCAATTAACAGCGGTCTTAATCCTTCCATACTTGCTGCTATCGCGCTGCCGCTTAGCTGCTCTTCCTTAGGATGAATTAGGATTTCAGATGGATTGATGACGCCGCGCATGCCTTCGCCTGTCATTTCATAAATGCCCAGTTCCGATGTGCTTCCAAACCGGTTTTTCAGGGTTCGTAGAATCCGGTAAACATAATTCCGGTCTCCTTCAAATTGTAAGACCGTATCAACCATGTGTTCGAGTAATTTCGGACCGGCAATCGATCCGTCCTTGGTGATATGTCCGATAAGAAACACCGGTGTATTTGTTTCCTTAGCAAATCGCTGAAAAGCCGCCGTACATTCCCGGATCTGCGAGATGGTACCCGGTGCGGAATCAAGGTTGTCTGACTGAAGGGTTTGAATAGAATCAATGATTACTAAATCCGGCTGCAGCTTCTTTACTTCCTTGAATATTTTGCCGATGGAAATATCAGTCAGAAGATAAAAATTTTCGCTGTTGATCTTCAGCCGGTCGGCTCGCATTTTTATCTGTTGTTCACTTTCTTCTCCACTCACGTACAACACGCGACTGTCTTTCATTTCCAGGCTGTCCTGCAATAAAAGCGTGCTTTTCCCAATTCCCGGTTCGCCTGCCACGAGTACGATGCTGCCGGCAACAATTCCGCCACCGAGGGCGCGGTTCAGTTCTCCATCTTTTGTAATTATCCGTTTCTCTTCAATGCTGCTGACTTCATTCAAAGCAATAACCGAAGATTGCCTTGCGGGTTTGGAAACGAAATTATCGAAATTGGTTTTTGATTTTTCAACCACTTCTTCTACAAACGTATTCCATTGCAGACAGGCCGGGCATTTCCCGAGCCATTTCGGACTTTCATGGCCGCAATTGCTGCAAAAAAAAGCAGTTTTTACTTTACTCATTTGCGGGCTTTGATCAATTTAATTTTCTCTTGAGGGTTGATACCTGTTCCTGAAGATTACTGACAAGACCGGCAAGCTGATTCACATTCCATCTTTGTTCCATGTTTGCTTTGGTGATGATCATCTGTGCTTTCCAAACTTCAATGATATCTTCTTTGCTGATATTGTAGGGCGAATATTGAGGATTGTCGCTTACGAGCGTAAACTTATTTTTCAGCCGGTTATTTTTCATGACGCGTTTATACACGATGCCTTCCCCTTTTGAAACGACGATGTAGGTATTGCTGCTTTTGATATCTTCCAGATTTTCCGTTTTTTCTGCCACAATCACGCTTCCGCTTGGCGTGGGTAACATGCTGTCTCCCACAATTTCAAATGCTCTGTAATTACCTGCAGCGAGCATGGGCAATGTGAAGGTGTTTAATTCGTCGAGAAAATCGGGATCGGCGTATCCTGCGAGATATCCTGCTGCAGCTTTTACCGGAACGAACTGGATGATCTGCGCATTTCCCGTCAGTTTCATTTCCCGTCTTTTATCAAGATAACTTCCCGCTTTACCGGACGCAGCTAAATCGGTCAACAGCAATTGGTCGAGCGTAAGCTTGAAGATGGAAGCAATGTTTTCCAATACATCAAGACGCGGTTCTGCGCGCCCTTCTTCATACGCACCTACCAGCGAACGTTTGATCTTCAGTTTGTTTGCAAATTCTTCCTGCGTCCATCCGCGAAGCTTGCGGAGATAACGAAAGTTTTTTCCGGCAAAACTCATTTCTAATAAATTTAGTGCAATATACTAAAATTATTAGTTGCACCCTAAAAAACGAATCTTTTTCTATTTCTTGTCCTCATTTTTCTGCATCACTTCCTTCCATATCTGGGGAATTCTTTTAACCCAAACCAGTTCTCTCTTTTTCGTATTTGCATCTTCTGCCGGTGTACCGAAGTATGTTTGATTTCCTTTTAATGTCGATGGGATACCCGACTGCGCCAACACCACCGCATTTTCTCCAATGGTTAAGGTTTTGCTTACTCCAACCTGTCCCCAGAGTGTTACACCATCTTCAATTTTTACGGCTCCTGCAACGCCAACCTGCGCCGCCATTAAACAATTTTTTCCAATGATAGTGTCGTGCCCGATATGCACCATATTATCGAGTTTGGATCCTTCCCCAATTGTGGTATTTGCAGTAACGCCGCGATCAATCGTACAGCCCGCACCTATTTCCACATTATCCTTGATGACAACGCCGCCGCAGCTTTGCATTCTTTTGTACCAGACAGAGCGGTCTTTCTTGGTATTGTAATAAAACGCATCGCTTCCAATGATTGTTCCTGCCTGTATCACTACATTATTTCCAATGGTAGTATAGTCACGGATCACAACGTTGGGATGGATGATACAATTGTCACCGATCGTAACACTTTTGCCGATAAAAACATTCGGACCGATGAATGCGTTTTTTCCTACAACCACATCCTCGCTGATCATTTCTGACTGTTGTGTAAATGGCCGGAAGTGGTTTACAATTTTGAGATAGGCTTCAAATGGCTGGTCCACAACCAACAGGTTTTTTCCTTCAGGAAGTTCAACATCTTTTGTGTTGATGATGATGTGTGTGGCTGCGCTGTTTATACTCGCTGCATAGTACTTCGGATGATCAACAAAACAGCAATCTCCTTCTTCAACGGTATGTATTTCATTAAGGCCCGTAATTTCTTTTTCAGCCTTACCAACGATTGTTGCACCAATCAGATCTGCCATCCATTGCACCGTGACCGGTTTGGGAAATTTCATAATTAAAAATTTGCGCAAAGGTAATGGCAGCGGCCTTTCTGATAAATTAAATTGCCGCCATGCCTTGCACGATTACATGTTAAAAATACCTTTTGAAATCAAAAAGTGGCATGATTAACGCAGCACAATTCAGGTGCAGGGAAATAATACACACTTCAATTCGCAAATTGTGAATAAAATAGTTTCATATTTTTTTTGTGTTAGAAAAAACTATTTATAATATTGTGTCGGGAAATTTTTTTTCCTGTATTTACTAACCCATCCATATATCAATCCCGCATTGCGGGATTGTTTATTTTCTCAAATGAATCTGTATTTCATAGCATATAAACCTTTCCGGGTTTTGTCGCAGTTTTCGCCGCAGCAAGGCAAGAAGACGCTGTCCGATTTTTTCCATCTTCCACAAGATGTTTATAACATCGGACGACTCGATGAAGACAGCGAAGGCCTGCTTTTGTTTACCAACGATAAAAAGCTCAACCACCTTTTACTCAATCCGTCATTTGAGCATGAGCGGGAATATTGGGTTCAGGTGGATGGAGTAATTTCCGACGAAGCAATCAGGGAATTGCAAACCGGCGTAACCATCAATGTACAGGGCCAATATTTCAATACAAAACCGGCAAAGGTTTTTGCATTTGACACAGAGCCGGATGTGCCCGAACGCAACCCGCCCGTGCGTTTCCGAAAAAATATTCCTACTTCTTGGTGCAGCATCACCCTTAGAGAAGGGAAAAACCGTCAGGTACGTAAAATGACGGCGAAAGTCGGATTTCCAACCATCAGGTTGATCCGTCATCGTATTGAGGATATTACTCTCGGGCAATTAAAACCAGGAGAAGTAATCGAGATGAATGAAAAGGAAATTTACAAAAGGCTCGGACTGAAAAAGTAAAATTTCTCTATTAAATCCGGCTTCATCTGTATGCAATCAACTCAGCTTAGTATCTTTGCCGGATGGAAGAATTGCAAAAAAAGATCGGTGAAATAAAAGAGGAGATCGGTCATTTTAAGGTAAATGACGCTGCCGCTGTTGAAGGCTTTCGGATAAAATATCTTGGCACGAAAGGGCTGATAAAATCGCTGATGGGCGAAATGAAAAACATTGATCCCGCTCAGAAAAAAGAGTACGGACAATTGCTGAACGACCTGAAAGCTTTTACAGAAGCGAGATATGAAGATTTGAAAATTGAACAGCTGTCGAATGAAAAAACGGAGGAAGCGCTTTTAGATTTGAGTCTGCCCGGCGATATTTTTCCAGTAGGATCGTTGCACCCGATAACGATCATTCGTAACCAGATCGTATCCATATTTCAACGTCTTGGATTTGCCATTGCCGAGGGACCTGAAATCGAGGATGACTGGCATAATTTCTCATCAATGAATCTTCCTGAAAACCATCCTGCGAGAGATATGCAGGATACATTTTACATTCATCAAAATCCTGACTGGCTGTTGCGTACACATACCAGCAGCGTACAAGCCAGGGTAATGGAAAAACAAAAACCACCTATCAGGGTAATTTGTCCCGGTCGTGTGTACAGGAATGAAACCGTGAGTGCAAGAGCGCATTGCTTTTTTCACCAGGCGGAAGGTTTATATATCGCGGAAAATGTCAGCTTTGCGGATTTGAAACAAACGCTGTATTTTTTTGTGCAGGAACTCTTCGGAAAGGACATTAAGATCCGGTTCAGACCTTCTTATTTTCCTTTTACCGAGCCGAGTGCGGAAATGGATATCAGTTGTTTGATCTGCGGAGGAGACGGCTGTACGGTTTGTAAGCATACCGGCTGGGTGGAGATTTTAGGAAGTGGAATGGTTCATCCCAAAGTCCTTGAAAACTTTGGAATCGATTCAAATAAATATACCGGCTTTGCATTCGGGATGGGCATTGAAAGAATTTGCCAACTGAAATACCGCGTAAACGACCTTCGTTTGTATTCTCAAAACGATATCCGGTTTTTAAAACAGTTTACCACTGCAGGATAAGTGAAATCCGGCCGATGAAATTATTGGGTTGAAAGCCTCTGATTAAAATCAGCCTCAAATTTCACCATAAAGAACTACAGAAGGTTTTAGATTTGCTGAATGAACGAAAGATTACACCGGCAATTAATTTCCCTCATTCAATCAGCGCTGGAAGAAGATGTGGGTGAAGGCGATCATTCGACCTTAAGCTGTTTCGATTCCGAAAAAAAAGGAAAAGCAGTATTGCTGATAAAGGAAGACGGCGTGCTTGCGGGAATGGAAGTCGCCAGAGAGATTTTTCATCTGGTAGAGCCGACTGCAAATTTCATTGCGAGGAAAGCCGATGGTGATAACATGCAAAGCGGTGAAACGGCTTTTGAAATTGAAGCATCGATCCAAACCATCCTGAAGTGTGAACGGCTGGTGCTGAACTGCATGCAGAGAATGAGCGGAATCGCCACCCTTACCCGCAGCTATGTTGAAATTCTAAAAGATTACCATACAAAGGTTCTTGACACCAGAAAAACGACTCCCAACTTTCGCCTGTTTGAGAAGGAAGCAGTGCGCATAGGAGGCGGATACAATCACCGTTTCGGCTTGTATGATATGATCATGCTGAAAGACAATCATATTGATTTTGCCGGCGGTTTGATTCCAGCAATTGAGAGGTCTGACCGTTATGTGCGCACAACAAATCCAGCATTAAAGATTGAGGTAGAAACGAGGAATATCGAAGAAGTAAAAACGGTTTTGAAATTTGGAACCGGCAAAATTCATCGTATCATGCTCGATAATTTTTCTCCGGCAGAAGTGGCAGAAGCCGTGCGGCTGATTGGTGATGCTTTTGAAATCGAAGCAAGCGGTGGCATCAATCTCAATACTGTCGTCGAATACGCCAAAGCGGGTGTTGATTTTGTGTCGGTGGGGGCATTGATTCATCAGGCGAGAAGCCTCGATCTAAGTCTTAAAGCACGTGTTGTTGAATGAGGGGAAATTGAAGTATCTGACTAATCATTTTTCAGATCGGGCGCCTTTTTTTCTGCATCCTGCAGGCTGTTGCTTTTCATTTCAACTTCCTTCTTTTTCGATATTACTGCATAATCATTAGGCCGGATCGGATGTCCGAATTCCATCGCGAATGCTTTTGTAAACTCAGCTCCGAAATAAAGGATGAAAGTGGAATAATAGATCCATAGTAACAGGATTACGATCGATCCCGCAGCTCCATAAGTACTTCCCACATTGCTCTTGCTGATGTAAAACGAAATTGCCAGTTTTCCCAACATAAATAACACCGCCGTTGCAATGGCTCCCGGTAATACATCCTTAATCTTGATTTTAGCGTCCGGTAAAATTTTAAAGATGATGGCAAACAGGGCCGAGATAATTACCAGTGTAAACAGAATATTGATGACGTATAAGATCACAACAGCCATATCGGGCAGCAAGGTCTGAATTTGTTTACTTAAAGCCTCAACCACAATAGAAACCGTAAGCGAAACGAGCAGTAAGAATGCAAGTGCGCCGATTACACCGAATGATAAAAGCCGGTCTTTTATCAATTTCATTATCCCGGCTTTTGGTTTTGCCTTCAGTCCCCAGATACTATTGATTGAATCCTGCATATCGGCGAAAACGGTGGTTGCACCAATCAACAGCGTCACTACGCCTACAACCGCCGCAAAACTTTGTTTGCCAGAAAGTGAAGCGTTTTTTATAACTTCCTGCAGTGTGAGGGCGGTGTTTTTTCCCAGAAAACTCTCCAGCTGGCTGTAGATAGAACCTTCCACCGCCTCCCGTCCGAAAAAGATACTTGCAACTACAATGATAACCATCAGTAAGGGGCCGAGTGAAAATACGGTATAGTAAGCGAGCGATGCACATTTTTTCGTAACCTTGTCATCCGCAAAGCCTTTTCCAGCTTTTTTTAATACCTTCCAAAGTCCTTTAACAGTTATCTTTTTTTTCATAGTTAAGTCTTCTTAAATTTCATTTTTCGGCAAAAGGATTATTTTTGACAAATTTTAGTATCGCGATCATCGTATGATCGTTGCCTTCATAAAAACAATTTTTTCCATTAAGATATTTGGGAATGGGTAAAAAAAACAGGCCTGATGCACGTGGATTTGTATACAGTACGGATCCGGGCTTTAATTTTCAAAATGAGGAAGACACTCCACAGAATACACCTGTTCCTTCCGCTCAGCACTTAAAAGTTTTATTGGATCGAAGACAACGGGCAGGAAAAACTGTAACAATAATAACAGGATTTTCCGGAACCGATGAGGCACTTGAAACGTTGGGGAAAAATTTGAAAAATTATTGCGGCACCGGTGGAAGCGTGAAAGACCGGGAAATTCTCGTCCAGGGTGATCAGCGGGAAAAAGTGTTGCAATGGCTTTTGAAAAACGGTTTTTCCAAAACTAAAAAGATATAAGAAAAGGCTGTTTAATAAAACCGCTTATGAAAATTCACATCGTTTCTTTGTTGGCTCTTATGAACTTCTTTCTGTACGGCTGCAACAATGGCCATTCAACGGAAATCGTTCAGGATACCACCATTACCGAAGTAAATTCATTCAATAATCTTTTTCTCGATAGCGCCCGTCTTGATAGTTTTGTAAACCAGCATCCCGAATACAGTAACTACAAAAAGCAATACAAGGATTTTTATCTGCAGAGAAATTTCGAATACGCCTGGTTTGACAGCAGTGGGCTCGGAGAACAGGCAAATAGTTTCATCAACTTATTAAACAATACTATCGGTAATCTTCGCGACAGCAGTTTTTACAATCATCAATTGTATTTATTGTACCACAATTTTCTGGATAAGAAAATGGACGAACATACCAAAGACGAAATCTTTGATATTGAAATGTATCTGACCGGACAGTTTTTTGAATATGCCACCAAGGTTTATAAAGGAACAGACAGCAGCATTACGGATCTCGGATGGTTCATTCCGCGAAAGAAAATCGATGTCACCGCTATCCTCGATTCCGTTATTCAAACAAAAAGAAATGCAGATGAATTTGCGCACCTCAATCCGCAGTATCATGCCCTCAGCAAATTTCTGCCTGTTTATTATACTTTGACAAAACAGCAATGGGATTCAATACCGGTTCCCAAAACCTTGCTGCATATTAAGGATAGTGCTGCCGAAATCGGATTGATAAAAAACAGGTTGCAATTGCTCGGAGATTTGAGTGGAAACGATTCCGGTAACATCTTCGATTCCTCCTTAATGGAAGCGATAAAGCAGTTTCAGAAAAGAACGGGTTTGGGAACGGATGGAACGATCGGCGCACAGGTGATGGCGCAACTCAATATTTCTCCGGCTGAACGCATCAAACAAATTTTCATCAACCTTGAACGAATGCGGTGGATACCGGGAGACGACAATCAGAAGAGGATTTTTGTAAATATTCCGGATTACCGCCTGTATGTTTTCGACAGTGGGAAAATGGATATGAAGATGAATGTTATTGTAGGAACCGCCGCAAACAATACCGTAATTTTTTCCGGAAACCTGAAATACGTCGTTTTCAGCCCATATTGGAATGTGCCTGCGAGCATTGTAAAAAAGGAAATTCTTCCCGGTATTCAAAAAAATCCCAATTACCTCGCAAACCATAATATGGAACAAACCGGAAAAGCTGGAGGCTTGCCGGTAATCAGGCAAAAACCTGGAGGAAGCAATTCACTTGGAAGGGTGAAGTTTTTGTTTCCCAATACCTACGATATTTACCTGCACGACACACCCAACCGCAATCTTTTTACGGCCTCAAGCCGGAGTTTTAGCCATGGATGCATCAGAGTGGGTGAACCGGTGCAACTCGCCAATTATCTATTACAGGATGATAGTTACTGGACACCTCCCAGAATCGATTCGGCCATGCATCTTGAAAAAGAAACCTGGGTAACGCTAAAGAAGACCGTTCCGGTTATGATTGGATATTTTACCGCCTTTGTTGACGAAAACGGTTTGCTGAATTTCAGGAAGGACATTTACGGCCACGATAAGAAGCTGGCCGATAAATTATTTATGAAATAATCCTGTCATTTTTATTTGAATGAATTCAGGTTGGAACCTATCTGCGGATCAGAAATAACCGCATTTCCAAATCTACCTGGCCGGTAAAATTTTCCCGGTGATTGTATTTGGAATAGGAACGGGCTTATGATCATTGAGGGCAAGTCCCGTGATCACCGGCATGTTTGATTTCCCTTTGGATTGAAGGCAAGGCATCTGGTCGGGCGGTAAGGACGTAACGGGAGATTTTGATTTGGCAAGTTGTTGAGCCTGCGATAATGGAAGATAGCTATTAAGCAGTCCTTTTACTTCAGTGGAAGGCGCTGTCTGGATTGGTCCGGTCAAATCTTTCTGCCGTTCGATTGATGGCATCTTTTGAGCAGATGCAAATGAATGAAACAGGATGGAGGATACAAGTGTTAGTAACAGGCACCGCATAGGCATTCGTTTTTGAATACTGAAAGTACGAAAACATTTTGAGAAATTGATCCCTGTGAAATGAACTTTCGGTGCGCTGCAATCAAAACAGTATGCCTCCAGGTTTCCGGGGTTTCTGGAATGGATTACAACTTAGTCACCTAAAAAATTTTATTTATACTGCTTTTCATAGTACTGCTGGTAGTCGCCGGAGGTAACATTTCTAAGCCAGTCTTCATTTTGCAGATACCAATCAATTGTTGCTGCCAAACCTTGTTCAAAAGTAACGGTAGGAGCCCAGCCGAGTTCCTCGTTAATTTTGGTGGCGTCGATTGCATACCTGAGATCGTGGCCAGGCCGGTCCTTTACATAGGAGATCAGTTCGGCACTTTTCCCTTCGGGTCTTCCCAGTTTGGCATCCATAAGGCGACAGAGAAGCTGCACCAGATCGATATTCTTCCACTCATTAAAGCCGCCTATATTATAGGTCTGTTTATTTTTTCCCTCATGAAACACCCGGTCGATCGCAATGGCGTGATCAATCACATATAACCAGTCTCTGGTGTTTTCGCCCTTGCCGTAAACGGGAAGCGGTTTTTCATAAATTATGTTATTGATAAAGAGCGGAATAAGTTTTTCGGGAAATTGGTTAGGACCGTAATTATTGCTGCAATTGGAGATTACAAACGGCAATCCGTAGGTTTCTCCGTACGCTCTCACAAAATGATCGGATGAGGCCTTGCTGGCCGAATAGGGAGAGTTGGGTGAATAGGAAGTGGTTTCCGTAAACAGCCCTTCGGCTCCCAATGTACCATAAACTTCGTCGGTAGAAATATGGTAAAACCGGTGATGCTCGGGATCGGAAGCCCACTTTTCTCTTGCGGCCTGTAACAGATTGACGGTGCCCACAATATTGGTATATATAAAATCCATTGGAGCCTCGATCGAACGGTCAACATGTGATTCTGCGGCAAGATGGATTACGTCGGTAATATTTTGCCTTTGAAAGACTTGCTGAACACCTTCAAGGTCGAGGATATTCACTTTCTCGAAAAAATAATTTCCACAGCCTTCTACATCTTTCAGATTCTCCAGGTTGCCGGCATAGGTGAGACAATCAAGGTTGATGATATTGTAATCGGGATATTTATTTACAAAAAGCCGTACCACATGAGATCCGATAAACCC
>JAFAEW010000030.1 GCA_023423835.1 Bacteroidota bacterium | reverse complement strand
TTCTCTGCAACTCTTGTTATCTGCTCTAATAAAAGCAAACGCGGAGATTTTTCAAATTACCTCTCTCTCCGTATTCTCTGCATCTCTTGTTCTCTGCGCTAAAAAAAACAAACGCAAAGATTTTTCGAATTATCTTTCTCTGCGAATTCTCTGCTTCTCTTGTTCTCTGCGCTGAAAAAAAACGAGCGTAGCGACCCTGACAGCACAAAGTTCTACCCAAAGTTTTATCATTGATTTTAATCCTTCACCCGTTAAAATGACCAGCGGTCTTTCCATTCGCCTTCCTTCTCCACTCCTACCATTTGTGAAAACTTTTTCTGATTGAATTTTGCTGCACGCTTTAGAATGTTATTTTTGTTCACCTAAAAAATTAAGCATGGGCTGGTTCATCTTAGCTGTTTATGTTATTGGCTGGTTTATTGGCATGTATGGCATGTTCAAAAAAGCAGGCATAACACCCTGGAAAGCATTTATCCCGTTTTATAATACCTGGCTGATCGTTGAGAAGTGTAATATTAAAAAGATCTGGTTTTGGCTGCAACTTATCCCAATTGCGGGACAGTTTGTCACCATTTGGATAACGATCATCTTCGTCATGCATTTCGGAAAATTTTCCCTGATAGATCACGCAGCTACGGTCTTCATTCCCTTTATCTACCTGCCTTATCTCGGATTTTCAAAAGACGTAAGATGGGGCGGAAAAGAGGTTGTAAAACATTACCATAAGAGCACCGGCCGCGAATGGATTGATGCAGCCGTATTTGCAGTGGTTGCAGCCACCCTTATCCGCACTTTCATTTTTGAGGCCTATGTAATTCCCACGGAAAGCATGGAAAAAACCTTGCTGGTAAATGATTTCCTTTTCGTGAATAAGATGAGTTACGGACCAAGGATTCCGCAAACGCCGCTCAGTTTTCCATTCGTTCACAATACCCTTCCGGGAATGCCCACCACGCCCTCTTATTTAAAATGGATTCAATTGCCCTACAAACGAATCAGTGGTTTTGATACCGTTAAAAGAAACGATGTGGTTGTATTTAATTTTCCCGCCGGCGATACGATCATCAACTTACCCGGTTACGGATCGGCCAATCCTTATTATGATGTATTAAGAACCCAATACCATGGCAACCGGGCGGCCTTAAAAGCCGATTATCCGATATTGGTGCATCCAATGGATAAAACGGATAATTATATTAAAAGATGTACGGCAATTGCAGGGGATGTAGTAGAAATAAGAGACGGAAAACTTTTTGTTAACGGCCAACCTGCCCTGGTAGCACCCGGTATGCAAACCGATTATATCGTTGAAACGACCGCTCCATTTACCGCTTCTTTTTTTGAAAATGTTTTGGGAATCGACGTCGATGAGCCGGGCGATGCACTCCAGGTTATTAATGCCAATCCGGGAACTTATTTAATCAACATGACGGCAGATGAAGCCGCAGCGGTTAAGGCTCAGCCGAATTTTAAAAGCATTCAACCGTATATCATGGACAGTTCGGTGGCGGTGTTTCCTTATGACAACTATCACCATTGGTCGCCTGATCATTTCGGACCGCTGACGATTCCACAAAAAGGCGTTCCGATTGCACTCACGCCGGAGAATATTGCCATTTATGAGCGTTTGATCACCAATTATGAACACAACACTTTGCAACAAAACGGAAATGAATTTATCATAAATGGGAAAGCTACCAGCAGTTATACCCCCATCTATAATTATTACTGGATGATGGGCGATAATCGTCACCGCAGCCAGGACAGCCGCTTCTGGGGATTTGTTCCTGAAACGCATATTGTTGGAAAGGCTTCGATCATCTGGTTTAGTCACAATAACGGAATCAGGTGGAACCGGATTTTCAAGAAGATTGAGTGACCGGTTTGAGTGAATGGAGAGAAACAATATTCCGCGTATTTCACCTACAAATTGCGCATTAGGTATATCAACCAATTCCGATTATATAATTGGAATAGAACCTTTCCTCTGCATGGGCCTGTTGAAAGGAAAACAGCATTCCTGCTTTTTATAACATCACTCTGGAAAGCGATGGATTGCTGGAGACATTGCGTAATTCAATTTTATTCTATATATTCAGCCGTTCTTGCTTCAGACTTTATCATAATTAACCAAAACTAATCATACGATGAGCCGGATATTTTTCTTCCTGATGTTTTTTGCTTTTACCCATTCTTCCATTGCACAATCGAGCGACAATCCCTATGATTTCCGGGATGCAGAATCCAATGATGGCCTGATCAGGGTTAGATATAATAACAAATATGGTTTCATAAACGAAAAAGGAAAGATCACCATTCCTCTTGAATTTGAAAAAGCAGAAAACTTCGACCAGGGCCTTGCCAAAGTATCGAAAGATGGCGAAACCTATGGTTTTATCGATACTAAAGGAAGGGTTGTAATTCCTTTAAAATACGAATATGTACGGGAAAAATTTGTAAACGGTTATATGCCGGCTGTTTACAATAGAAAATATGGAATGATCAACAATAAGGGAAAAACGATCGTACCCCATCAATATGATAAACTCGAAGATTTTTCAAATGGACTCGCGATTGCAGGCGTTGAAATCGGGGGCGAAGTAAAGTTTGGCTACGTCAACGAAAAGGGAGATCAAATTATCCCGCCAATGTATCAGAGCCTCGGCAATTTTAAGGAAGGATTAGCGCCGGCAGTGAAAGACGAAAAATTTGGTTTTATCAATATCAAGAATGAAACGGTTATTCCTTTTCAATATGAGACCGCTTCGTCTTTTTCAGAAGGACTGGCTGCAGTTGAGACCGGAACCGGATGGGGCTTTATTGATCAAAAAAACAGGATGGTCTTGTCTCCGGTTTACACCTATGCCGGAAGTTTCAAAAATGGTGAAGCAAAGGTTTACGATCAGGTTGACAAATATTTTATCGATAAAAAAGGCAGGAGGCTTAAGGACGGACGGTGGCTTCTGATCTATACCAAAGGATTGAAAATGGGCGAGCAATATTGGGACCTTTCCCCGGGAAAAAATGAAGGACCTGGTTTCCGAACACGTAACCAAAAGGTCTTCCTATGTTGACTATATCTCTTACAGCAAATTGAAAAAAAAATGGCATGTGGGCGTTTCCAGGTATCCCGCATATAAACAGCAACTGTATATCGAACACCCTTCTTTCCCACACGATCTTGTAAATGACAATTTCAAAAAAGGTTTTTTCATTTCTACTATCGCATTTGGAGACGGCCATTGGATCATAATCATGCGGAAAGAAAGTTACCAGCATCAGTTGGTTAAAAGTTATGACGCTGATGCATTGGATTTAAATGAAATCAATAACATTTTAAGTCAGGGTTATGCCATTACAGCCCTGGCGAAGAATGATTTTACCCACAATATAGTTTTCACCAAAGGAACAGGCATCAAAGAACAATTATTGAGGTGGGAAGAAGAGATCCCCGCACTCGAAATAAAAAATTATTGGGAAAAAGGATACGACTTGTACAAGGTTTA
>JAFAEW010000033.1 GCA_023423835.1 Bacteroidota bacterium | reverse complement strand
TTAGTAATCTGGAATAACCTGGACCGGGTAGTCAAGCACTTTAAGCAAAACGATAATGCAGCGCTTGATAAATTTCTGTTTATCATGGAACGGGTGAAAAAGCATCTGGCTATGGTTTTTCACAGATTTATTGAGAATAATAAAATTAAAATATTCTTTCAGGATCATGAAATAAATCCCTGGAATCCTTTTCTCCCGGATGAACTGGCCACCCAGTCCTTTTCAGAAGAACAGTTGCATAATGGCAAAGTATTTATCAAGGGATTTGTATTGCCGCACAAATCTAAAATTCAGGAAGCAACCTATAAATATGCGGAGGGCACAAATGGATGGAATGAGCATCAGGGTTTCTATATTTACAGAAACGAAAGACTACTGCTGGCAGGGGATTGGTTAGGTTTATTCAGAAAAGAAGAGCATTATAAGCTGGTAAGAATCCGGATAGATTTACCAAACTCGTTAGATGCAGACTGGCAGATTGATATCAAAAAATCAGTAGCGCGTATCCCTTTGATGTACAAAGACCAGATAAAAAACTATGCTTTAAAAGTGAGATCCCAGGGGGTTGAAGTTTACCGTCACAGAGGTAAAACAGTAAATCGTTCAAAGGGTCAGAAGTTTGTTCCACTTTGGATTGATCATAAAAGGGGAAATAAGTGGTTTTATAAGATAAACCGGGAGCATCCCCTACTGGATTTGGTAAAAAATCAGGCTCGCCAAGAGCCTGAAAAGGCAGTAGAAATGCTTCTCAGATTTATTGAAGAGAATATTCCTTCAAAATCTATTTATATAAAGGAGGCTGAGACACCTGAAACACAGGGAAAGCCTTTTGAGGGTATTGATCAGGGACCAATCAGGAACGCAATGCAGAAAATGCTTGAAAGTTTGGTAAGTAAAGGAAAAACTAAGGAAGACGCGAAGGCTCTTATTATTAATATTGAACCGTTCAATCAGTTCTCACATTTTTTAGAGTTTTTATAAAACGATTATATATGCTTCAGCAGGCCATTAAAACTGTCAGAACTTTTCTCCCTCAAACAGGTAGTGTTAGCAGAAATGAGATTGATGCTGCCGTGGATATGGCACTTTCTTTACCATTATATTCTTCCGTAGAAAAAGATGTACTCATAAGAGAAATTCAATCGATATATAACGTACGTATTGAGGATTTCAGGGTAATTGAAGATAACGAAAGGAGGCTTCCATGGATTAATGCCCGAAAAGCCGGCATTGACTTTAAATTCTGGAACAGATACAGAGATTATCTGCAGTATGAAAAAAACTTTGCTGATACAGTATTAAACCAACTGGACAGATTAACAGACCGTACATTAGATGGTCTGTTTGACCCGCAAATAAATGCAGTGATAAGTAAATACGGTCTTGTGGTCGGACAGGTACAATCCGGTAAGACCGCTAATTATACAGGCCTGATCTGTAAAGCAGCAGACGCTGGTTTTAATCTGATTATTGTTCTTGCAGGCATACATAATAATTTAAGAAGTCAGACTCAACTCCGTATTGACGAAGGTTTTCTTGGTTTCGACACACAACATGAAAGGGCATTCCGTGAACATAATACCTGGATTGGTGTGGGCCGCTTCAACCAGAATGCGATAGCACATTCATTAACCACAAGCATTTCAGATTTCAATACTGCTGCCGCTAATTCGTCAGGTATTAATTTTGGAATGAGAGACCCTTTGGTTCTGGTAGTAAAAAAGAATGCAACCATACTAAACCGGTTACTGCAATGGCTGAGTTCGAAAGGCGTGGAAGTGGATGGCCGAAGGGTGATCAGAAGTAAATCGTTATTATTAATAGATGATGAGGCGGACAATGCCTCAATCAATACGAATCCGGATGAGGATCCTGCTACCAGAATAAACGACTTGATAAGAAGCATAATACGCCTTTTTGATAAAAGTGGTTATGTAGGTTATACAGCCACACCATTTGCAAATATTTTTATTCCAATTGAGGAGGATAACTTATTTCCGCGGGATTTTATTGTCAATCTGCCTGCTCCGTCAAATTATATTGGTCCGGATAAAGTTTTTGGATTCAGGCTGGTGGAAGATGACGAGGAATCTGACGATGTATTACCAATTGTAAAAAGAATAGACGATCATTCGGGTCTGGTTGATAACCGAAGAACCCCGACTGAAGTGCCCGAATCACTTAAAACCGCCATCAAATGTTTTATCCTCACCTGTGCAATAAGAAGATTAAGGGGACAAACAGCCGTGCACAATTCAATGCTTATTCACGTTTCCAGATTAAGAGCGTGGCAGCATGAACTAAAATCGCTTGTAGAAAACGTTTTTGATTTTTACCGGAGAGGTATAGAAATGAAAATGCCATCGGTTCTGAATGAATTCAGGCAATCCTTTGAAGAAGATCATGATAATTATAAATCTTATACTACGATTAGTTCACAGATTCTGAAGTCAAAACTGGCATCAATTGATGGGCAGATTCAGGTTCACAAATGGGAAGATGTGAAACAACATCTGCACGAAGCTGCCTCAAGAATATTAGTTAAAGAGATAAATATGGGATCCGCTGATGCCCTGAATTATTATGATCATCCAAACGGGCTATCTGTAATTGCAGTTGGAGGCAACAAACTCTCAAGGGGATTAACACTTGAAGGTTTGTCTGTAAGTTATTATTTACGTTCATCACGAATGTACGATTCGTTAATGCAGATGGGCCGATGGTTTGGTTACAGGTCCGGTTATGCAGACCTATGCAGGTTATTTACAAGCAGGCAGCTAAATGAATGGTTTTGCCATATTACGCACGCCTCTGAAGAGCTAAGAAATGAATTTGATTATATGAGCGATACCGTGGGCGCCACGCCTGAGCAGTATGCATTGAAAGTAAGGACGCATCCGGGAGTGCTTCAGATTTCTGCCAGTAATAAAATCAGGAGAGCAACAACGGTGACCGTTTCGTGGGCAGGCAGGCTCGTTGAATCTTATGAATTTCAGAAAAAGGCTGAGGTTATATCTTCCAATCTGCAGGCAATAAAAGAGTTTGTCAGCGAACTTCCCGGAGAGCCGGAAATCAGAAAAAACAACTACCTGTGGTTTGATGTTAGTGTTGAGAACGTTAAGTCTTTACTTTATCGTTTTAAACTTTCAGAAAACCTGAAACGTGCAGATCCGAATAATCTTATCAGATTTATTAACTTACAGGTAGCCAACAACGAGCTGAAGGATTGGAGGGTGGCGGTAATGTCAAAAAAGACTGCTCATTTGCGCTATAAGATTAAAAAGGGGAGCGACGCACTGGATATTGGTTTGTTTAACAGGCGTCAGGATGAAAGAAATTCTTCAACTGACAACTATTATATAAAGCGTTCACATATTATCAGTCCGGGAGACGAAATAATAGACCTGACTGACACTGAACAGGATAGAGCCTGGAACAGAACGATTGAATATTGGCGGCAGAGGGGGAAAGATGGCCAGCCATCCTATATCAGTGGTGAAATAGTCCGAAATGAAATACGTGATCCCCGAAAGCCGCTGTTGCTCATATATTTTTTGAATCCGGAAGAAGCAGGGTTATCATTTGAAGACAACCCGATAGTAGGGTACGCAATAAGCTTCCCATCCAGCAGATTCAACGCCATGGTCAGTTATGCTGTTCATGATCAACTGCTCAACATATTTAATCACGAAAACGACCTTGAGGAGGAGGAAATGGATGATGAGGATTGAACAAATATGGGATGAATTAATGAATGACACTTCCTTCAGCCAAGGTTTACTGCTGAAAAGATATTCAGGGTCTGTATTACCAGATGTATTTGTGGCTCTGCAGCAACCGGAAAAACAATTATGTATTGCCAGTCTGGTAAGTGACTCCATTGAGATCGATATTTCACAGTTTGATTGTCTTCAGGAAATTCAGATTGAACTTGTTCAGGATCCCGACAAATCAGATAAGAAAATACTCGTATTCAAGTTGACAAACAATCAGCACAAAGATATTTTTTCAGTTTTGTGCGAGGACCTCATCCAGCATATTGCCGCAGAAGCCAATGAGAAATTGCTGGTGAAAACCTTATTGAACAGGTTTGAAAAATGGAAAACGTTATTCACAAAAATTGCTTCCGGGGGGTTGTCGCCCGAAGAACAAAGAGGGTTGTTTGGAGAGTTGTATTTTCTGCGAAAGTATCTGCACCACAATAGTAATTTTTCTGAAGTCTTGAATTCATGGGTTGGGCCGGGCAGCGAAGTGAGAGACTTTCAAAGGAATAACTGGGCATTGGAGGTAAAGACAACCCATGGCAGCAATCATCAGAAAATTCAGATCAACAGTGAAAGACAACTGGACATCACTCATCTTGAAAGATTGTACTTATACCATGTTTCCTTGGAGAAAGTGCAGGAAAGTGGAGAAACATTAAATCAGATTGTAGCTGCTATAACCCTTTTACTTGATTCGGATCTTATAGCTGTTAACCGTTTCCGGTCTAAACTTCTTGAGGCTGGATATTTTCAACAACATTTCAGTGCCTATGATTCCATTGGCTATTTCATCAGACAGGATACATTTTATTTAGTAGAGAATGAATTTCCCCGGATACAGGAGAATGAAATCCGAAGTGGTGTGGGTGATGTAAAATATTCTATTATTTCATCTCAATGCGAAGACTTTAAACAAACAGAACAATCTGTTTTTGAAACCATAACATTACAATGAGCAACTCAATTGAAAATCCGGAATTAGAGAAGTTTTACACCACCCTGATGCAGGATATATCGGTTACCCAATTGACCGATGATGAAGGCGCTGCAACTGAGCAGGTATTTACTCAGTACGCAGTAGACTTGTTAGCAGCGGCAGGTGAATCAGAAAACGTTGTTGTTAAATATGACGAAAAGGGTTTAGGAACCCCAAAACAACACAAGATAAATGCTTATGCTATTTCAGAAAACTACGAAACAGTAGATATATTCATCACCATATTTAAAGGGACAGATGAAATTTCCCGAATATCCAATGCAGATGTTGAAACTGCATCTAAAAGAATATTAAACTTTTTCAGAAAAGCTATCTATTCAATAGAAAACGAAAAATCAAGTTATTTCAAAAATGAGTATGTTGATGAAATAGAGGAATCGTCAGAAATATTTCACTTTGCCTATACTTTGGCTAAATCGCCGGATATCAGGGAGAATCTGGTCCGTGTTAATGCCTTCATCATCACAAACGGATCTTATAAAGGGGATTTTCCATCTAATACCGTTATTTCCGGTTATAACTTTTATTACAAAATTTTTGACCTTGAAAGCCTGTATAATATCACCGAAAAATCTCATATTCCTATTGAGATAAATTTTAAAGCTGAAGGATTTAGTGTACCGTGTATTCCATCACCTTCAGTAAACGAAGAATACCAATCATATCTGGCCATTATTCCGGGTGAAGCATTAGCTGCTATTTATGAAAGATTTGGCTCAAGGCTGTTAGAGCAAAATGTCCGTTCTTTCTTACAGTTTAGTGGTAAAATCAATAAGGGTATTAAGTCAACCATACTGAAAGAACCGGAAATGTTTTTAGCCTTTAATAACGGCATCGCAGCGACCGCTGATGAAATTGAATTAGAGAATAGCGCAGATGGAAATGGTAAGATTATTTCAGTTGTAAAGGATCTGCAAATTGTAAATGGGGGACAAACTACAGCATCAATTTATCATACTCAAAAAAAGGACAAGGCGGATATATCAAACATCTTTGTACAGGTTAAACTATCGGTCGTAAAGAATAAAGAAAAATTTAGTGAGATAGTTTCCCGGATATCGGAATATGCAAACACTCAAAACAAAGTTTCTGTTTCTGATTTAAGTAGTAATCGACCTTATCATATTGAATTAGAAAAATTATCGAGAAACGTTTTCACTCCTATAACTGACATCAAAGCGATACAAACCAAATGGTTCTATGAAAGAGCTAGAGGGCAATATAAAAATGCTATGATAAAAGACGGCTTTACACCATCTCGGAAAAAAGCCTTTGACTTAAAGAATCCAAAACATCAACTATTCAATAAAGAAGAATTAGCAAAGTATATTAATGCTTACAAGGAAGTTATCGATGGCAAAAAAGTATTGATTGGTCCTCATTTCGTTGTTCGGGGTAATCAAAAGAATTATGTTCAATTCATGAACTACAATCTCGAAAAAAAGCTGAATAACGTCTATTTTGAAGATACAATTGCTAAAGCAATTCTATACCGGGCAGCGGAAAAGGTATATGGTATAAAGCCAAACGCGATTGGCGATATGCGTTATATAACTGTTCCTTATGCTATAACACTTCTTAACTGTCTTACAAAAGACCAGCTTGACCTGTTTAAAATATGGAAAACCCAGGATGTTTCAGCTTCCATGAAAAAACTGTTGCATGGAATGATGAGTGCAATAGAACCATTCATAAAGGAAACTGCACCAGGCGGTCTTTATGGAGAATGGGCTAAAAAAGAAGAATGCTGGATACAAATAAAAAGCCATGAATTTAATTTTAACCTTTCATCTATAAAGCAAGATTTGATAGATAAAAAGAACCTTTCTAAAAGACTTATTATTTCTGAAGATGAAGGTATAGCAGAACAAATAAAGGAGGATATTGCTAAGATAAGGTCAGTACCGGTTTCAGTATGGAAGAAAATAGATCGTTGGGGAACTGAAACACAAGAGTTATCTAGCAATCAAATAAATGTTTTAGAAAGTATAGCTTACCGGGTAAGAACAAACTCTAAGATTTTAGATAATGAGAGACTTGTGGGAATAAGAATCTTAGATACTGTTATTATGAAAGCACCGGAGTTATTGTATGATATTGATGAATTAAATGCAGAGCAAAAAAACACTAATAACCCACAAATAGATATGGAATTAATTAAAAAGATGGTTGCTTGGGACAGAAGGAACAAAAAGTTGAAAGATTATCAATTCACCATGATGTGGCATATCGTCGAAGGAAAAGAAGCACTTACTGACCTTAAAAAGAAATACTGCCTGATGAATTTCCAATTCATATCAAAGTATGGCTTTAAAATATAATCGAAAGTGCGGGCAGAATGGAACGATTTTGCTAGGGTTTTTTTAACACCTGCATCAGTACAAATTTCAACTTCCGTTGTGTCACTCACTTGTACGTTCAGTAATTCAATTCAGAAGTTTGACTTCAGCCTACTGTAGCTAAGCCAACACACAAGCCTTGACAATTGCCACCTTCGCCTTCCCGTAGCAAGAGCCACTCTTTCCTCATGGTACTTGCTTTTTGCCAACGCTTCTATTCAGCTTCAGAATAAATCCAGGCATCAGTAATTCTCACTTCAACAATGCCCACGCTGCAAGGTAAAGCGGTGTTTCTCATACCTATTCGGCAATCCTTTTCCCCAATCACACCGCTGTCTCTCACCTACCTATCCACCAACCAATCTTCTTCCATCCTTTTTAAAGTATATTTGTTTGCCGGTGCTGTGGAGAATGCTTATTAATAAGGAAGAAGAGTAAGATTAATTTCAACTATAGATTTGATATTCATGCTATCCGTTTCAAAATGACAAAAGCGAATCCTTTTCCATATACGGGTCTTACCGCGGAAGAAGTAGCGATATCCCGCAGCAAATGGGGGAGTAATAAAATAGCGTCGGAATCTAAAAACCCGTTGTGGCGCTCGCTGAAAGATGCCGTTACGGAACCGATGTTCATTTTGCTGGTGGCTGCAGCAGTGATCTATTTTATTTTGGGTCAATTTTCGGATGCCTGGTTTATGTCGGGCGCCATTATTTTGGTCTCTGCAATTTCTATTTACCAGGACAACAGAAGTCAAAATGCCTTAAATGCACTAAAGGAATTTACGCAACCACATGCAACGGTCATCCGGAATAACGCGGTTGTTCACCTGGCGTCGGAAGAGATTGTAGTGGGCGATTATGTGGTGGTTTCGGAAGGCGAACTGATCCCGGCCGACGGTGTAGCGAAACAATTGAACGACTTTTCGGTGAACGAATCCATCCTTACCGGTGAATCATTCAGCGTCACCAAGGATCTTGATTCTAAAGAAAATAACCAACTCTATAGCGGAACGCTGGCCGAATCGGGCCAATGCGTGTTTGAAGTAACGGCTATCGGAGCACAAACCAAATTAGGCGCTTTAGGAAAGTCGATTCAAACGATCCAGAAAGAAAAAACGCCTTTGCAAAAACAGATCAGCAGCTTTGTAAAATGGATGGCACTGGCCGGCGGCTCCATATTTCTGATCATCTGGGGCATCAACTATTTTCAGTCCGGCGATATTTTAGACAGTCTCCTGAAAGGACTGACAATCGCCATGTCGGTTTTGCCCGAAGAAATTCCGGTCGCCCTGGCCACCTTTATGGCCCTGGGTGCCTGGCGGCTGATGCAGATGGGCGTTATAGTAAAAGATACCTCCACGGTGGAAGCGCTCGGTACGGCCACCGTGTTGTGCACCGACAAAACCGGTACCATCACCGAAAACCGGATGGAAATAAAAAAGATCTACGATTTTGTGGCGGATAAAACGGCAACGCCTGAGCAGTGGCAGACCGCTTCAGCTCAACGGCTGATCAGCACCGCCATGTGGGCCAGCGAAACGGTTCCCTTCGATGCCATGGAAAAAGCGATTCACCTCGCTTATCAGCATAATACCGCAGCAGATTTGCGCAGCGAATTTCATATGATCCATGAGTATCCTTTAAGTGGAAAGCCGCCCATGATGACGCATGTGTTTGAAAATAAAAACGGCGAACGGATCATTGCCGTAAAAGGCGCACCGGAGGCAATCTTAGCATCATCTTCCTTAACCGAAGAACAGAAAACGAAGGTCGACGCCCGTTTGGAATCCTTTGCTGCAGAGGGCTTGCGGGTGCTTGCCGTCGGCTACATTGAATTTGAAGGAAATGATTTCCCTAAAAGCCAGCAGGAATTTTCCATCAACTTTCTCGGACTACTCGGCTTTTACGATCCGCCGAAAAAGAACATTGCGCAGGTATTCAAACAGCTTTATGATGCGGGTATCAAACTGAAGATCATCACCGGCGATAATCCTGTAACAACAGCAGCGATCGCGAGGCAGGCGCATTTCAGGGGTTACGAAAATGCGATAACAAGCAATGAGCTATTGCAGCTGGATCAGGCGGGATTTGACAAAGCGGTGGCGCAGAATAATCTTTTTACCCGCATGTTTCCTGAGGTTAAATTAAAGATCATTGAAAGCCTGAAAAAGCAGGATGAGATTGTGGGAATGACCGGCGACGGCGTAAATGACGGCCCTGCGCTGAAGGCAGCAACCATCGGCATCGCGATGGGGAAAAGAGGTTCAGAAATTGCCAAGGAAGCCTCTTCACTGATTTTGACCAATGATGATTTTGGAAAGATGGTAGATGCCGTAGCCATGGGCAGAAAGATTTATGCTAACCTGAAGAAGGCGATTCAATACATCATTTCCATTCACATTCCCATCATTTTGACAGTGGCATTGCCGTTGATCTTCGGCTGGATGTATCCGGCAATATTCACGCCGGTGCACGTGATTTTTTTAGAATTAATCATGGGTCCCACCTGTTCGATTGTCTATGAAAATGAGCCTTTGGAAGACAATGCCATGCAACGTCCGCCCCGGAAAATGGAGAACACCTTCTTCAACTTAAAAGAGCTTGCCATCAGCATATTTCAGGGCCTCGCGATCACCGCCGGCACCTTGTTCATCTATCAGTTTTCAGTGAGACAAGGCTATAACGAGGAAATGACGCGTTCCATGGTTTTCACTACGCTGATCTTTGCAAACGTGTTTTTAACGCTGGTGAACCGGTCGTTTTATTTTTCA
Organism: Bacteroidota bacterium; assembly: GCA_023423835.1. Taxonomy (GTDB): domain Bacteria; phylum Bacteroidota; class Bacteroidia; order Chitinophagales; family Chitinophagaceae; genus JAFAEW01. The sequence continues at coordinate 15,386 of JAFAEW010000033.1, read as the reverse complement.
GCTATTTCAACCCTCCAATACAAAAACGGATTAATGGTAGGTGTGCTTTCCGCAACCCTCGTGCTGCTGGCGATGATCTTATATATTCCCTCACTGACTGCCTTCTTTAAAATCAGCGCTTTGAATCTCAAGCAAATCGCATGGTCTGCAGTCATTGCCTTTGCTTCGGTGATTTGGTTTGAGCTGTATAAATGGAGAAAGCGGAAACAGCGCGTTTGAGGTGCGCGGCGTATTATGGAGAGAATTTTGCTATTCCAATCACGATGATTCAAAATTATCCTCAAACGCAATGTTTAAAAGAGTTTCCGGTTGCTTTAACCGGCGATTTATAACTTCTGCCTATTGAAAATCAAAGTAAGAATACTGCTTCAAACACAAAAAAAGCTGTCTTTGAGACAGCCGTATTCACCATTGAAAATCGTTGGTTAAGAAATTTGAATCAGTCTTGGCGGCTTTTGTTTTGCCTCCTCTTTTTTCGGAATGAGCAGAAGCAATAAACCGTTTTCATACTTTGCCTCGATCTTGTCGATGTCTACGACATCTTTCTGCAGCGTAAATGACCGCTGAAATGCCTGATAGCTGAATTCGCGGCGGGCATAGCGTTCCCCCTCGTTTTCGGTCTCCCTGTTGGTCTTTTCGGAACTGATGGTAAGCACATTGCCATCCAGTTCTACCTTAAAATCTTTTTTAGTCATTCCGGGTGCTGCTACTTCCACCGCATAATTTTCTGCTGTTTCTTTGATGTTCACCGCGGGAATCGTTGTGTTGGTGTCTGAAAAATTGTTGGTTCTCCAATTCATCAGGTCGCGATTAAATAAATCATCGAAAAGCATCGGAAATGTGTTTAACAGGTTTCCATTTCTTTTTACGAGTGTCATAATAACCTCCTTTTAATGGTTAAAAAATGATTTTAAAATTCGATTATCAAGGAGAATGCCATCGCAGACCTGAATGTTTTTCAGTGAAATTTTGACAAGTCCAATTACCAGGATGACAGCAATTAAGACAAAAATTCCCATCTCTAAATAAGGAGGATGGCATGAGTTACAGCATAGGAAATTTTAGTTGGAGAAACTGAGCCTATCGCTGTTCCGTCAATTCTCCAACTTCGGCCACAACGCGGTGAAATATTTTTCCAAACCAAACCGTATAACGTTGCGGATAACGGGACAGGTCTCCGGCAATATCGGCAATTTTCATCCACCGGAAATCCTGCACCTCACCGGGATTACAACGGGGCTGTGTATTTGTCTTTCCAATGAATACATGATCGTATTCATATTCGGTCAGGTTGTTTTCCACCACAGCGTGGTAGATGAACGAAAACAGCAGCCGGAGATCGCATTTCAAACCCATTTCAAATTCCAGCCGTTCGAGGGCGCTCGCCTGAATATCGTCATCCCAGGCAGGATGAGAGCAGCAGGCATTGCTCCACAATCCGGCACCATGGTATTTATTTTCCGCCCGTTGTTGCAGCAGCATTTCTCCCTTTTCATTGAATATAAAAACAGAAAAGGCACGGTGCAGCATACCTTTGGAATGTGCTTCCAGCTTTTCCATTTCACGCAGCGCATTGTCCATTTCATCAACTAATACCACTTTGTTTCTGTTCATATTTTTCCGGTTGTGGCTGTTACACTATTTATTGCCCGGCCGTATGCCTTTAGGGCCCTTTCCCTGGCAAAGCTGTGGGCTACCATTGGCGGCGGATAACTTTGCGTTCCCCATTCGGGAATCCATCGTTTTACATATTCCAGATTCTTGTCAAACTTTTGTGCTTGGGTAGCAGGATTGAATATCCTGAAATAAGGCGCGGCATCGCAACCGCTGCCCGCTGCCCACTGCCAGTTGCCATTATTGGACGACAGCTCGTAATCGTTAAGTTTTTCGGCAAACCAGGCTTCACCCCAACGCCAGTCGATCAGCAGATGTTTGCATAAAAAGCTGGCAGCTACCATTCGTACCCGGTTGTGCATAAATCCGGTTTCATTGAGTTGGCGCATTCCTGCATCTACGATCGGATAACCGGTCACTCCATCGCACCATTTCTGAAATTCAGATTCCTCATTTCGCCATTCAATCCCGTCGTAGTTGGCTTTGAACGAATGATGAACCACCGACGGGAAATGATAGAGGATCTGCATAAAAAATTCCCGCCAGATCAGTTCCGAAAGCCAGGTTTGACTGTGCATCATTGCAAAGGCTACACATTGCCGGATGCTGATGGTTCCAAATCGCAGAGCGATGCCCAATCTGGTTGTGCCATTCAGTGCTGGATAATCGCGAAACTTCTCATATTGGTCAATGATATCAGCATCTAAAACGGGTTTTTCGAACCGCATTTCTGTTTGCTCAAAACCAATTTTCTCCAGTGAGATAATAGCCGAAGGCGATTGGGGAAAAAAGCCTTTGAAACCGGTAGGGTAGGGGCGATAATCTTTTTCCTGCAATCTTTCCCGCCATCTTCTTGCATAAGCACTGTAAACCGTATAAGCTGTTCCATCGGATTTCAAAATATCCGATTTGTCAAATATCACCTGATCTTTGAAAGCTTTGAAAGGAATACGGCGGGCTTTAAAAAATGTATATATTTCGGTATCTCTTTTTATCGCTGCCGGCTCGTAATCACGATTGCAAAAAACCGCCTCAACATCGTAGGTTCCATGCAGCATTTTAAAAACTTCCAGCGGTTTCCCATGAAAGGTGCAAAGTGCGGATTGCTGTGTTTTCAGTGTTTTGTTGATGGTCTGTAATGCCTGGTGAAAATAATTCACCCGCCGGTCTTTCCTGTTGTCTGACTGCCTCAAAATCGTTTCATCAAAAATAAAGATGGGCAGCACCGGAAAACCGGATTGCAGTGCGTGATGCAGACCTGCATTATCGTAAAGACGCAGATCACGCCTGAACCAGAAGATGACTACTTTTTCTTTTTTCATTTCGTTGTTGAAGCAGTTTGAAAAAATAAATATTCAGCAGAAACTGGCTATAGCCGTAGACCGCATCTTCCACGGGAATGGTGAACATGCGGATGCCCATAAATTCCTTCGGATTATAATTGACAACTGGATTTTCCAACCCGGTTCCGGTAAGGATTCCATTGACGGGAAAAAATCCGAGCATCAGGATGAGATACACCAGGGTGGCCTGGCCGATCCATTCTTTTTTTGCAATAAAATGGAGGAAAAGCAGCACCGTTAATGTAACCAGGGCGGTTACGAAAGTGTACATCCTGTCATAATACAAAAGCATCGCAAGGATGCAAACGATGAATCCCAAAAACATGATCACATTGTTGAAAGCACTTGTCCAACTGAGGTTGAAAAATTTATTCAGGCAATAATAAGTGAACACGCAGGCAAACGGAATGCAGAAAAAGAACAGCCATTCTTCCACCGGCAAACCCGCAATCAAAAGTCCCACAATATAATCGGTATTGAACCACCAGACACCGTGATGCGTAAACCAGACATCCCAGGCGATAAAGGGAATTGCCACCACAATGGCAGAAAGAATAAAAGTGCCAAATTGTTTGTTAAATCGTATTCTTCTGTCAAAGGACGCGATGAAACAAACGATGATGGTGAAGAAATTGATCATCAAATACGTGTATGGCATTATTCCTTTTTTTTATTGAAATATAGTCTGAAATATTTTACCGGCACCCAGAGGAACCCGAAACATTCACCTTCTTCTTTTCCCAGGTGTTTATGATGCTGCTTATGCGCCCGCCTTAGCGCAAGCAGGTAGCGGTTTTCCGTCCGCGAAAATATTTTTGCACGCTGGTGAATGAAGATGTCGTGCACCAGGAAGTACGCCATTCCGTACATTGTAATTCCGAGGCCGATATAAAACTGATAACTGAAATCGTGCTTCACGCCGTAGTACAGCAGCGCAATCGCCGGTAACGAAAAGATCAAAAAGAAAAGATCGTTTCGTTCCAGCGGTCCTTCATTGCTGTGATCGTGGTGATCGCGATGAAGCACCCACAAAAAGCCGTGCATCACATATTTGTGAATCAGCCAGGTGGCGCCTTCCATCAGCACAAAGACCGCTATCACTATCATTACATTCATGTTGCTGTTATTTTTTTATCGAAGTATTTTTCTAAAACCGCAAATCTGAAATTAAAGAGTTTCTCCAGTTTTTTCTTTACCAGCAATTTGTGTACAACCCTTCCCAAAAGTCCAAAAGGTAATTCATATTCCACCGTATCCCTCATTAAAACGCCGTTTACATTCGGATAAAATTCGTGTACATGCTTCCAGTATTTGTAGGGTCCTTTTTCCTGCATGTCGGTAAAGCTTTTATGATGATCAACCTGCGTAATGCGAGTTTTCCATTTCAATGGAATGTTAAACAGGGGCGAAACCGTATAATCGATTTCCATGCCTTCAAAAATCTCACCCTCCGTTAAAGCTGTGTGCACCACAAAGTTCATTTCCTTTGGCGTAATTGTGGCAAGGTTGAGCGGCGACGAAAAGAACTTCCAGGCTGTTTCAATATCGCATCGTAGTTGCTGCCTTCTTTTTAATTGATATCGCATATTCAATCTTTTAAAAGTTGATCTGCCATTTTTAATAAAACCGCGCTCGTATCGGACTTCATGTTTCTTCTAATATAGCTTTCATCTTCGCTTATGTTCTGATGGTACCCGAGAAATCGAGGCGCATTTTTCTGAACCGATAGTCGCACAAGGCGTATTTCCCAGTTCGACGGATCCCGTTTCACCGCGGTTTCTAAATTTTTCTTTCCCTCATTAAAGGTTTTCAATTTTGAGATCGGGCTGAAAACGTGGTTTGCCCAAAGCGTCTGAAAGCCGCCGAAATAGGCGAGACAAACATTGCTGAGTTCTTCGGATTTTAATTTACTAATCATTTCGCCACACAGTTTTTTGTCTTTCACTGCCGGCGAATAGGCCGATCGCACGGCCTCTAAATCGATGCTTCCGGATGCGGGTATTGTCAGTGCAATCGTGAGTATCAAAATCTTCAACATCACATCATTGTTTTATATTGTACATAACTGCTCAGCATCAGTGAAAGTTTTCTGGAATTGGGAATACGAATTCTTTCCCGCACGATGCGTTCGGCCGAAGTCTTTTTTATTTTTTTGAATAAAGACAAATAATATTTGAATGCGAGGTAAACGCCAAACTTCGACGAAGGCGGAAGCAGTTTTATTCCATGTAAAGCTTCCTTAAATTCTTCTTCAATTTCCTTTTCGATCTGCCATTTCACGCAATTGTCAAACACGCCCATTTCGATATTAGGAAAATAAGTGCGTCCTAAAATCTGGTAGTCATCTTTTAAATCCCTCAGAAAATTTACCTTTTGAAATGCAGAGCCAAGCTTCATCGCATAGGGTTTCAAAACTTCGTACATTTCTTTGTTGCCTTCGGTGAAAACCTGCAGGCACATCAGTCCAACAACTTCAGCTGATCCATAGATGTATTCGTTATACAGATCAGAATTGTAATCGATCTTTTGCAAATCCATTTCCATGCTGTGCAAAAACTGGTCAATCAGTTTTACATCAATTTGGTATTGATGCACCGTTTGCTGGAAGGATTGTAAAATCGGGTTGATGGAAATGCCTTCCTTCAGAGCATGCGAAGTTTCTGATTTTAATCTGGCCAACAGTTTTTCCTTGTCGTAATCGTGAAAACTGTCCACTATTTCGTCGGCAAGCCGCACAAATCCATAGATGGCATAAATGCCTGATCTGATCGAGGGTTTGAGTGCCAGAATGCCGAGCGAAAAGCTGGTGCTGTATTTTCGCGTAGTGCTTTTACTCACTTCAAACGACAATTCATCAAAAAGTGTTTTCATATGGTTGATTTATCAGTTTATTCACTTCGTTCGCTACAATTTTTCCTGAAATAACAGAAGGCGGCACACCGGGCCCGGGCACAGTAAGCTGGCCGGTATAAAATAAATTATGCACTTGTTTGTTCCGGATCTTCGGTTTCAATACGGCGGTCTGACGGAGCGTGTTGGCAAGTCCGTAAGCATTGCCGCCATAAGCATTGTAATCCGAGATGAAATCCTGAACAGAATAGCTTCTTTTGTATACGATCTGTGATTGCAGATCGTTGGTACCCGTATGTTTTTCTATCCGGCTCAGCATTTCGTCCAGGTATTTTTCCCGGATCGATTCCTGGTCTTCGAGACCGGTGGCAACCGGCATGAGCAGGAACAGGTTTTCGCAGCCTTCAGGCGCCACGCTTTCATCTGTTTTGGAAGGACAACAGCAATAAAACAGCGGCTTTTCCGGCCAGGCTTTATGTCCGTAAATGGTGTCGATATGCGCATCAAGATCGTGTTCGAAAAACAAGGTATGATGGTTGAGTCCGGGGATCTTATTCTTTATTCCGAGATAATAAATGAGGCAAGAGGGCGCAAAGGTTTTGTTTTCCCAATAGGTTTCATCATAATTTTTCCGCCGTTCATCGGTCAGCAAATTTTCAGAATGGTGATAATCTGCGGAAGTGATCACGGCTTCAAATTGTTGCCATTCACCCTCGATCTCCAGGGCATGCACGCGGTTATCTTTGGTATCGATGGCGGTTACCTTGTGGTTGAAATGAAAGACCGCTCCCTGTCGTTCGGCAACCGTTTGCATTGCCTTCACAAGTTGATGGAAACCACCAAGCGGATATTTCGTTCCGAGCACATATCCGCCATAATTCATCAGGCTGTATAAAGCAGGAATAGTTTTGGGGGATGCACCGAGGAAGATCACCGGAAATTCCATCAGCGCCTTCAGTTTGGGGTGCGAAAAATATTTGGCCACATAACTACGGAAATTGGTCAGCAGATCGAGCTGCAAAGCGCTTTTGGCAATTTTTAGGGATAAAAATTCGCTCCAGCTATAACAAGGCTTGTTTACAAAATCCTGCATACCCACTTCATATTTGTACTTTGCGGATTTCATAAACCTGTCGAGCTGCTTTGCGGAACCGGGCTCTGTTTCCTCGAAAAGGTTTTTCAGTTCTTCATAGTTTTCGGGGATCGACAATTTGCCGTCGGAAAACAGGATGTCAAACTGTGGATTCAACGAAACCAGCTCAAAGAAATCAGATGTTTTGTAATTGAAATCCTCAAAAAATTTGTCCATAATGTCGGGCATCCAATACCAGCTCGGACCCATGTCAAACACGAAACCACCGGGAGTGGAAAATTGTCTTGCCCTGCCGCCGGGCTGATCGTGTTTTTCGTAAACATGCACCTCATGCCCGTCCCGCGCAGCATAGGCAGCGGCTGACATCCCTGAAAATCCGGAACCGATGATCGCTATTTTTTTGCGTGAAATGTTCATGCAGAAATGGTTTCAAATTCTTCAAATGTTTTTCCGAAGCCGCGAAAATTTCTGATCGCGTGAGCGGTGCTGCTCAAGGCTATAATGATTGCAGTGATCAATGCCGTGGTATAAATGTTCGGGTTAATTCCCTTATTTGCCATTGCTACGGCAATCAGCGCCCAGGTTCCAACCAATCCAAATTCACGCATATTGCGGGTCCAGGTAATGAAAAGGTAAACGAGGCCGGCAACGATGATCATGAGGATCGTCCACAGGTTTTCAGAAAGTCCGAATCCTTCCCATCCGCTTTTTGTAAGAAAAGCTGCAATGTTGGCAATCAATGCCACCGAAATCCAACCGGCATAGATGGTAAACGGCCACCAGACACATGCAACGATTCTGAAGGGGGGATTGGTGAGTTCCGCCTTGGTGTTGATAACAATTCTGATCAACGCTACCAAAAGCACAATCATCAGCAACACGGAGAGGCCAATAAGATCATTGAGCCATGCAACAACCCAAAGGCTGTTGGCAATGCAGGTTACAATAAACCAGGGACCAACGAGTGAAATAATGTTGCTTTCTTTTTCGCGACTTAGAATGCTGAAAGAATATATAACAAAGGCGAGTAGAAAAAGATAAATCAATCCCCAAATAGAAAAGGCATAGGATGCAGGGGTGAATAAATTGTGGTAACGGTCTGAAATCGTTTTCATGGTATTCCCGTTGAAGTAACCGCTGTTAGACAGGTAATTAATTACCAGGGTTACGAGCAGGAATATCGCATTTAGAATAGCTAAAGTTTTCTTTTTCATCCTCCTTCCTTTTTTAATTGTCATTGATGGCTTTCATTGCATTTTCCAACAAGTTGGCGGGCTCATAGTTTCTGTCATAAATTTCCTGGTGAAAACTGTCCAGCTTGTTTAAGATCCCGATTAATTGCATCTTTTCGTTTTGTGATAGTTTAGCGGAAACGATGTCTGTAGCCTGTCGAACCTTTGCCATCACCTCATCCAGTGCATTTACGCCTTTCGGAGTGATAGAAATTATCTTGCTTCTCTTATCTTTATCTGATCCTGTCTGAACAGCCCAGCCTTTTGCAATCAGGCGATTTATGATCTGAATTCCGGCCGGTTTATCGTGTACATTCTTTTTGATCAATTCCATTTTCGTGAGCGGCGGGCTAAACCTGAGAACGATGAGATAAATTACATCATCCTGCCCGGAAAAATCGGATTCTGCCAGTGCTGCGCGAAAATAATTTTTCGCATAGCGGTTCATGTGAACGATCAGGGTTGCCACTACGCTTTCTGCCGTGCGGCCGGAGGATTTTCCCTCCCAGTCGGGAGCAATTGCCGGACCGACGGAAAAATTATCCAACATCCATTGTTTAAATCCTTCTATATCAGGAGGATAGCCACTTGTTCCTTTGTTTTCCGATTCAAATTGTTCCATCAGATCTAATAAGTTTCTTATCAAATTATAGTTCATCTGGTTGCGTTAAGGTACAAATATAAACTAATTGTTTGAATAAAAGTATAAAAATATATTAATCGTTTTGGATTTACTAGAAATGATAGGATGAGGAGTTAGTTTTCGCACGATCACAGCTTTTAAAAAAAAATCGGGTTTTAAAAAAAGGATTTGTAAGTTTGTCGTCAACGCATTTCCATGAAACAAGGAAAATTTTTTCACGGCATTCAATCTAACACAGCGGTCAATATGACTGCTGTTGCCACCAAAATACCCCTGCACTATGGAGGGGAATAGTTTTAATTTTTCAATTTTTTTATTGACCCGTCTCACTCGAGACGGGTTTTTTTATGTTAACAAACATTCATTTTAACGGAAGAAAACGGAAATCCGGTTGAAAAATGACGCACAAAAGGATATGAACGAATTAAATAAATACAGCAGCACACTTACGCAGGATGAAACGCAGCCGGCTGCCCAGGCCATGTTTTATGGAATCGGGCTGACGGAAGAAGACCTGAAAAAGCCGCAGGTAGGTATTGTGAGCATGGGATACGATGGCAACACCTGTAACATGCACCTCAATGATCTTGCAAAACTGGTAAAGCAGGGTGTTTGGGATTCGAATATGGTGGGATTGATTTTTAATACCATCGGCGTAAGCGACGGAATGAGCAACGGGACCGTTGGAATGCGGTATTCTCTGGTAAGTCGCGACGTGATAGCCGACAGTATCGAAACCGTTTGCGGCGCCCAATATTATGATGGACTGATTGCACTTCCCGGCTGCGATAAAAATATGCCCGGTTCGCTGATTGCGATGGGAAGGCTAAACCGGCCTTCAATTATGGTGTATGGCGGCACGATTGCACCCGGTCATTACAACGGGCAAGATCTGAATATTGTATCTGCCTTCGAAGCCCTGGGACATAAGCTTGCCGGTGATATTTCACCTGAAGATTTCAAACAAGTGATCCGCAATGCCTGTCCCGGTGCCGGCGCCTGCGGGGGAATGTACACTGCCAATACCATGGCTTCGGCCATTGAAGCACTTGGAATGAGCCTTCCTTATTCTTCGAGTAACCCCGCATTGAGTGAAGACAAAAAATCGGAATGCCTCAGGGCGGGAAAAGCCATTCTCAACCTACTCGAAAAAGACATTAAGCCGAGGGATATCATGACCTTTGAAGCCTTTGAAAATGCCATTACCATAGTGATGATCCTCGGTGGTTCCACCAATGCCGTTATCCATCTCATAGCAATGGCAAAAAGTGTTGGGATTCCTCTCACGCAAGATGATTTTCAAAGGATCAGCGACCGCACGCCCGTGCTTGCAGACTTCAAACCAAGTGGCAACTACCTGATGCAGGATCTTCATCAACACGGAGGAATTCCCGCGGTAATGAAATACCTCTTACAGCAGGGCCTTTTACATCCCGATTGCCTCACCGTTACAGGAAAGACAATAGCCGAAAACCTCGAAGATGCCATGGAACTTGATTTCGAAATGCAAAAAATCATCCATCCCATTCAGAACCCGGTAAAGGCGACCGGTCATCTTCAGATTCTCTACGGCAATCTCGCGGAAGGCGGCAGCGTAGCAAAAATCACAGGCAAGGAAGGAGAGCGGTTTACCGGTCCGGCCCGGGTTTTCGACGGAGAGCATCACCTGCTGAAGGGCTTATCCGAAGGGAAAATAAAGCATGGCGATGTGGTTGTAATTAAAAATGTTGGACCAAAAGGCGCACCCGGAATGCCGGAAATGCTCAAGCCGACTTCGGCTATCATTGGCGCCGGGCTGGGAAAAACAATTGCCCTGATAACCGACGGCCGGTTCAGCGGAGGTACACATGGATTTGTGGTAGGACATATTACTCCAGAAGCATGGGAGGGAGGGCTTATAGGACTGGTAAAAGATGATGACCTGGTTGAGTTGGATGCGGTTAACAACACCATCCATTTGAAAGTGGACCAGGAGGAAATTGAAAACCGCAGGAGCCTTCAACCTCCACAGCGAAACAGGGTTTCAAACGGAGTATTATACAAATATCAGAAAACGGTCAGCAACGCCGCAAATGGCTGCGTTACCGATGAATTTTAATCACAACAGAAAAACACAAAGCGATGATCGAAAGCAGGAAAAAAATCAAAGAGAATGCGTCTTCAGTCAGTGGAATCAAGACGGTGGTTTCGGGTTCAGAAGCCTTAATTCTTTCACTCCTCGCCGAGGAAGTGGACACCATCTTCGGATATCCGGGAGGCGCCATCATGCCCGTTTATGATGCGCTTTTCAATTATTCGGATCAGATAAACCACTATCTCGTTCGCCATGAACAGGGAGCGGTGCATGCGGCCCAGGGCTATGCCCGCGTAACCGGAAAGCCCGGAATTGTATTCGCTACCTCCGGCCCGGGAGCAACCAACCTGATTACCGGAATTGCGGATGCAATGATCGATAGTACGCCACTGGTTTGCATTACGGGACAGGTGGCCTCTCATCTGCTCGGCACCGATGCTTTCCAGGAAATCGACGTCATGAACATCACCGCACCCATCACCAAATGGAGTGCTCAGGTTACACATGCAGCGGATATTGCTAAAACCATCGCGAAAGCATTTTATATTGCCCGCAGCGGAAGGCCGGGTCCGGTTGTCATTGACCTGACGAAAGATGCGCAGTTCGCAAAAGTAGAGTTCGAATATGAACATTGCACCTCCGTGCGAACCTACCATCCCGTGCCGGAAGTCAATATTGCAAAGATCGAAGACGCGGCGCTGCTCATTAATGCCGCTAAAAAACCTTTTATTCTGGCGGGACAGGGTGTGCTGTTGTCCGATGCAAGTCGTGAACTGCTCGATTTTGCCGAAAAAGGCGATATACCCGTAGCATCTACACTTCTCGGATTATCGGCCATTCCAACCGATCACCCGCTTTATGTCGGATATCTGGGAATGCACGGAAACTATGCGCCCAACATCAATACAAACGAATGCGATCTGCTCATTGCTGTGGGAATGCGGTTTGATGACCGCGTAACCGGCGATGTCTCCCGCTATGCAAAACAGGCAAGGATCATTCATATTGATATAGATCAGGCAGAAATCGATAAGATTATCAAATCCGATGTTGGCATTCATGCAGACGCGAAGGAGGCGCTGCGCCTGCTCACGCAGCAGATTCATCCGGCAGATCATACCGGTTGGCTTCAGACATTCCGAAACTATCATAAAGAGGAATATGAAAAAATTATCTGTGCGGATTGTGAAAATGGGACAGATGAAATTAAGATGGCCGAAGTCATCCATCTGCTCAGCAAAATGACGAAGGGCGAATCGGTGATCGTAACAGACGTGGGACAACACCAGATGATTGCAAGCCGTTATTATCAGTTCAAGCATCCACGATCTAATGTGAGCTCGGGGGGCGCCGGCACAATGGGATTTGCCCTTCCCGCGGCAATGGGTGCTAAAACGGGATGTAAAGACAGAGCCGTGATTGCGATCATCGGCGATGGGGGATTTCAGATGACCCTTCAGGAGCTCGGAACCATCAGCCAATACAACATTCCCGTAAAAATTATTGTCCTGAACAATGAATTTTTGGGAATGGTGCGGCAATGGCAGCAGTTGTTTTTTGAAAAGAGGTACTCCTTTACAGAAATGATTAATCCCGACTTCATTAAAATTTCCGCGGCCTACGATATCCCCGCACGACGGGTAACTGAAAGGAGTGAATTGTATCCGGCGCTGGAAGAATTACTGAACCACAACGGGCCGTGCTTTCTGGAAGTGAAGGTAGAAAAAGAAGACAACGTATTTCCAATGGTTCCCACCGGAGCCAGTGTGAGCGAAATACTGCTCGGGCCCAAATAATACAAATCAAACTGAAAAATTATCATCATGAATTCAGATTTCACACTCGATGTATTTTCCGATAATGGATTTAATATTTTAAACCGTATGATCAACATCTGCAACAGAAGGCGCGTTCGCATTAAAAGTCTCACCGCATTCGAATTCCAGGAAAATATTTACAAAGGCGCAGCAAGCTTTATTTTAAATACCACCTACGATAAAGCGGTTAAAGTACAGCAACAGATCGACAAATTGATTGAGGTTGAAAATTCGCACCTTTCATCAAACGGGGCATAACAAATATCAAACTGCCCGAAAACAGCTTAATTTAAAATTTAAACGAAAACAAATGGCAACATTAAACTTTGCAGGAACGATAGAAAACGTTGTAACAAGACAAGAGTTTCCGCTTTCCAAAGCTCAGAAAGTACTGGAAGATGAAGTAGTATCAGTGATCGGATATGGCGTTCAGGGTCCGGGTCAGGCTTTAAATCAACGCGACAATGGGATCAACGTAATTGTTGGACAGCGTAAGAATTCCAAAAGCTGGGATAAAGCACTGCGGGATGGATTTGTGGAGGGCGAAACGCTGTTTGAAATAGAAGAAGCGTTAATGCGAGGCACCATCATTTGCTATCTTTTGAGCGATGCTGCACAGATTGCACTCTGGCCAACCGTTAAAAAACATCTTACCGCGGGAAAGGCGCTCTACTTTTCCCACGGTTTTGGGATCACCTACAATGACCAGACAGGTATTGTTCCTCCGGCCGATGTGGATGTATTTTTGGTAGCGCCGAAAGGTTCTGGTACATCTTTAAGACGAATGTTTTTACAGGGGCGCGGCCTGAACAGCAGCTATGCCATCTTCCAGGACGCAACCGGGAAAGCCTTTGACCGGGTGATTGCCCTGGGAATCGCGATTGGCTCCGGATACTTGTTTGAGACGGATTTCAAAAAAGAAGTTTACAGCGATCTCACCGGAGAAAGGGGGACGCTCATGGGCGCCATCCAGGGAATTTTTGCCGCTCAGTTTGAAGTATTGCGAAAAAACGGACATTCACCTTCTGAAGCGTTTAACGAAACGGTTGAAGAACTCACCCAATCCTTAATGCCGCTGGTGGCGGAAAATGGTATGGATTGGATGTATGCGAACTGCTCTACCACTGCGCAGCGGGGCGCGCTCGACTGGTGGAAACGCTTTAGAGACGCCACTTTACCGGTTTTTTCAGAGCTCTACGACAGTGTTGCATCAGGAAAAGAAGCCGCCTTATCCATCGAAAGCAACAGCAAGCCCGGATACCGGGAAAATCTCGAACAGGAATTGAAAGAGTTGCGCCAAAGTGAATTGTGGCAGGCAGGAAAAACCGTGCGGAGCCTTCGTCCGGAAAATCAACCGGAGGTGCCCGAAAGACTGATGTCTGCCGAAAACTAGGCAATGATCAAAATAGCGGTCGTGAAAGGTTTCTAGCACGTCAACGAATTAGGATCGAACGAAGCGGATGATCATACAATCCTGTTGATCACATTTAAGATAGCGGCTCCGGTGGCGGTGCGCTTGATGCGGGTTTAGACCGGTCTTCCGGAAGTGGAATATATTCGCTGTTATCGGTCGGCGGGAGCTGAATTCTTCCGGCTTTCCAATCGGATTTAGCCTGCTCAATGCGTTCTCTTCTTGAGGAAACAAAATTCCACCAGATGAAACGCTCTCCGAGGGGTTCGCCACCTAACAGCATCAGCGTGGAAGGCTCTTTTGCCAGCAGTGCGGGATCTTCTTCTTTTGCAAATACCAGCATCTGGCCGGCCGTATAGGTTCTGCCCGAAAGTTCCACGCTTCCTTTTGCGATGTAGATTCCTCTTTCCGAATGTTCTTTTGGCAGGTTGAAGCGGGTGCCGGCATCTAAATTGGCATGGATATAAAATAAAGGCGAATGTGTTTTAACATCGTTTCTCAATCCGTATGCATTACCGGCAATAAGGCGCATCCAGATGCCTTTATCGGAACAGGTTGGGAGTACTTCCGGCTTGTAGTTATGGAATTCAGGATGCGATTCTTCCGCTTTTTCCGGCAAAGCCACCCAGGTCTGAATCATTTCCAATACCCCGCCGGCCAGGGCGTCCGGCTCTTCAAACCGTTCTGAATGGGAAATGCCGCTTCCGGCCGTCATCCAGTTTACCTCGCCCGGGCGAATGATCTGTTCCACTCCCAGGCTGTCGCGGTGCGTAACCTGTCCGCCAAATAAATAGCTTACCGTTGACAAACCAATATGCGGATGTGGCAATACATCCATTGCCGACATCGCCGCCGGCTGAATATCTACGGGGCCGGCATGATCCATAAAAATAAAAGGTCCTACCATTCTTCTCAGCCGGAAGGGAAGAATCCTCCTGACGCTCAAACCGGTACTGAGAGAGGCTTCTCTCGCTTCGATGATGATCTGTGGCATAGCGGATTGTTTTTGTCTGAATCCTGATCTTTCGGAGATCAGCGGAGAAAACAGTACAATTTAGGGATTAGTTGCGAAAATGCGGTACGAATTTTTTGACCTGATTTTCCTTTTCGCATCCTTTTTTTTAATGCTTTTATTTGCGGAAAACTTTCCGATGTAGTGATATAGATCACAGCTATTTATTGCCGTATATCAAATGCTGCGGGACCGCCGGTTGGTAACTTTGTACAAACAAAAAAACAAATAATTATGGCAAGTATTAATTGGAAAATCGATCCCTCACATTCCGAAATTCAGTTCAAGGTAAAACAC
>JAFAEW010000128.1 GCA_023423835.1 Bacteroidota bacterium | reverse complement strand
TATGTTGGCAGTCTGAAGTCGCTTTCAGGAGAGTGCTTTGTTCTTTCGAGATAAGAATTCAGATTACGTGTTCTCCAATGACAGAAGGCAACGGCCTGCTTCCAGCTCACCCCTACCACCGGATAATTGCCATAGGAAGGATGTGAAAAATAACGTTTTGCCATCGGTTCGTTGTAGGAGTAAGAGAAATCTCTCATCCACACAAGCGTATCAGGATAAACGGCCTGGTTATACCGGTAAATAAAATCTTTACGTGGCCGTCCAATATTTGATCTTTTTGCTGCCTCCTTCAAATCAAATCCCTGCACATTGTACACGATCTTTTCGGGATCGATCTCCATCTTTCCATACAAGCGGTTATCGGGAGTAAGCATTAATGGGCTTAATTTTTCAAGCGTTGATTTATCTGACCATTTGATGGTTCTTGCCTTTGTCCAATCAACCGCTGTATCTGTATCTACTGCCTTGAAATAACCCAATTGAATGGCAGCGAGACTGTCGACCGTCCATTTTACAAACTGCCGGTATTCATTATTGGTGATTTCGGTCGCATCCATCCAAAATCCGCTAATCGAGATCTGACGGTTGCGGGCTGTGAAATTATAGTTGATATCTTCATCACTGGGACCCATGTGAAATGTTCCGGGTGGGATATAAACCATTCCAAGAGGCTTAGTCATTCCCGGCCTGGCTGAAGGCGCAACACCATGCAACTGGCCGTCATTGGGAACTCCCTTAACCTTTGAACCCTTCTTAAAACAACTCGTCGATCCGAAAACTAAAACCGTTAATGCTAATAAAGAAAGAAATCGGGTCTTCATTAAAATATTAATTAGAAAATTGAGCAAATGTAGTCATATTATTATACCATCAAAATTTTTCAACTTCCGCAACTTAAACAATAACACCACATTATTTAAAAAAATGTTACGGCAATTTATACTAACGAAATTCCGTTTTGCTTATTGTGAATATTATTTTTTCAATAAGTATTTAATCTCCTCAACCGACGCTACCGGCTTCTGGCAGGCATAATCGTAACAAACATAAATAAGATCTTTTCCATCATCCATTTTCTTTCCTTTCAAAAGCGGATAATCTGAACCTTCAGCTGTTGCAATTTGTAAAACCTTATTGGGAATATAAAACCGCAGCAGCTTTGGAAGTAAGTCGTTTGCGCCTTTACCTACGATGGCAATCTCGTTCGTTCCCTTCACGATCTCCTGCCAAACCAATGCCCATTCTCCAAACGATGTGGGATATTGTCTTATTGCATCCGAAAGATTCTTTACCATAAAAATTGCCCGTTCTTTCCAATCAGTCCTTTCAAGCAGAACGGAAAGCTTTAACAGGTTTCCGGCCATCATTGAATTGCCTGAAGGAGTAGCACCATCATACAACTCCGTCTTTCGCACCACAATGTCGTTTTGATGACTGGGAGTGAAATAAAAATAGGATGATTCGGCATCTGAAAAATCATGGATAACTTTTTCGGTCAACCTCTTTGCTTTTTCAAGCCATTTATTTTCTCCCGAAACTTCCTGAATGGCAATATAGGCTGCAATCAGCGAAGCATAATCGTCCAAAAATGCGGTTTGCTTTTTCCTTCCTTTGGTATAGCTGTGATACAACTGATCGGCTATCCATAAATTTTTCTCAAGAAACGAAAGGTTAGCGGTGGCCATCGTCAATGCCTGAGAATTTCCGGTGGCCGCATAGGCTTTGCAACAGGCTTTCACCATCAGTGCATTCCATCCTGGAAGTATCTTATCATCTAATCCCGGCTTCACGCGACCTTGTTTTGCAGCAATCAGTTTTTGTTTCATCACCGATATCTTTTCCTTCAACACCGGGAGCGGAAGAGATAAAGTTTGCGACCATTCTTCAAGACTTACAGGAAGCCAGAGAATATTCCTACCCTCCCAATTCCCGGAGGCAGAGAGGTCGAATATTTTTGAAAACAATTCCGCATCTTCCTGTAAAATATGATCGACTTCTTCCTTTGACCAGGTGTAATATTTTCCTTCTTCGCCTTCGCTGTCGGCATCAAATGCACTGTAAAAGCCGCCATCCTCATTGGTAAACGACTGCCCGATGAAGTGCAGTGTTTGAGTTATTGTATCAGAAAAAACGGGGTTTCCGGTGATTTGAAACGCTTCTGATAATGCCTCTATCAGGAGCGCATTATCGTACAACATTTTCTCAAAATGCGGAACGAGCCATTTGTCATCGGTGCTGTAACGGGAAAATCCGCCCTCAAGCTGATCGAAGATGCCGCCCTGCAACATTTTTGTGAGACTGAGCAGCGCCTGATCGAGCAACGGCTGCTCATTGGTATAATAGAAACGGCTCATGAGATACCTTATGCAAAAGGTTTGGGGAAATTTCGGCGCTTTACCAAATCCTCCCCAAACCGTATCCGCATTCTTTAAAATATTGCCTCCGATCTCGTTGAGCCTTTCCGTTTTAAAAAAATCGTCTTCAGACGTTTTTGATATCAGATTTGAAATAGAATTGCCGCCGATATGGTTCATTAAATTTTCCGCCTGCTGCTCAATTTCATCGCGATTTTTGGTATATGCATCTTTTACCGCCCGCAAAATATCTTTCCAGGCCGGCTGGTTATACATTCTCACAGGAGGATAATAAGTTCCTCCAAAAAAAGGTTTTTCATCTGGTGTTAAAAACACATTCAATGGCCATCCGCCATTGCCGTTTATCAATTGAACTGCCTCCATATAAACATGATCGAGATCAGGCCGTTCTTCGCGATCAATCTTGATGTTTATGAAGTTCTCATTCATTAAAATCGCCGTTTCCACATCTTCAAAGCTTTCTTTTTCCATTACATGGCACCAATGGCATGCACTGTAACCGATGCTTACCAAAATGACTTTATCTTCCGTTTTGGCTTTCTGCAGGGCTTCTTCGCCCCACGGATACCAATCGACTGGATTATGAGCATGTTGCAACAGGTAGGGACTCGTTTCATTAAACAGCCTGTTGGTATGCTTTGTTTTTCCCATTTTACAAACTTTAGAATATCTTTTTATCCGAAAATTCTTTAAAGGTTAAACCGTTTTGTTCATCTTTGAAAAAATTTCTGAATAAATTGCCGATGACAGAGAAGATTAAAGAAAAACTGTACCATCTTTTAGGACTCCACAGATATTTACTTTTATTGCAAAGAACTTTCAAGTTAGAATATGCACTGGGAATTTTAAAATTCGATGAAAAATACCGCTGGCATTACTTCGTAAGAAATCTGATTCATCCGGAAGATACAATCATAGATGTCGGCGCAAATCTGGGATATTTCAGCTACATTTTTTCTAAGATCATCAAAAATAAAGGCGAGCTATATTGTGTGGAACCGGTTGCGCCCTACCGGAAATTATTAAGAAGATTGATTCCCAAACAGCCCAACATTGTCATTTATTCTTATGCTTTGGGCGAAAGTAATGGAGGGAAAGTAAAATTGGGGATGCCGGCCTTTCTGCGTCATCTCCGTTATTTACGACACGGAACAGTAACGATTCTCAATGAGGATCAGATTGCAGGTGACCAGCTTGTTTTTGAAAGTGAAATCAGGAGAGGAAGTGAATTGTTTGCAAACCTTAAGAAGATCGATTACATAAAATGCGATATAGAAGGATACGAAACGGTAGTTTTTCCGGAGATGAAGCCGGTATTTGAAAAGTACCATCCGCTCGTTCAGTTAGAGACCTGGGGCGATAAATATACAACGATGCGACGGTTCTTTGATTCCATCGGATACCGGGCATTCACCTTGAAAAATAATCACCTTCATCCTGCCGAACAATTCTCTGACGAGGAGGTGGCGGCTTCCGATGTTTTGTTTGTTCCCCAAACCCGTTTACACAACATTGCCCATCTTGTACACAAATCCTAGTCTGACTCTTCGGTATCGAAACGGCTTACGGACTGGATGCCGTTCAATCGTTGCAACCTTTCTACCAGTTCATCCAATTCTTCCTTGTCGTGTACAAACACTTTGATTGTTCCTTCAAACAATCCGGTTCCTGATTCGATGGTGAGGGCTGCAATGTTTACTTTCATATCGCCGCTGATCACATTTGTAATCATATTGATGACACCTACATCATCCAATCCAATAATCCGCAATCCCGTGAGAAAAGATATTTCCTTATTTTTTGCCCACTTTGTTTTCACCACCCGATGGCTGAAGTTTGCCATCATCTGCGCCGCATTGGGACAGTTGACGCGATGAATCGTTAATCCTTTGCCGGTAGTAACGAATCCAAAAACCGCATCTCCCGGGATCGGATTACAGCACTTCGCAAGGGTGTACATGATCTTATCGCTGCTCTCTCCAAATATAACCAGTTCAGAATCCTTCTTCGCGATTGGCGACTTATGTTCTGTTTCGGGTTTCACCTCCGTTTTTACGGGTTTTGGCGCTTCCAGCTTGTCGCCCAGCAGGTTAAATTCCTTCAATTCCCTCAGATCGATCTTTTTTACCGCGAGGTTGTAGAAAAGATCGAGTTGGGATACCAGTTTGTAATAGGTCACCAGCTCGTCAATATTATATTGATTAAAGGCGGCGCCCATTCCTTCCAGTTTTTTCTGCAAGATATATTTACCGTCCTCGGCAATTGCTCGCTTCTCATCTTTCAGGGCGTCCTTTATCTTGCTTCTTGCCTTTCCCGTTACAACGAAATTAAGCCAGTCGTCGTTTGGCTTTTGCTTATTACTTGTGATGATTTCGATCTGATCGCCGCTTCTCAGCTTATGGCTGATGGGAACGAGTTTATGATTGACCTTCGCTCCAATACATTTACTTCCGATATCGGAATGTATGGAGAATGCAAAATCAAGCGCAGTTGAACCTACCGGAAGCATCTTCACGTCGCCCTTTGGCGTATAAACGTAAATTTCTTCAGCCAGAAAACTGGTTTTAAAATCCTGGAGAAAGTCGACGGAATCTGTATCCTGGTTGCCGATGACCTCCCTGATCTGTACAAACCATTTGTCAAACCTGTCTTCACTCGGATTTCCTTCCTTGTACTTATAATGCGCTGCCAATCCCTTTTCAGCGATTTCATTCATTCTTTTTGTCCGGATCTGCACTTCCACCCATCTTCCCTGAGGGCCCATAACGGTAGTATGAAGCGCCTCATAGCCATTGCTTTTTGGATTGCTCAGCCAATCACGCAACCTTTCCGGAGCAGGTGTATATTCATCCGTGATCATTGAATAAACCTTCCAGCAGTCTTCCTTTTCCCGCTCATGTGGCGAGTCAAGGATTACGCGAATGGCGAAAAGGTCATACACTTCGTTGAAGGATACGCCTTTTTTCTTGATCTTATTCCAAATGGAATGGATGCTTTTAGGCCTGCCGTAGATCTCAAAGTTGAAATTTCCTGCTTCCAGCTTTTCTTTGATCGGTTTAATAAATTCATTGATGTATTTCGTCCTTTCCCTTTTCGTTTCTGCGAGGCGACGTGCGATATCGCGATAGGCTTCCGGTTCTAGGTATTTCATCGCGAGATCTTCCATCTCCGTTTTGATATTATACAGCCCCATACGGTGAGCCAGCGGCGCATATACCCAAACGGTTTCACTCGAAATCTTCAGCTGCTTTTCCCGCTTCATAAAATCAAGCGTACGCATATTATGAAGACGGTCGGCGAGCTTTATCAAAATAACCCGGGGGTCATCGGTAAGGGTAAGCAGAATCTTTTTAAAATTTTCTGCCTGCTGACTGATATTGGTATCAATAACGGTGGAAATTTTGGTAAGTCCATCCACAATGCGTGCTATTTCGCCTCCAAACTCCCGTTCCACATCCTCAAGCGTAATATCGGTATCTTCCACAGTGTCGTGCAAGAGCGAGCAGATACTCGAGCGCACTCCTAATCCGATTTCCTCCACACAAATTCTGGCCACTGCCAGCGGATGCAGGATATAGGGTTCGCCACTTTTTCGCCGCATGGTCTTGTGTGCTTCGGCCGCCATTTCAAATGCAATCCGCAGCAATTCGCGGTCCCCTTTTTTCAACTTGGGACGTAAGGCCCGCAACAGACCCCGGTATTGGCGTAGGATTTCCTTTCTCTCCTGTTCTTCGTTCAGCGTATATTTGGGAAGTATGTTTTCAGCCAACACTGTTTGTCCATGATTCATGGATACGAATTTACAATTTATCTGTAGATTTTTCTTTTCCTAACGTTCTCTTTTTTAAAGCTTTTACTAAAAAAAGCGCCAAATTTCCTCGCTTTTTCAGGGGTGGAAATCGTACCTGATTTTGATCAAAAAACTTCTTCGAAAAATCCGTTCAAAACTGCCGGGAAACCGGCTGAGAAGGTAATTTGATTGTAATTGAATGACAGGGCAAGCTCGATCTGGCGTTTAAGGTCCTGCTCCTGGTTGAAACAGTAAAACCAACGGTTTTGCATCAGGTGTTGAGCCAGGTATTCCTGTTCGGTTTGTCCGGGCGTTGGAATCAAAATTCCGCGAATATTTAAGGAGGCGAGTTCCATAATGGTCGTATATCCGGCACGGCTCAGCACAAATTCAGATTGCAGCATTTTTTCCTTCATTTCATTGGTTGGAAGATGATTGATGACTTCCAGGTTGGGAGCGACAGGTGGTAGAGGCTCGGCGCCGGGTTTGGCCCTGAGCAGCAATAAGCGTCCTTCAAGTGAAGGCGCCAGTTCTAAAATCCTCGCTTCAAGCATCGATCGTTGCGGTTCGGGACCGGAAAGCAGAAAGCAGAGCTTGTATTTTTTTTGAACCGGCGCCTGATTTTTTTCTCCCCAAAACCTGGAAAGCGGGCCTAAATAATAAACCGGAATTCCGGGTTTGTTATCAGGGTGCGACAGGATGCCGGCAAAACCGGGTTGTTGTGATAAATCAGGAACCCAGCAAAAAGAAAACCGGTTGATGTACCGGTAATTAATGCTCTGCATCCAGTTTCGCAGCCAGGCTTTCCTGTTGTAGATTAATAATTGATGCGTCATAAAGACCGAAGGCACCTTTTTATGGTAGAAGCCGAAGCGGTTGTCGGAAATGATCAGATCAAAAGGGTCTTTTTCCAGCAGCTTTTTGAGCCAGCGGTTTTCGTGGCGGATGGTTAACAAAATTTTTGGCAGCTGCAACAAAATTTTAAGCGGCAGAAAGCGTTTTTTATAGGAATATTGTACCTGGTATCCCCTGATTTTAAAAAATTTTAGATCCGGGAATTCATTTTGCAGCAAAAAAAGCGATGAACCGGAAGCGGCAATCGAGACTTCAAATCCCCTTTCTATCATCCATTTTATTATTGGAATACATCTGGTAGTATGACCTAATCCCCAATCTAATGGAGATATTAAGATTTTTTTGTGGATAAATTGTGTATTCAAAATCAATTCAAAAATAGAATATTCAAAAAAATTACTAACTTTAAAAATATCGTATGGATCGGAAAGTAAACCTAACTATTATTTTTGTAATATTGATGATGCTGGTTTTTACCTCCTGCGGAGCGAGTCGCTACAGTAAGCAATGCGGCTGCCCTCCAAACAGAGGAATTGTAGGATAATTTTTAACGATTAAATTTCTTGTCATGTATCCCCCAAACAGAGATTTATGGATGCTTACTAAAAAGTTGCAGGCAAAATCGCCTGAATTTGAAACGGAGGTTGAACAACTGGTAGATATTTTAAAAACGATTGAAAATCTCGATTCGTTTTGTCTGGCCAATGAAGTGATGAATATTAATCGCAACCTTATTATATCAGATCGCAGACAGATCAGAAGTATCATTAATTGTAAGAACTTAAAGCCGTTTGTTTTTATATGTAATAAAAATTAGACATTTGTTTCCCTATTCATTTAAGTAAAAGACTCCGGTTTCGTCCGGAGTCTTGCGTTTTCAGTATCTGCCACACTGAGAAAATCAATGGTCGAGTTTCTTCAATGCGTTTCTCAAATTTTCAAAAACAGGCTCAATTTCTTCCAGTTTACAGGTTCCTACGCTGAGGCGGTACCAGGGAGAATCCTTAGGAGCACCGAATGCGTAGAATGGAACGAGTGCCAGTTTTGCCTCATCGAGCAAAAATCCGGTTACATCGGCCTGGGTTTCAAGTGTTTTTCCATTATAGGTCTTTCCGGTGAGATCAATTTTTACCGTCAGGTAAATAGCGGCCTGAGGGGCAATGGCATCCACGGGAAAACCTTCTGACTTCAGTTGTTCAAATCCTTCATAAAACTTGTTTAACCGCAATTCCAGTGCGGCCCTGAAATCCTTGAAGTAGGCCATCATATCTTCTTTGTCCAACAGGTATTGGGCCACCGCTTTCTGCTCGGCCATAGGCGCCCACGCGCCAACATGACTTAGCAGAGATCGCATTTTTGCGAGGACGTGGTGCGGCCCCATCGCCCATCCCACTCTCACACCCGTAGCGGCAAACATCTTTGAGATGCCGCCGATAATGATAGTGTAATCCCGCATTTTTTCATTAACAGCAACCGGCGTAAAATGTGTGGTATCGCCGTATGTCAGCGTCCAATACATCTGGTCAAACATCACATACAGTTTCTTTTCGCCGTCTTTGCGGCTTTCATTTTCGGCAATAACGAGGTCGCAGATCTTTCGCAGTTCTTCTCTTTCCAGTGTAGTTCCGGTAGGATTTTGCGGAGAACAAAGACAGAGCAGGGCGGCATCCTTAATATTTTTGGCAATCTCTTCGGCCGTAGGCATAAAATTATTCTCAGGAGTAGTGGCAATTAAACAATGCTGCCCAAGGTTCATGTTGGTGTAGTGATTATTGTTCCAGCTTGGAACGCCATAGATCACTTTATCACCGGGATCAACCAACGTTCTGAACAAGGCATAGATGAGCGGTCTTCCGCCGGAAGCAATCAAAATATCGTTAGGCGAATAATCCAAACCCTCTCCCATTTTTAAAAATTCATGAACGCCTTTTCGCAATTCCGGCAAACCATTCGCCGGTGGATAATTTGTATGGTGTTGCTGGTAAGCCGAAATGATTAACTCCTGCAATTTTTTTGGAATTGGGAAAATGTGGGGGTTAAAATCGCCGATGGTAAAATTGTAGATCTTTTCTCCGTTTCTCACCCGCTCGGCTATGTCGTTTCCCAAACGTACAATTTCAGATCCTTTAAGGGTTTCTGCCAAATGGCTTAATTTACTCATATAAGTAGTTTATGTTCTCTGATGAATGAATTGAACGCGCTAAAAATAAAACTTTTAATCAATTGGGGAAAACCACAATTTAAAGGCGTGAAAAATCACGGAAATTAATAAGGCTAACGGCTTAGTTTTGCCTGTTCATTATCAAAAGATACCAATGGAAAATTTTTCCGCTATCAAATCAAGGATTAAAAATTTCAAAAATTATCTTGCCACACTTTCTCCGGCGGCAAGAAAGAAAGCATCGCCCTGTTTTCTGATCAAAAGGGAGGATATTCAAAAGCTCCTTCAACAAAGGGAGGATGGCCAATTATTAGACGGAATCCGGATTTACCTTGGCGCCGAAATGATTGACAATAAAATCGTTCCAACGCTTCACGCCCTTGCATGTCACAAAAGTGCGGAAGAACAGTACATCGATTTCAATGTACCTGAAAAAGAGGAGGATTTGGGAAATTGCCGGTTACCACTGGTAGTAGACGGTTTGCCCTGTCCGAAATTTTGCAGCAAATCAAATGTATTAAACACCTAAAACCATAACTGAATGAGCCAGTATCTGTGGTTTGGATTCAGCGATACGTATATGCCGTTGCTAGCCTTCTTAGTTTATTTGTGCCTGTACAAAAAAATAAGATGGCAGGAAGCAGACATGGCCTTCTATTGCCTTTTTTCATTTCTGCTTTTTGCTATAACCAATGTAATGGTTGTTCATAACATCAACAATTTGTTTTTATATCATTTTTATTCGCTGTTTGAAGTTGCCTTTTTGGGATACTATATTTTGAAATTGATTTATGGTTCAAAGTTTATCAAACCGTGGCTGCTGGTATCTTCCGGATACCTGGTTTACTGGATACTAAATATTATCTACATTGAGCCGATTGAAAGCTTCAATATGATTTCATCCGGAATCGCCAATCTCGTCGTTTTATTTCTCTGCATGGTTTATCTTTTGGGGCTGAGCACACGGGATGAGATTTTATATTTTCAAAGAATGCCTTCCTTCTGGATTGTGAGCGGATTTCTGATTTTTTCTGCCCTCAGCTTAATGGTTTTCATCACCTATGATAATTTCAACGATTCGCAACAGGCAAATCTCTTCTGGACCGTTGTGATATCTATTGCCACATTTTGTAAATTCGTTTTAATTTCAGTTGGATTTTTATGTTACAGGCGCAGTCCATCTTCACCACATCCTCGATAGTTATTATTGCAACAGCAATGTTGTTTTTTTTAATATTCCTTTACCTTTTAATTATTCAATTGCACCGCCGGCGCATTCTTCACCAAAAAGAAATGTATGACCTGAGCAAGCAGTTTGAACAAACGCTTTTTCAATCGCAACTCGAAATTCAGGAACAAACATTCAGAAACATCAGTCAGGAGATACACGACAATATCGGACAGGTATTGAGTCTCGCAAAACTGAATTTAAACGCCGTTGATCCTTCTGCGGAAAAAATCGCACTTACGGAAGAACTGCTTGGAAAAGCAATTTCCGATCTTCGCGATCTCAGTAAAAGCCTGCATCCTGAAAAGATCGGCGACATCGGGCTGGTAAATGCGGTGAAACAGGAATTATTGATCATCGAAAAAACCACGAATCTGAAAACCTTTTTAGAGATCGATGAAGAGACCAATCCGCAACAGATCAACCGCGAAAAATCGATCATTGCATTTCGCATTATCCAGGAGGTGTTGCATAATGTGATTAAACATGCGAAGGCTAAAGAGGTAGCCGTTGCATTTAAGACCAAATCAGATAAGACCGTGATCGAAATTGCAGACAACGGCCGGGGATTTTCACCCGAAAAACTGAAGGAGACCGAAACCGGAATAGGTTTGAGAAATATGCAACAGCGATCGCAACAGATAAATGCCGATTTCGTTTTACATTCAACTCCTGGAAAAGGAACCACTGTTTTATTAACCATTTAAAATGCTGCTATGACCAAGGTTGCGCTGGTAGATGACCATACGCTGCTTAGAAGCGGGCTCGCAAATGTGATCAATAGTTTTGGCGATTTCAAAGTAATTTTTGAGGCCGGAAACGGAAAAGAATTTATTGAAAAACTGGAAGCGGGAGATGAACCTGAAATATTGCTGCTCGACATCACGATGCCTGAAATGGACGGTTTTGAAACGGCCGAATGGATCAAAAACAACCGGCCGCACATTAAGGTTTTGGTGCTAACGATGATGGATGACGACCATGCCGTAATAAAAATGTTGCAACTTGGTGCAAAGGGCTATATTCTCAAAGACAGTCGACCCGACCTTTTGCGACACGCTCTGCGAGATATCGCTGAAAAAGATTTCTACTTCAATGAACTGGTGAGCGGTAAGCTTGTACATCTTGTGAGAAAGGGGCAGGATCCGGGAAAGATGCTGCATTCATTCTCAGAAAAGGAAATTACTTTTTTGAAATGGTGCTGTACTGAAAAGTCTTATAAGGAGATCGCCGATGCCATGCAAATCAGCACACGGGCTGTAGAATCCTTAAGAAGCAGTTTGTTTGAAAGGCTGGAAACCCTTTCCAGAGTTGGATTGGTGATGTATGCCATTCGTAATAAAATTGTGCAGGTATGAGCTAATTTTTGAATAGCAGAATGAAAGAAAGACGTTTCTAAAACTTCGTTTTGCCTCAGCGAATTGACTGAAAAAAAAAACGGATTGAAACTGCCCGCATCATTTTCTTCGTTAAAAAACCTCATCGCAACGAATATGGAACGGAAAGTTCACAGATAAGTGAGTTGATTGCAAAATTATTTTTGGCAGGGTAATTGAATTTTTGGATGTGATATATAAAAAATCAGTATTCATTAAAATTCGTATCATGAAAAGAAATAGTTTTCAATTCATCCTGCTTGCTTTGATTGCGGGACTGTTTTTGACCAGTTGCGTGGCCAAGCGAAAATACCTCGATTCACAACTCGCCCTCAGGTATTGTCAAACAGACAGCACGCAGCTTGCTTACAAAGTTTCCCAACAAAATAAGACGATTGCGGATCTGGAGAGCCAGATTGCAGATGCAAAGACGAAACTCGCTGATTTATCGCAGACCGCCAGCAATACCAAGTCTGCTCTTAACCAAAGCAACCAGGCATTGCAGGAGCAGCAACAAAAACTTCAACAATTACAGCAGTTACTGGATCAGCAAAAACAACAGGCGGAAAATCTTCGTAAGAAAATGGCGGATGCCCTGGTTGGATTTAAAGCGAGTGATTTAAGCATCACTCAAAAAAACGGTAAAGTATATGTGAGTCTTAGTGAGAAGCTTCTTTTCCCTTCCGGCAGCGCCGTGGTCAATGATTCGGGAAAGGCAGCATTAGCGAAGCTTGCAGAGGTACTGAATGTGAATCCAGATATCACCGTTGACATTGAAGGCCATACCGATTCTATTCCAATCCGCGGCCGTTATGAAGACAACTGGGCACTCAGTACAGCACGGGCCAGTTCAATTGTAAGGATTCTTACAAAAGAATATAATGTTGATCCCGTAAGGGTAATCGCGTCGGGACATAGCTATTACGATCCGGTTGCAAGCAACAGCACCGCTGAAGGACGCGCAAAAAACCGTCGAACAGAAATTATCTTATCGCCTAATCTCGACGAATTATACAGATTATTGGAACAATAGAACCAACAGACCGAAGAGACGGACGGCGGTAGATTCTCCATTCATAAGGAACCGTTATCAAAACAATTCTCCCTGCCGGGCCGGATCTTCGGGCTTTTCCCAATCCATTGTTACAGATTTGGAGAAATCGATCAGTTTTGCGCCAACAGCCTTCCAACCCATTACTTCAACCATCTTCACTACTTTGAATTTAGCCTTTCTGATCTGCGATCCTTTTCCTGATTCTACAATCAACACCGGTTCATTTTCTGTCGTTACTGCTTCAAGCCGGTTACCATCTCCATCTTTAATAAAAAGAAACCTATTATTGATCGTACTGGTTTCAATTCTAAACCGCTTGATGTTGAACTGCGCATGTTTATTATCCAGATAAACGGCTGTGATGATTTTATCGGCCTGGTATTTCTCTATCAAAAGTACTTTTTCAGGATCGATTCGCTGAAGGAGATCGGTTGCTACAATTTCGTAATATCCGTCGGTATAAATAATCAGAATCCTGTCATCGCCTTCAAAAGTTCCAAGGAAAATACCTTTTTCTTCATTGTTTAGCCTTCCATATTTATCATCGTACCAAAGCTTTACTCCCGCCAGCGTACTTTTTCCGGCCTCTTTGAATTTTACACTTCTAACGGGATATTTTGTAACCTGGTTGCCGATACTTCCTTTTCCCCTTATTTCCAGTTCTTCGAAATAGAATTCCAATTCCTTATTCCTCGCTGAACTGGATGGGCTTAAGAGCACTTTTACCACCTCGGCCTCCCCGTTTGGATTGGCAGAGAAATAAAGCACCTTGCTCTTTTCCGCGCCTTTGGTCAACACATACTCCTTATCTCTCGTAATTCCGGTAACATTAAACCTTTTGCCATAAGTAATTCCGGATTTTCCATCCACATAAATCAGATTATAGGTTGTTCTTTCATCATTTTTCTTAAACAGATTTGCGTAAATGATGTTTTTTCCTATGAAAACCTTATCTCCTACCCTCACCACTTTCATGATGCCTTCCCTCGTAAAGACGATGATATCATCGAGATCAGAACATTCGCAAATGAATTCGTCTTTCTTTAAACCGGTGCCAACAAATCCTTCTTCTCGGTTCATATACAACTTAGTGTTTGCGATGGCCACCTGGCGTGCCTGAATCGTATCAAATTCCCTGATCTCGGTTTTTCGTTCCCGGCCTTTGCCGTGTTTTTTCAACAGGTTTTCAAACCAGGCAACGGCAAAATCTGTGAGATGGTCGAGATCATATTGCACCTGCTTAATATCGGCCTCAATTCCTTTGATTTGCTGGTCCAGTTCATCGATGTCTAATTTATATATTCGTCTTACCGGTTTATCGGTAAGCTTTAATATGTCTTCTTTTGATATGATCCGGTTTAGTCTTTTTTTGAAAGGATCAAACGCCTTGTCTATTGCCGCAATTACCTTATCCCAGGTTTCGTGTTTCTTCTCAAGTTCCTTATAGATCTTTTCTTCAAAGAATATTTTTTCCAGGCTTGTAGTATGCCATTTGTCTTCGAGTGCCTGCAACCTGATCTCCAGTTCGCGTTTCAAAAGCGCCCGGGTGTTATCAACCGAATTTATGAGCAATTGATGCACTCCGAGAAACTGAGGTTTTTCCTCATAGATGACACAGGCATTGGGAGAAATGCTGACTTCACAATCGGTGAATGCGTACAGGGCATCGATGGTAATATCGGGAGAACTGCCGGGCATCAGTTCAACCTGTATCTCTACTTCTTTTGCAGTGACGTCGGTTACTCTTTTAATCTTAATTTTTTGCTGATCATTTGCCCTCGTGATGCTGTCGCACAACTGAGAAACCGTTACCCCATAAGGAACATCTCTTATCGCCAACGTCTTCTTATCCAATTCTTCTATATGCGCTCTCACCCTGATCTTTCCACCTCTTTTTCCTTCCTGGTAATTAGAAATGTCGATCATTCCGCCCGTTTGAAAATCAGGATAGATTTCAAATTTTTTCCCTCTGAGATGTTTGATCGCCGCCTGGCACAGTTCGCAGAAATTGTGAGGCATAATTTTCGTTGAAAGTCCCACTGCGATGCCTTCTACACCCTGGGCGAGAACCAGTGGAAATTTCATAGGAAGCGTTACCGGCTCCTGCTTTCTTCCATCATAACTCAGTTGCCATTCCGTGGTCTTTGCATTAAATGTAATATCCAGGGCAAGCTGCGAAAGTCTTGCTTCAATGTACCTCGGAGCAGCGGCATCATCGCCGGTTCTTACGTCACCCCAATTTCCCTGGGTTTCAATCAGCAGATCCTTCTGACCCATATTAACCAACGCTTCACCGATAGAGGCATCTCCATGCGGATGATATTGCATGCTCTGTCCGATGATGTTGGCCACCTTATTAAACCGGCCATCATCCATCTCCTTCATCGCATGGAGTATACGTCGTTGAACCGGTTTCAATCCGTCTTCAAGTGCCGGAACCGCCCGTTCCAGAATCACGTACGAGGCGTAATCTAAAAACCAGGTTTTATATTGACCCTGAACGCCCGGAGGATTTTGAAGGTTAAGTTCATAATTTGCTTTTGCCATTTCTTAAGAATTCTCTGCTTTTACTTCAGCTACGTTTTCTAATGATTTTACAGTAATTTCCTTCCACCCTTTTTCCCAATCACCGGTGATTGTTACCTTACCTTCTTCCGCCATTTTTCTTATCCGCCATGCAATAAAAACATCACTGATATACTGTTTGCTTTTCTGGAAAAAGGAGCTGAAAATTTTGTTCAATTTCTGATGCTCAGCCGCAAGCTTTAAAATATCATTATCGAAGAATCCGGCCTGCTTTCCAACGATCTTTTTTCCGCCTTCCAATAAACGGATAATATCATTTTCCGCACACAGTTTTTTATATTCATCGGAATCCAGCTCAAACTCGCTGATGGTGACCGGACGTGCAAGTTTTTTTGCTTTCAAAAATTCCGAAGGACGGATCTCAAATAAATAATCCGGGTAAAACAACCCTCCTTTTTCATTGATGAAAGGAAGATTGTTCAGGTATAAAACGAAAATTCTTCCCTGATAATTCATCAGCCGCGAAATCAGCCAGTAATATCCGCAAACGTCATGGGCGTTTTGCGCCATCCAGATCCAAACAGTTTCATCCTGCTGCTCATCGATCATTCTCTTCAGTTGATGAACCGTGAGCCGGTCATCAACCATCGCAGTCTGATCTGTATAGGGAGAAAATTGCAACACATCTTCCCACCATTGTCTCCGATCTTGAAAGCTTTCATCGCCAGCCTGACCGGCTAACGGACCAAGTGAAAAATCATCTTTTATGATCAATACATCGCCCTTGAGTGTTTCATCGAGCAGGATCGCTTCCTCTATTTTTTCTGCATCTGCCGGTTGAAATACAATGTGAATCATCGGAAAAATTTTATGCTAATTGATTAACCATTCCCGGCACGCCCGGCTCTTCTACCACATCGAGATCAACCCTGAGGTTATCGATGATAAAATCCTGCCGCGACTGCGTATTCTTTCCCATGTAATATTCGAGCATTTGCTGAATGTGTTCGCCTTGTTCAATGATCACGGGTTGCAGTCGAATATCATCGCCGATAAACTTCCCGAACTCATCAGGTGAAATTTCTCCCAAGCCTTTAAATCGCGTGATCTCCGGTTTCCCGCCAAGTTTTTTTATTGCCGCCTGCTTTTCATTTTCGTTATAGCAATAAATGGTTTCCTGTTTATTACGAACGCGAAAAAGCGGCGTTTCCAAAATGAAAACGTGCTGCTGCTTCACAAGATCGGGGAAAAACTGAAGGAAGAAAGTCATTAGTAACAGTCGGATGTGCATTCCATCCACGTCGGCATCTGTTGCAATGACCACATTCTTATACCTTAATCCTTCCAATCCATCTTCAATATTTAAAGCATGCTGCAACAAGTTGAACTCTTCATTTTCATACACCACTTTTTTTGTAAGACCGAAGCAATTGAGCGGTTTTCCACGAAGGCTGAAAACTGCCTGCGATTCTACCTGTCTCGATTTGGTAATACTTCCGCTGGCACTGTCGCCTTCGGTTATAAAAAGTGTCGATTTGTTTTGCAGGGCCACATAATCTTCACGGTTTTTTGATGGCGGATCGTCATTGAAATGGATTCTGCAATCTCTCAGTTTTTTATTGTGCAGATTTGCTTTTTTGGCCCGTTCGTTTGCGAGCTTTTTGATGCCTGCAAGATCTTTACGTTCCTTTTCACTTTGTTCAATTCTGCGTTTCAGCGCATCCGCAACCGGAGAATTTCGGTGAAGAAAATTGTCTAATTCCCGCATGAGAAATTCGTTTACAAAATTCTTCATTCCCGGGCCGCCCTCGTACAGATATTGCGATCCGAGTTTGGTTTTGGTTTGACTTTCAAACACCGGATCCTGCACCCTCACTGCAATTGCTGCCACAATACTTTGCCGTATGTCAGCCGCATCATAATCTTTTTTGAAAAACTCACGGATCGTTTTCACAAAAGCCTCTCTGAAAGCCTGCTGATGCGTTCCGCCTTGTGTGGTGTACTGACCGTTGACAAATGAAAACAACTCCTCGCCATAATCGTTGTTATGACTGATAGCCACCTCAATATCCTCACCTTTTAAATGTATGATAGGATATCGCAATTCATCTTCATTGGTTTTCCGCTGCAACAAATCGAGCAATCCGTTTTTGCTGACGTATTTTCTCCCGTTGAAATTGATGACAAGACCTGCATTGAGGTAGGCATAATTCCAAAGAAGGTTATCGAGGTATTCATGGATAAAACGAAAATTTTTGAAGACCGTTCCATCCGGAATAAAAGTGACTAATGTGCCGTTTCGTTCCTCGGTTTTTGTTTCACGGTATTCCTTAACCAAATTTCCCTTTTCAAATTCAGCCACCTTTGTTCTTCCATCGCGAAAGCTTTCAACCTTGAAAAAATCACTCAACGCGTTAACGGCTTTTGTTCCCACACCATTGAGGCCGACTGTTTTTTGAAATGCCTTGCTGTCGTATTTTGCGCCGGTATTGATCTTGCTGACCACATCAACCACTTTCCCCAATGGAATTCCACGACCGTAATCGCGGATGGTAACCTTCTTTTCTTCAATCCTTATTTCAATGTTTTTGCCATATCCCATCATGTGTTCATCAATGCTGTTGTCGAGCACCTCCTTCACCAACACATAAATGCCGTCGTCCGGAGCAGAACCATCGCCGAGCTTTCCAATATACATTCCCGGCCTCAACCGGATATGTTCCCGCCAATCGAGGCTTCTGATACTTTCTTCGGTATAATCAAACACTGCTTTTTCTTTTATTTCAGCCATTGTAAACCGGTATTCTGTTTATAAAAATTTGAACATACAGTCGTTCATTTTGGTTTTCCACCGTGCAAAAAAACAATTATTTCCGCAAAAAGAAGTTTAAAAGACTTTGCCGATCCTGAAGGAAAAGCAAACCGGCAAAAATCACTGATTTTTTCAATGAGCGGGAATACCGTGTGAATATAAGCCGTCCGGTTTTAACTTTCTTCAAACGCCACAATCCAATGGGCTGATTAGTTTTACAGTCGAGAATGCAAACAGAAAAATTAAAACGTCATTATTCTTTCACCCAGCAGCTTTTGGGAGAAATTACGGGTCTGTTGTTGATCCTGCCGCTTTCGCCATTCATCTGCAGGTTTATCCCGCCTGTTTTTCTGGGCGACTGGAATATTGATCTCGCAATCTCTGTTATCATTGCCATCATCATTGTGCGGCTGTTGCTATGGCTCATTAAACCGATCATCGTTCCCGCCTTCGTGCTGATAGCAGCGCTTCTTGTGTACAGCGATTTCACGAGCGCTTATACCTTTAAAAACATAGCAAAAAGTTATCAGACACTGATCACACAAAATTGGGGAATCAGGGAGCAAAAACAGATTGACGATCTTAGTTTTAATCCCTACATCTTTGAAAATATTGAAGCAAGAACCTCAAGAATGGTGAGTCAAAAAGTGCAGTACAAAGATTCGCTGGTTAGGAATTTTTCGGTTGAACACAGCCTTGATTATTTTGATGATTATTATTATAAATACA
Organism: Bacteroidota bacterium; assembly: GCA_023423835.1. Classification (GTDB taxonomy): domain Bacteria; phylum Bacteroidota; class Bacteroidia; order Chitinophagales; family Chitinophagaceae; genus JAFAEW01. The sequence continues at coordinate 10,874 of JAFAEW010000128.1, read as the reverse complement.
AAGGCCTTACGAGATACCTTTCATTATTTAAATACATCAACAACCATTTCAAATATGTTTCTGATGTAAACCGTGATGAATATTATGCCACGCCGAGGGAAACCATCCTAAACGGTTTGGGCGGCGATTGTGACGATCACAGTATCCTTATGGCGAGTTGCCTGATGAGTATTGGCGCAACCTGCAGGCTCGTGGTTGTAGAAGGCCATATGTATCCGGAATTATATGTGGGAAATGAAAATGATTTTGATATTATGCAGCAGGCAATAGTACAGCTATTTGACGATGAAAAAATTGATAAAATTTATTATCATGAAAATAAGGGCCAATACTGGATAAATCTTGATTATACCGGACATTATCCCGGCGCGCCTTATATGAATGATAAGGTGATATTGCTCATAAACCCGTAACTGCACAATGGAATTTGACTTGAACGAAATAAAGGAAATCGCGCTTGCGAAGGAAAATGAAAATGACCTTTTCAGACAATATCTGTCTAGCTGCGGGGAAGCTGCGGTAGATGAACGCGTGCATGCATTGAATGAAAGGATCACGCCCCAGATCGATTGCACCAAATGCGGAAATTGTTGTCGCAGCCTAATGATAAATGTCGACAAGGAAGATGCTTCCAGACTAAGCGATCATCTGCAGTTATCAGAGGCCGTCTTTATGGAAAAATATGTGGAAGTTTCGGCATCCGGCAGCCTTGCCATTATGAACACCATTCCCTGTCATTTCCTTGAGGATAATATATGTCAGGTTTATACAGCTCGCCCGAAAGAATGCCGTGAATTTCCGGGTTTACATCAGGCGGGATTTGTAAAAAGATCGTTTACCTATTTCATGCACTATGGACGGTGCCCGATCATTTTTCATGTGATTGAAGAATTGAAGAAGGAGTTGAAATTTGAGACGGAGGTGCCGTTAAACCGGATGTAGATACAGGGAGAAATGCTTACCGATAGCAACAAAAAATGCCGGATCAAGTTCCGGCATTTTTTTATTAAGAATTAAATTTATTAATCCCAGATTTCGCCCTTTCCTTCCAGCCATAATTTCACTGCCTCGGTGGTTACACTTTTTGGCCGTTCGAGTGGCAATCCTAATGCACGATCCCAGATCAGGCTTGCGAGTACGCCGAGAGCACGGCTCACTGCAAACAGAACGGTATAGAATTCGTATTCCTTCAATCCATAGTGAACGAGCAAAGCGCCGCTGTGGGCATCTACGTTCGGCCACGGATTTTTAATCTTTGCAATACTTTGCAAGATAGGAGGAACGGTTTCATAGATCTTCCAAACCGTATTCACCAGCTTATCGTCAGGCATATGTTTTTTTCCGAATTCCATTTGTGCAATAAACCTCGGATCGGTCTGCCGCAAAACGGCATGTCCATATCCTGGAACTACTTTTCCTTCATTTAAAGTCTTTTGAACATAATTGGCAATCTGCTCACTTGAAGGTTCATCCGTACCTATTTCCTTTTGCATTTCAAAGATCCATTTAATCACCTCCTGGTTGGCCAGTCCGTGTAAAGGACCTGCAAGACCGTTCATTCCGGCCGCATAGGAAAGATAAGCATCGCTTAAGGCAGAACCAACAAGATGGGTGGTATGAGCACTTACATTTCCTCCTTCATGATCGGCATGAATGGTCATATAAAGGCGCATTAATTCGCGGAAACTGTGGTCATCGTATCCCATCATATGAGCGAGATTTCCTGCCCAATCAAGCATTCCGTTAGGGTGAATATGTTCATTATTTTTGTACTTCCGGCGATAAATATAAGCAGCGATTCTCGGCAGACGGGCTATAAGAATAACGGCATCATCGAAAGTAGCTTCCCAGTAATCTTTCTTGCTCATACCTTCTGCATACCGTTTTGCAAAATAGCTCTCGGTTTGCAATGCCATTACGCCCATTACAAACATGGTCATCGGATGCGCGGTTATCGGCAATGAATCGATCGCTTCAAATACATGATTGGGCACGTGACTGCGACGTTGCAAGATGGATGTAACATGGGTTACATCTTCTTTGGTGGGCAGTTCTCCAATCAGCATTAAATAGAATAATCCTTCCGGCAGCGGTTCATTTCCCTTGGCTGATTTCGGTAACTTTTCGCGCAGTTCGGGGATCGAATAACCTCTGAAACGGATTCCTTCCTGTGAGTCTAACAAGCTCGTTTCAGAAACCAATCCTGTAATGCCCCTCATGCCTGCATAGATCTGTGATAAATGCACTTCTCCGATAGGTTTATCTCCATGCTCCTTCAAAATTCCCTTTATTTCAGCTGTCATCTCGTCTGCCTTAGCCTTAAAACGATCTTTAATAATTCCCATGTTTATAATTTTTTTTATAAGGTAAAATAAATGCTCCCGACATCCTGCAAGGTCCCTTATAACTCAAAGCATCCGATGAAGCACGGCAATCAACCGGCGGTTTGGATAGGCTTTTTCTGCAATTCACGGGCTTTTTTTACAGGCTTTTGAGAAGTGCATAAAGATAAAACAACTTGGGTCTTATGAACAAAAGATTTTTTCCGTAATCGCTTAGCACTCTCGCTTTCAACAAATAGCTTCCGCTTTTATTCCCGGGAGGAAAAAACCGGCTGCATAATCCTTCCTGAATAAAAAAACCTCGGTAAAAAATTGCGGACCCGGCCGCGGAAGTTACGTTTTTAAACCTTTCTGCGTCCCGTTATTTTCGCTGGCAACCGTCAGTAAGAATACGTGAAAAAATCAATTAAAAAGCGCTTGTCCTGCGCGCTGGCTGTTTTGAACTTTGGGATCAGAAGGGATAAAATTGAAAAATGGTCCCGACATATTTTTTAACCATAAAAAAAATTACCATGAAAATCATTACCCTAATGTTTGCAGTATTACTTATTTATGTGCAGACAAATGCGCAAGACGGACGCTCAGCCTTTCGCAAAGGCTATCAGAGAATCGGAATAACTTCACTTGGAAATTCAATTGACAATAACCTTTCGGCCAAAGAAAATCTTTTACGTGGAAATTACGGAGCAAAAAGGGGATTCGTCTTTGAATTCGGCCACAATTATTATTTCAAAAAAAATGAGAATGCAAAAATGATCAACTACGGTTTGGACTGGACGATTTTATCCGCTTCCTATCATAATCTGACCGGATGGAATTCGTACCCGTCAACTGCAGATATGCAGACTCCCGTTTCTCTGGCAGTCAGTTCGAGACTCGGCCCGGTTGTTTCGATCAATCCGGTTGAAAAATTAGTTATCGATCTAAGAGTGCAGTTTTCACCTGTGATGCGATTTACCAATTTTTCCTACTCAGAAGACGGAGGTGGCGAATATCAATATTACGCCTTGTTTGATGAAGACGCGGATGATATCAATACCATTGCAAAAAATAGTGTGGCAGTAGGATTCGGCACAAACTTAGGCATCAGTGTAAGAAGGAAAGCGATCGGACTTGCATTGGATTTTGTGAATGTAAAATCAAAGACTAATCTGTTTTCCGAGAGCGGTTCCGGCGATCTGACAAAAGAAAAAGTGAGCATCAAATCCAACAATCTTCAATTGAAATTAAGCCTCACATTTTAAAACAAAAGACCTCGGAGACTATGTTGTCTTCGAGGTCTTTTTATAATTTGGTTTGCGTTTTATGAATTTGCTGCAGGGCTTCCGAATACTTTCTTTAAAATTTCTGTTACCCTCGCTGCCGGATCTTTTCTGATTTTCTGTTCTTCGAGACCCACCTCATAGAAAATTCCGTCGATTGCCTTTCCTGTAACATAAGCACTGAGATCGGTGTTTACAGGTTTTGATGCAAACCGGTTGTAAGCTGTAAAGACGTCTGACCAATATTTTGTAGCATCCACATTTTCCAGTGCCTTATCAATTACCGGTTTAAATGCGTTGGTGAGAGATGCAGTTGTTTTTTCTTTAAAATAATTTGTGGCGGCAAAATCTCCGCCTTTTAAGATACCCAACGCATCCGTTATCGACATCTGTTTAATCGCATCCACAAAAATGGGCGCCGCCGATTTAGCTGCATCTTCGGCTGCACGGTTCATGCTAAGAATTGCTTTGTCAACCAGGCTTCCGAGGCCAACGCTTCTCAGGGTATTTGTAACTTTTTCTGCTTCCGGAGGCATCAGAATTTTTACGGCTGCATTCTCGAAAAATCCATTCAACTGCGATAACTGCCCGGTACCTTTTTCCGTTCCGATGGTTAATGCCTCTTTCAATCCATTAACGATTTCATAGGTTGATAGCCCGCCCTGATTAGCACCTGCCTGATTGATCACCTGCTGTGCCACATCACAACCACTGAACACAGGAACCAGCAGCAGACTGAAAATCCATTTTTTCATATTGTTTTCATTTAACCATTAAAAGGCAAAAATATTGCCGTTTTAAAAAAGCCGGTTGCATGGTTTTACTTCTTGCGACCCCTACATGTTTCTTCTATATTGACCACCAACTTTATACAATGCATGCGTGATCTGCCCCAAAGAACAGTATTTTACTGTTTCCATCAATTCTTCAAATAGGTTACCATTGTCAACGGCCACCTGCTGCAATCGTTTTAAAGACATAGCTGCGTGGTCTTCATTCCTCCTTTGAAATGCCCGTACATTTTCAATCTGCTGATCCTTCTCTCCGGTGGTGCTTCTGATCACTTCATCGGGAATGACGGTGGGGCTTCCCTTACTGTTTAAAAATGTATTGACACCAACTATTGGTAACTCGCCGGACAGTTTCTTGCTTTCGTACAGCAGGCTTTCTTCCTGGATCTTATTCCGTTGATACATTCGTTCCATTGCACCCAAGACTCCGCCCCGGTCGGTGATGCGGTCAAATTCTGCTAATACGGCTTCTTCCACCAGATTGGTGAGTTCTTCAATAATAAATGATCCCTGAATCGTGTTTTCAGTTTTGGCACTTCCAAGTTCACGATTGATGATGAGCTGAATAGCCATTGCTCTTCGCACACTTTCCTCTGTGGGCGTGGTAATCGCTTCGTCATAGGCGTTTGTATGCAGGCTGTTGCAGTTGTCATAAATTGCATACAAAGCCTGCAAGGTTGTTCTGATATCATTGAAATCGATTTCCTGTGCATGAAGACTGCGACCCGATGTTTGAATATGGTATTTCAACATCTGGCTTCTCTTGTTAGCCTTGTATTTATACTTCATCGCTTTGGCCCAGATGCGACGGGCAACGCGGCCGATTACGCTGTATTCGGGATCCATTCCATTGCTGAAAAAGAAACTCAGATTGGGAGCGAAATCATCAATCTTCATTCCCCTGCTGAGATAATATTCAATATAGGTAAAGCCGTTTGAAAGCGTGAATGCAAGTTGCGTAATAGGATTTGCGCCGGCTTCGGCAATGTGATATCCGCTGATTGAGACACTGTAAAAGTTGCGAACGCTCTGATCGATAAAATATTCCTGAACATCGCCCATCAGTTTGAGTGCGAATTCTGTACTGAAAATACAGGTATTTTGTGCCTGATCTTCTTTAAGAATATCTGCCTGAACGGTTCCCCTCACCTGGGTTAACGCACGGGCTTTTAGTTCGTTGTAAATTTCCGCCGGAAGCACCTCGTCGCCCGTTAAACCGAGCAACATCAATCCGAGTCCGTTGTTGCCTTCCGGAAGTTTTCCGGGATCGAGCGGATTATTGTACTGGGGACGTTTGTTACCGGCGTACTTTTCCTTAAATTTTTGTTCAACGAGATCCATCTTTCCATTGTCCAGAATCCATTTTTCGCATTGCTGATCAATAGCGGCATTCATGAAAAAAGCGAGGATGATGGGGGCAGGTCCATTGATGGTCATACTCACCGATGTTTTCGGATCACAAAGATCGAATCCGCTGTACAGTTTCTTTGCATCATCCAAACTGGCAATGCTAACCCCCGCATTTCCGATTTTTCCGTAGATGTCTGGCCTTTCATCGGGATCTTCTCCGTAGAGCGTAACGGAATCAAAGGCAGTACTCAATCTAATGGCAGGCTGTCCGAGTGAAACATAGTGAAACCGTTTGTTGGTACGTTCCGGACCGCCTTCTCCTGCAAACATTCTTGTTGGATCCTCTCCTGCTCTTTTCAACGGAAAAACGCCGGCAGTAAAAGGAAATGATCCGGGAACATTTTCCTGTGCCTGCCATCTCAAAAGATCGCCCCAGTCGTGATATTTAGGAAGCGCCACTTTCGGAATTCTTGTTCCTGAAAGGCTTTCCGTAAATAATGGCTGACGAATGGTTTTATTACGAACATTGTATTCATAATAATCCTGCTGATAGGCTTTCACTTTTTCCGGCCAGTTGTTGATGAGTTTTCTGCTTACCGGCGTCAGTTGATTTTCAAAAAATTCCATTTGTTGTTGCAGGATTCTGATCGCATTTTCATCCGGCTGTTCGAGTGAATGCAATATATCGATCGCTCCCTTCAGGCGATACCATTTCGACGCAATCGCAGACTGCTCTTCAACCAACTGGTCGTAACCGCGGTTGTTTTCTGCAATTTCAGAAAGATAGCGCACACGTTTTGGGGGAATAATAGAGGTTCCCGCAGCTTCAAATCCTTCCTTCAGGGAAGCAGCGCTGATTTCCCCGAATTGCGCCCCCGTTTTTTCTTCAATCTTTTTGATTAAAGTGGTGAATAAGGTATTTACGCCATGGTCATTGAACTGTGCGGCGATGGTGCCGATTACCGGCATCTCTTCATTGGAAGCGCTCCATAGTCCGTGATTCCGTTTATATTGTTTGCGCACGTCATGTAAGGCATCATGTGCACCGGCTTTATCAAATTTGTTGATACAAACTACGTCGGCATAGTCAAGCATATTGATTTTTTCCAACTGGGAAGCAGCTCCATATTCAGGCGTCATCACATACAGACTCACATCACAATGGTCAAGAATACTTGCGTCGCTTTGTCCAACGCCGGCACTTTCAAGTATTACGAGGTCATATCCTGCTTCGCGGCAGATATCGATTGCCTCCTGCACCCGCGGGCTCAACGCTGTATTGTCATCTCTTGTAGCGAGTGAACGCATGTACGCTCTGCCGTTTGAAATCGCATTCATTCTGATACGGTCGCCCAAAAGCGCGCCGCCTGTCTTTTTCTTCGAAGGATCCACCGAAATAACCGCGAGGGTTTTATTGGGAAACGTATTCAGATACCTTCGAACCAATTCATCGGTCACAGATGATTTTCCCGCCCCGCCGGTGCCGGTGATGCCCAGTACCGGTGTCTTTATTTCGCTTTGTGAAGCTTGTTTTCCGGTGATCGATGATTCCTCTTTTTGCTCGGCAATCGTTATCGCTCTTGCAATTTTTCTAACATCTTTTACTTCCCCGATCGTCATCGGTTTTGTATAGTCCTGGTCGCCGTTTAAATGAAAATCACATTTCTCAATCACATCTTCAATCATTCCCTCCAAACCCATTTTACGACCGTCATCGGGGGAATAAATCCGGGTAATGCCATAGCCTTCGAGTTCCTCAATTTCTGTTGGAAGAATTGTTCCTCCTCCGCCGCCGAATATTTTTATATGCGTGCATTGATTCTCTTCAAGCAGGTCTTTCATGTATTTGAAATATTCAACGTGACCTCCCTGATAACTGGTGATGGCAATTCCCTGAACATCCTCCTCAATGGCGGCCTCCACAATTTCCTTTACACTTCTGTTGTGACCGAGGTGTATGATTTCCGCACCCTTGCTTTGCAAGACGCGTCGCATGATGTTTATGGCCGCATCATGACCGTCAAACAAACTTCCGGCAGTTACAATTCTAACTTTATTCTTTGGTTGATATGACATACAATAATTTTTCCGCTGCGAATTTACGAATTCGAAACCAGCTAAGGTAAAAAATACTAACGGTAGTTAGGAGTGGAAGTTGCGCCTTCCGATGCTTCGGCTGGAAGGCGACATTCGGAGAAAACTTTTTTGCGCTCGATAAAATACATCTACAGAAATTGAAATTTTATTTGTTTCTTCAAATTAAAATAATTAATTATCCGTCATGAAATTATTGTGGACTTTTTCATTTTTGATTTTTGCAATTTCCTGTCAAAACAAGATGCAGGCGGAAGAATCAGGCTCAACCGGAAACAGCTGGGCTTTATTGCCTTTTGAGAAGTTAGACAGCATTAATCCGATTCTGAAACCGGGCATAAACAGCTTCTATTGCCCCATTCAACAAAAAGAAGTTTCCTGGGAAATAAAAAACGTCTTCAATCCCGCCGGCGTCGTCAGAAACGATACTCTTTACTTATTGTACCGGGCGCAGGACAGTGTTGGCCAGGCCGATGGAACTTCAAGGATCGGACTCGCCTGGAGTACCGATGGCATTCATTTCACACGTTATGAAAGACCAGTATTATATCCGGACAACGACGCATGGAAAAAGTACGAATGGCCGGGAGGATGCGAAGATCCGAGAATTGTGGAGGATGAAAATGGAATGTATTACATGACCTACACGGCTTATGATGGAAAAACAGCAAGGCTGTGCATGGCCACTTCTACAGATCTGTTTAACTGGAAAAAGCAGGGCCCGGTTTTTAAAGGAAAATACGAAGATACCTGGTCAAAATCGGGAGCAATAATTTCTAATTTCAAAGAAGGAAAAATCGTTGCAGAAAAGGTAAATGGAAAATATTGGATGTATTGGGGCGATAAATACATTTGGTCAGCAACTTCGAGTGATCTGATCAATTGGCATCCTGTTGAAACGCAGGAGACCGATACTACTTATGACAGCATTTATGCAGGATCTGATATCTCTAAACTTAAGATCGCCCTGCCCACACGCAGCGGAAAATTTGATTGCAATATTGTGGAACCCGGCCCTCCGGCCATGATCACCGAAAAAGGAATCCTGTTGCTTTACAACGGCAGGAATTTGAAAGATTGCGGTGATACAACGCTTGCCGACGGAACCTACAGCGCATCTCAGGTTTTGTTTGACAAAAACGATCCTTCAAAAATAATTGAACGGATGAACGGATATTTCTTAACGCCGGAAAAGGCATACGAGATTGTGGGACAGGTAAACAACGTTTGTTTTATTGAAAGCCTCTTGTATTATAAAAACAAATGGTGGTTGTATTATGGCACCGCTGATTCGAGAATAGCCGTTGCCATAAAAGAATAACCGGCTGAAAGCCTGATTGTAGGGAAGATCTGAATGTCAATTTGCGGAGAGTGAGGGATTCGAACCCTCGATACAGTTTCCCATATACACACTTTCCAGGCGTGCTCCTTCAACCACTCGGACAACTCTCCTTTGAAATTAAGAGGTGCAAAAATAGCTTTCGAAAGCTAGATTGCGAAAACTTTTTCCGCATTTTCGGTGGTAACTCTTGCAACTTCCTCCAGTGGAATATTTTTTACATCCGCGAGTTTTTTCGCAATAAGCGGGATGTAGCTGCTCTCATTTCTCCTGCCTCTAAACGGGACCGGTGCCAAATAAGGCGCATCGGTTTCCAAAACCATATATTCTAATGGAATATCTTTTATCGATTCTGCAAGGCCTGAATTTTTGAAGGTGATTACGCCACCTATTCCCAACAGAAATCCCATAGAAATTATCTCTTCGGCCTGCGCCCGGTTGCCCGAAAAGCAGTGAAAAATGCCTCTTAAGCCTTTAGCTGCGAAAGGTTTTACGGAGTTTATTGTTTCTTCCATTGCATTTCTTGTATGGATAACGATCGGAAGATCAAAATCAAGTCCCCATTGCATTTGTTGCGAAAAGGCCCGGTATTGCTCTTCGGAAAAGGTGGTATCCCAATAAAAATCCAGTCCTATTTCTCCGATGGCCGCAAACCGTCTTCTTTTCAGCCAAAACTCCACCAGATCAAGTTCCTCCTCATAATTTTCCTTCACGCTGCATGGGTGAAGTCCGGCCATTGCAAAGCAGTTTTCTTTGTAGGCCGCTTCAAGCTCCAGAAGGTTTTGCATTTCACTGCTGTCAATTGATGGCAGGTAAAACTTTTCAACACCATTTTCCATTGCTTTTTTAATCACTTCATTGACATCAGCAATAAATTCCTCCACATAAAGATGGCAATGAGTATCAATAAATTTCATTTTACAAAAGAAAGTAGAAAAAGTTTTAAAAACTATTTACGAAATAATAATAAAAAAATTACCTTTGTACCTGTTTTCATAGGGTACGGATTAAAACGGGCTGGGGTATCTACCTTAGCTCCTTTTTTTTATAGGGGTTTGAACGAAAATCCCTCGGCCGAAAAATGATCTAAAACCCGTGGCAAAGCGTATTTCAACCTTTCCCAGGCTTTCTGGCTGTCATGGAAAACGATGATATCTCCGCTATTTGCATTCAGCAGAATGTTTTCGTAACATTTTTGTGGCGAAAGCTTTTCATCAAAATCGCCGCTGAGCAGACTCCACATGATGATCGATGAGGGAACATACGCCTTTTTATTTTGCAATAGCTTTATTTGAAAAGGTGTGATTTTGCCGTAAGGCGGCCTGAATAAATCGCTGTCTATCAACCTGGCTGCTTTCGCTATATCCTCATAATAAATTTTATCAGAAGTCTTCCAGCCATTCAGATGATTGTAGGTGTGGTTACCGACGGTGTGTTTTTCATCTATAATTCTTTCGAGCAGATCGGGATACGCTGCCACGTTTTTTCCGAGGCAGAAAAAACTTGCCTTTGCTCCCACGCGGTTCAACTGGTCAAGGATAAATGGCGTAGCAGTGGGATGCGGGCCATCATCGAAGGTGAGATACAGATTTTTTTCACTGCCGGGAATTTGCCATGTAAGCGATGCAAAAAATCGCTTCAGCAAAAACGGAGGACGAACCGTATAAAACATGACAATGAATTAGGTGAAAGAGAA
>JAFAEW010000105.1 GCA_023423835.1 Bacteroidota bacterium | reverse complement strand
GTATTGGGTACTGAGCAGCGTCATTACCGCCTGATAATCTGCCCCATCGCTTACATGGCTATCTATGAAGATGTCCGGATGCAACCATTGAAATATTTTGGTGAAGGCGATGGCATTCTTTGAATCTGCCTTGATGAAATCGCGGTTAAGATCAAGGTTTTGGGCATTACCGCGAAATCCGTAGCTTTCAGGTCCATCCTGATTAACCCTTGAATGAGCATTCCGGTTCAATGCACCGCCGATATTATAGACGGGAATACATGCAATCAAAACATTCTCAGGCGCCTTCAGTTTTCCGGTTGTGAGATCCCGCATCAACATCATGCTGGCTTCAATTCCGTCCGGCTCTCCCGGATGAATGCCATTGTTGATCAACATCACCACTTTATTCTGTTGATGTGCTTTCGCCGGATCAAACAGCCTATCTTTTGAATAGAGAACGAGGTGTAAAGGATAGCCCGCATCGGTGGTATCAAATGACATCATCTTCAGGGAAGAATACTTATCAGACAATTGCCGGTAATACTCAATACACTCAAAATAGGTGGCGGTTTGTTTTCCACCGCTTTTCTCGAACACAGTTAAAAAGTTTTGACCGTAAGACCAACCGGACAGACAGCAAAACATTAGTATAAAGACTGATCGCATAGAAACCATTTTATAAGGGTCGAAGGTAAACAAGTAACGGCTTAATCAACAAGATAAAACCGCGACCGGCTATTTTCTGAAACTTAATGAAATATGCCTGTCCTTTACCCTGTCTGAATCAGCGGCGTTTTCAGAATACTTCGCAAACTGCGAACCGTATCCTTCTGATCCCACAACCTGTTTTGAAACGCCTGCCAGATCGAGCGCATCGGCAACGGCGCGTGCCCGTTCAGCCGATAATTTTTTATTGTGCGATTCATTGCCGGTCTTATCCGAATAACCTCCGATTTTAACTTTCGCCTCCGGAAAAGCATTCAGGATGACGGCAATATTATTGATCTGGGTCTGGCTTTCCGGCGTAATCGTTGCACTGTCTGTTTTGAAATTTATGCTGTCCAGATTGAACCACACATTTTTGAGCGAATCGTTGTTGAGATCTTTATAGTCAGATTGTAAAAAATTAACGAGCTGATCTTCAAGTCCGCCTTTTTTCACTGTAAGATGCGACCCGTTAGGAAGTTGAAGCGCTACTGTATTTTGCAGGGAATCAGAGGCTTTCATTTGCGCACTATTGGTATCGTTAATGACCGTTCTCTCCACCACAGAGGCGGTATTGCCGCAGCCCTTCGTCAGGTACCAGATGACGCCCATTGCAATGATGGCCACAAGGAAAGGAATGATCCATGCGCCGTTTTTCCTTCGCTCTCCCTCCGTGGCCAGTACCGACTCGTCAGCCGATTCGATCGTGTCTCTTAAACCTTCTCCGCCAACATCTCCAAATGGATCCGCCGCATTTTCGATCCCTGGGATGCCTGCGAGACCGAGTACACTTCCCAGGTTGAAACCGCCCGGCACGCTGCGTAAGACGTGTGTACGCTGATCTTTCAGAAATTCCACTAAATCCGCAGCCGATAAATTATTCTGGTCCGCATATTTTCCTACCACCGCAAGGGCAGCGGGCGCAACAAGATTGATAATTGAGGAGGCAGAGGAAGCTTTTATTCCGGCAAAAGAAGCCACATTTGAAATGATGTCGGTTATTTTGTTTGAAAAGAGACCAGACGCCATTCCCATCAGTCCCGATGTAGAGGCGCCGCCACTAAAAAGCTGCGCCAGATTTCCCAACAATGGATTTTCAACTGCCTTTGTTGAAGCCGACAATATTTCCGCCGCACCACCCTTTGATTCTGACTTTTGCAGCATTGCACCCAGGGCAGCAGGAATGGAGGCATTGAGCGATTTGTCGATTCCGGACTCATTTTCACCCAAAGCGGCGGCAGCCCTTGCAGTAAAATCAGAAGAAAATTGATTTTTAACAAGGTCAACAAGATTAACAGGCATATTTATTTTTTTTGATGTGATGATCTACCTTCCAAAAAATGCAATAAAGATGCCATATTAAAAATATTGTAATTTGATGATCGTTCCCCCCTCTCCTTCATTTGATTTTTTTATCCCGCTAACTCTTCCCTTCAAACGGAATATTGACTTTGAGTGAAAAATTCCGGCCCGTTTCAAACACACCGCGCCTTCCGGTAACTTCATTAACATCGGTATATTTCAGCCGGCTGAGATGACTTTGGTAGGTGGTGTTGGCAAGGTTGCTGGCGGAGAGAACGAAAGAAAACAGGAGCTTGTCGCGGTGCATCACTTCCATTCCGAGGGCTGAATTCAACAGAAAAAATCCTGCTGTGCTCGTTTCAGTGCCGTAACCCGTGAATGGCCGGTTTTGATCGAAACTGTAATCGCCGGAAACACTTATGAATAAGTTTCTGATCGTTTCCCCATTGGGATAGAATTTTGACCGTAATTCTGATACCCATTTTGCAGGTGGAATCAGCGGAAGATTGTTACTCCCATCGACAGCATTCCTAAATTTGCCGACCGTGTAGGAAAAGGTATTTTCGAAGTGAAGCCAATCGAGTGGATGAGGATGGAGATCGAGATAAAATTCACCCCCAAACAAATATGCATTTCCCATACGGTATTTGTAAAGGGAAGCGATATGCCCGGTGGTGGGATCCTTTATTACGGAGTCAGTTCCGTTTTCGTTATACACCTTTGAATAGTAGATGAAATTACCGATGGAATTATAGAATACGCTTGCCCGGAAAGCCAGATGGTTTGATTGCACTTCAAGGCCAAGATCGCCCTGAAGACTCGTCTCGCTCCTCAAGTCTTTGTTTCCCACTTCATAGCGGGCGGTTCCCTCGTGTTCTCCATTGCTTCCCAGTTCGGCAAGATTTGGAGCTCTGAAACCACGGGCGAGATTTGCTTTAAGGAAAACATCGGACTTAAGTTTCCACGTTAAACCGAGGCTGCCCGAAATGTTGGCGAAATTTCTTTTAAAGGCTTCGGATTTTCGAAAACTGTTTTCCATACCGGAAGCGCTTAACGAGCGGGTGTCGAACCGAAGGCCGCCGCTTACAGAAATTGCATTCCTGATGTATTGGGAGAAAACGTAAATGCCCGCATCAAATAGGTGATAATCGGGAATAACGGTTTCATTACCGAAGTTCTCATTGTTTTGATACATCCCGTTGATGCCGATAGCGGTTTTCCAGCTCTTTTGCGATGGCAATCGCCATTTCAACCCGTAGTTTACAGTCTGCAGATTCATGTCTGTTTCTGCTTCGCGGGGATCAGCGGCATCTCCAAATTCCTGTCGGCGGTTTTGTTGATAGGCGCCGATTAGCTCGAGTCGGTTTGATCCGAGGTTGAAATTATTGTCGAGCGTGAGTTTCAAATGTGCGATCTGCTGATAGGGAATCGCCGGCTGCGCGGAATTGAAATTTGTAACGATTGCACTGCTGCCATCGGGAAGGGTTTCTACAAATTTTCCGGAGGCCGAATCCCTTGCACCTTCCACGATGCCGGCCTTCAGGTTGTAATGCGTGAAATATAACCGGCTGTAGCCCCAGGGACCTGAGTAACCGGCCATTGCACCGGCATCTTTATTGATAAACCTGGAGTTAAACACCTTTCCATCGTATTTGTTGCTGTAGTCGCGGGCCGCTTTGTAGTTTCCATAGGCGTTCCAGCTAAATCCGTTTTTTGTTGCACCGATCTGACCATAGGTTCCCACCAGATTGTTATTGGTCTGGTATTCTGAAATTACATTCGCCCTGATCGTTCCCTGTGGCGCAGGAATCTGAGATTGGATATTGATGACTCCTGCAATTGCATCGCTGCCATAAATGAGTGAAGCCGGACCTTTTACCACTTCAATTCTCTGAATACTGTTATCGTCAATTTCTACGCCGTGCTCATCTCCCCATTGCTGCCCTTCCTGCTTTACGCCATCTTCAATCGTTACCACCCGGTTATAGCCCAATCCGCGGATAAACGGCTTAGCGATTGCAGGTCCGGTAGTAACTACAGAAAAACCCGGGATTTTTTTCGACAAGGCTTCCATCAGGTTGGTGGAGGGCGTTGAAAATAAACCGGCTTTATTGATCACGGTAATAGGCTGAGGATTTTGCCGCAATCTCGTGGCAAAAGAAACGCCGGTAACGGTAACTTCCTGCTGTTCAACGATCAACGGATCAAGCAACCAGGTCTTCAGGCTGTCAGATGGGTTAATCGTTTCTGAGTATGACTTGTATCCCTGGTAAGTTATTTCAAAAAGCAGATTTGATTTGGGAAGTCCCGTAAAGCGGAAGAAGCCCGATGTATCGGCAATTGCGCCTTTCTTTATTTCCGGAAAATAGATCGTTGCTCCCGGTAATGGCTGCCCGGTTTCAGCATCTTTTATCCATCCCTGGAAATTAGATCCTGAAATCGTTGCCTTATTTTTCCTCTCTTCTCCAATTGCCTGCCCTTGTGCCTTCAGGAAGAAGATCACCAATGAAAGCAACAGCAGATGTCTATAATTCATACGCGCAAATTTGTAACAATGTTGCAAATCTAAAGCAGTGCGACTATTTATCCAAGAAAACAGCAGCTGAATTGAAGTAAATCAGGATGAATGGCAAATTATACAGGGTTGGCAAGGCCGATTTTGCTTCCATTCCTTTTAAAAATTTGAACCGAATGCAGCGGAGTGAAAATAAAATTGTCTATATTTATGGGGTAATAATTTTACCTGCATGACTGAACAAGCGATTTTGGTAGGTTGTCTTGAGAATGATCCGTCGGCACAACGCGAACTGTACAACCGTTACAGTCCGAAAATGCTTTCGCTTTGTTACCGCTATGCCCAAACAAGGGAAGACGCCGAAGACATGTTGCAGGAAGGGTTTATTAAAGTGTTCAGCCAGATCCGAACGTTTCAAAACAAAGGCTCTTTTGAAGGTTGGATTAGGAGAATTTTGGTTCATAACTGCATTAATTTTCTCAAGAAGCATAAGAAATTCAATGAAAGTGTGGATCTTGATTCGATTAGCTCAATGGCCGGAGTAAATGAGACGATCCCATCCTTAATGCAGACAAAGCAGGTTGTAGAATGTATAAGGATGCTGCCGATCGGCTACAAAACGGTTTTAAACCTGTATGCTGTTGAAGGTTATAGCCACAAGGAAATTGCAGAAATGCTGGAGATAGAGGAGAGTACGAGCCGAAGTCAGTACACACGGGCTAAAGCCTTACTGGAGAATATTTTGATAAGAAAAAACATTATTGAAAAACCGGTAATGCCATTTAAACTCGCCACCTTTAAAAAATGATTTTTACCATCAAAACTATCAACAAGATGATGATTTATGAGGGACAGATATTACGATACTGAATTTGAAAAATATCTGAAAGACCAAACCGATCAACACAGGTTATATCCTTCAGATAAAGTCTGGAAAAACATACACACGCAGCTCCATGGCTACAGGAAGTGGCCTGCACTTTCTGTAATTGCAGTTTGCATCGTTTCATTTCTGGTAATCGGAACGGTAATGATCAAACCACATGAACCACTAAAACCGATCTCGTCTAACAAAACTGCATTGGAACGGCCATCCTACTCCGACGATAATGTAAATTATACGACCGGCACGTCTATCGGAAAAATTACCGAGCATACGATGCAGAAGGTGAAGGAAGCAGTACAGTTACAAAAGAATTCTGTCTTACTTGCCCAGCACGAAACGCGTCAACCGGAAATTTCATCTATCGTCTCTAATACCGTTTCCACAAAAAATTCCAACGTGCTGAAGGTTAATAAAACCCTGTCTGACAAGATCAGCAACCTTGCAACGGAAAGGGTACCGGAAACAAACAATGCCGTGTATTCTGATTATGAAACAATGCGATATGAAAAGGATTATTTCAACAATCTTTACTCTAACGCAGAAACCTATAAATATTTCTTTGCAGTAAATAAGGATTATTCAGACGCGGAAATAACCAATGAATATTTGAATGCCTGGCTAAATTCACTTTCTAACAATTATGCATCGCCTCTGAAGCGACTCAAACCGGCTTCGAGCAAATTTGATTTTCAATTTTATGTTACCCCATCCATCAGTTATCGCCGTCTCGTTGATAATGCAAGCGGCGCTTTAACGAAATCCTACATTACGGCGCTTCCATACGAAGCCAATTATGTGGTGGATGTAAACCAGGTGATCCGCCATCGTCCTTCCATCGGTTATGAAATTGGCGCCAATCTCGGATATAACCTCAATAAACAATTCGCCATCCGTTCGGGTCTGCAGTTCAACATGCGGCAATATAATATCGAAGCCTATGTACATTCTACCGAGCCTGCGAGCATTACCCTTCTTTCAAGGGGTAACAACAACGTGATGAATATGGTTTCCGGATTCAGAAACAATTCTACCAGCGGCCTTATTCAACTGAAAAACCGCTATTATGAGATCAGTGCGCCGGTAGGTTTGGATTACCATCCGATCAATAATAAATTCACCTTCGGCTTAGCTGCTACCATTGCTCCAACCTACATATTCGATAAGGAACCATTTATCATTACTTCCAATTATAAGAATTATACCGATGGTTCACAGCTTATGAGAAACTGGAATATCAATGCAAGCTTTGAAACTTATCTGGGTTATAACACCGGAAAATACAGATGGCAACTGGGTCCGCAGATTAGATACCAGGTACTGCCGACAATGGCCGACAGCTATCCAATCAAAGAATTCCTGATCGATTATGGATTCAAACTCAGCCTGATCAAATCGCTTAAGTAGATAGAACGTAACCAATCTTTTCGGTTACAACATTTCTTTCATTTACGGCCTCCTCTGCCTGTAAATTCGGAAAAATGCACTGGCTTTATAATTGCTAAATCAACATTACAATTAAAGCCAAACCGTTTCTATGAAGTTAGATCCGAATGAACCGAAAGAAAAGATCCAACAGGTAAAACCTTCGAAAAAAAAATCGCTCATCTGGCTGAGCACCTATACGTTGATTGGGTTGACTGCACTCACATTCTACATCCTATTTCAATTGCACATTTTTGATCTTTTGGGTGAATACAGAGTGCTTCTTCAGAAATTTTCTCTTGGGGTCTTTTTCGGAATTCTGATTCTGATAGCCTCTAAAATTATTCAACTTGCCATCCATAAACGATCAAAGGGGAAATACACAAAATACAATCTCATCCGGCTAACGAAGTTATTGACGGTGATTGCCGTAGCGATCGTAATAATTACATTGCCCTACAAAAACTGGTATGGCGCGGTTGTTTCTCTTGGATTGATCTCACTGATTCTGGGCTTTGCACTTCAAACGCCAATCACTTCTTTCATTGGATGGATCTATATCATTGTACGCAATCCGTTCCGGATAGGCGATCGCATACAAATAGATAGTTTCAAAGGCGATGTCATTCAGATAGGATATTTTGATACCACCCTCTGGGAATTTGGGGGCGAGTATTTAACCAACGATCTTCCCAGCGGAAGATTAATAAGATTTCCAAACAGTCTGGTTTTACAGGCTTCCGTGTTCAACTATTCCTGGGATAAGTTTCGGTATATCTGGAATGAGATTTCATTCCAGGTGGCTTACAACAGTGATCTCGCCTTTGTATCAGATGTCATCAAACAAAATACGACCCGGCAATTGGGACCCAACATGGCCGATAAGATCGAACAGTTGAAAGAGCTGGTAAAGGATTCGCCGATCGATGAAATGCAGATAAAGGAGTATCCGTTTATCAGCTATCGCATCAGCGAAAACACATGGGTTGAAGTCACGGTTACCTATCTTGTTCCTCCCCGGCAGGCTGCTACTTATCGCACCAACATCATCAAAAACACCCTGGCTGATCTGAATAAAGAACCGGGAAAAGTCTTATTTCCCAATGGCAATTCGAGGTAGACTATCTTATTTGTGGAACGAGATAAATCATCAGCAATATACTTCCCAACAGAATAAAAACGGTTACCAGCGCGATCAGAAGCTGGTTCGGAAAAAACTGATTCTCGTTCAATTGCCTTTCGATCTTCCTGTACCGGAAATAGGCGAGCAGCGACGCGATAGCGCCCAATGCGACCATGACCACTCCTATAACCGCTGAAAAACCACGGCCTTTGAGATGTATTTGCGGATCAATGGTAAGCGAAATCTGTTTTAGAAACAAAGAGAACTTTACGATCACGAATCCAAAACCCATCAGTGCAATGCTTGTTCTTATCCAGGCAAGAAAAGTGCGTTCATTGGCAAGGTGATCCCGCGGACTTGTTTCAGTTGTCAGAGGTTTTCGTTCTTGGTCTTTCATGAAATCATTTTCGGATGGTAGAATGTGTATTGATATAATCCTGTTCTACCTCCAAAAAACCTTCCAGTATTTTCTGCGTTACCACGCCGGGCTTGCCGTTTCCGATCTCGGTCTCATCGATCTGAACCACAGGAAAAACCCGGTGCGAACTGTTGGTAAAAAATACTTCAGCAGCATTTTTCACTTCGTCAAGTGTTACATCTCTCACCTCAAGGCTGAATCTCTTTTCCGCAAAACCGATCACTTTCTTGCGGGTGATTCCTGCAAGAATATTTTTGTCGGGGGTTACCACCACATCTTCCCTGGTTACAATAAAAATGTTTGAACGCGGAAATTCAGTCACTTTTCCGTTGTAATGGTATAAGACATCTCCGGCGTTGTGCTGCTCCCGTTTTTGCTGCAGCCAGATCCCCATCAGGTAATTAGTCGTTTTTATTTCGGGCATTTGCCGCTGGTATTCATAGGTTATGACTTTCATCCCGATCCGGTATTTTGAAGGCGGAGGAAGTTGAAGCGGAAATTCGGTCATGATCAGGTTCGGTTCTGCAAGTGAATAACCATCGGGAGAATTTCCGCCTGTCAACAGCATCTTAATGCCGGACTGATCAAGTCTGTTGCGGTCAATCAATTCATAAACGATCTCCTTCAGACTGTTGTTATCCGGCGCATTGAGGTGCAGTTGCTTTGCAGAACGATGAAACCTTTCCAGGTGGTCATCTATGAAAAGAGGTACTCCGTTGCAGGTACGCAAAAAGTCGAAGACAGCGTATCCGCGTTGCAATCCCAAATCACTCACCGGTAATTTTGCTTCTTCGCTGCTCACAAACTGATCGATCAAATAAGTTATCATAACGGTTATTCAAAGCTCGTTGAAAAATAATTGTACATCATTGTCCTACAAGAAAGGTTGCATTGCTGAAAAGTAGTTCGCCATTTTTCCAGAACATTCTGAATAAAACATCGTCGGCAAAAAATACAATTTGTCCTCTTCCATAAGGTTGCACGCCAAACAAGACGGCATCTTTCATTTTGGGTTTCAGTTTGCTTCCCACAAAGCCGGAAACATAATCCTCTTTTTTTATTACGCCTACATTCCAGCCGCTTCTTAAAAAGTCGAAGAGGAGATCAGACTGCTTGAGAGTATAATAAAAGTCGGGATAGCCGTAAGCCAAGGGATGCGTGTTATCCAACTGCACTTTAAAAATTGCTCCGGGAATAAAGTCTTCAATTTCCCGGCGGTTGCGGTCTGCATAGGACTTCAACAGGCTGTAATCGGATGCGCCTGCTTCTGCAGAATCCTGCAATGCTTTCTTCTTCAATCCCCAATCAAGATCTGCAATCTGTGCGGCCGCATTTTCCATGGCGATCAGTTTGCCACCATTTTTCACAAAATCCTGCAGTTGATCGATATAGCCGGTCTGCGATAATTCAGGAAAATTTCCATCGGGCAGGATTAGTACATCAAAATCTTTTTTGGCAGTTGCCAGCGTTCGCAAGTCAATCCTCGTAACCGGATACTTCAAAACCTCGTTGAAATAATAACTGATTTCGCCTTCAGCATTGGAAGCATTCTTTCCTCCGGCGAGCGCAACTTTCGGAGGCTTTATATAGTGGTAGGAAGAAGATCCGATATCTGCTCCGCTTTCCATCATTCCGCTTTCGATTGCCACTGGTTGAATATTAAATTTCTGCGCGCCTTCATTCAATACATTCAACCATCCTTTCTGATTTCCCGCGGCCAGCACAATCAACGTTCCGGGTTTGAAGGTCTGACCCTTGAACCGAAAATCTTTTTCCGTAAACCGAAGTTTGATATTTTGAGCCAGGAGGTACGCAAGGAATTTCGGTGCATTGGTGTTCTCGTACGGAATGAGCACGCCATAACCGGATTGTACTGCGCTAATGGGTGGAAGCGAAAGCGTGCCCGATACAGGCAGTTTCTGCCGGATCGCGAAAGCATCAATTCCATAAACATAGGGCAATGACCAGGCGGTAATATCGTAGGTCATCGAATCGTTGATCACTGTTTTCGGTTCAAATAAAACCTGCACCATGCGGCTTTTTGGCTGAAAGGCAGAAACCGCCAATTCGAATCCTTTCGATTGAAACTTTTCCTCTTTGCCCGTGAAATAATTATAGCCTGAAAAGGTGCCGGCATCAGTGGATCCGAATTCAATGCCGTTTGCCTTCAATAGCTCAGCCACCTCATTGAGTTTTACAGGATCTTTTGCCGTCAATACGTAGGTGGCGTAAGCAGGATTTGAAATTGAACTTCGATCGAAATATTTTTTGTATTCCGATAAAAGCCGGCCCGCATTTACAGACACGGTTTCCAGTGTGGCGAGGGCGGCGGTAAAATGGTGCTCAAGCCGGTCGGCAAGTTTTAAGGTATCGCCTGTTTCAGTTACAACGGCGAGGCCCGCTCCTATTCCACCCTGTTCATACGTCATTCCAATAGCGCCGCTGTACATGGGATAAGTATCGCCGTAAGAAGGATATAGCAGGTCAAACACTTCTTTTGTGAAATAGAGCCATCCGTTTTTGTCGAAATAAGCCGCATTGTTTTTCCCGATCTCCGCCTGAAATTGTTTCTGCCAATTTGTAATTACTTCATGGTAGGGTTGGGCGGCGGGCGCAAAATAATAAGGCGCATTATATCCCTGTTCATGAAAGTCCACATGCACCTGCGGCATCCATTGCAGAAATTTCTGCATCCGCTGTTTCGTTTCCTTCTGGGTTTGCCAGGCCCAATCGCGGTTCAGGTCAAACAGGTAATGGTTCGTTCTTCCCTGCGGCCAGGGCTCCTGGTGCTCCATTGCCACAGGATTAGCA
>JAFAEW010000093.1 GCA_023423835.1 Bacteroidota bacterium | reverse complement strand
TCCAGGTGAGCAATACGCATCATCCGGTTCTGCAATTTGTAAAAGAACATGATTATATTAAGTTGTACAATTTTGAGATCGAGAACAGAAAAGCCTTTTTTTATCCCCCTTTTTCCAGGCTAATCAAATTGATTTTCCGGCACCGGTTGTCAGAAACTACAGAAGCCGCATCTTACAAAATGAAAAGTTTGCTCTCCGAATTTCAGCAGTATTTAGCGGGCCCGGCCGAACCGGTCATTAACCGTGTGCGCAATCAATACATTTGGGAATTGCTGATCAAGCTTCCGAAAGATCAGGCCTTACAATCCGCTATAAGATCAGAGATTCAATCATCGATCGTAGAAATTCAATCTACGAAAAGTTTCCGGCAAGTGGGAATCGTGGTGGATGTTGATCCGGTGTGAAACTGAATTAGTTGTTAATGGCAGCGTTGGAACCTTTTTGAGGATAGTGGTTTAAAGCGGCCGTCTTCAGTCAGGAACTTTTTGATAATTGTCGGGCAGTTTTTATTTTTCATATTCTCCTCAACCTTCAGAACGAAGCTTTGACTAACCCCCGCTACACCTGAAATTTCGGAGGTAGTAAATTTGCCGGAAGCTATCAGATTTTGAACTATTAATTCTTTTCCTTTTTCAATACCCTTTTCCATACCCTTTTCGATGCCTTTTTCGAAATATATTTCTAAAGTGTTCATAACATCTGCTTTAATAGAATCGGGTAAGAAATTTAAATCAAACCCTTGCTTCAAGGCAAAACCTTTTCAGAAAGTATCCTGAGTGATTGCTCAAAGACGCCCTGTTGTCATTTCTCCTGATCAGCGAAAAATACTCTTTTGATTAAGAATAATTTCTGGAATTTCACTGTATTTTCGTCCTTTACCTAAACTTCAAACAGGTCGCGAATGCCATTGATTAAGGATGTTCATCAGCAATTTTCTGACTACTTCAAAAATGAAGATCTAAAACCGTATTTCTATCTCCTTTCAAAAAAATTGAGTGAAGGAAATATTTGTCTGGATATTACAAAGATCAGGCAGGACGAATTACCGGACGGTTATAAGCTGCATCCAAACCGGGTACTAACACAGGAGTATTTAATATCCGATGGAAATGAAGTTAAACCTTTGATTTTACGAAATAACAAGCTCTATTTTCATCGGTACTATTACTATGAAACCATGATCTTACATGCCATTATCAATTTAATTGCACGCTCTGCCATCGCAAAAAACGAAAAGTTAGAAGAAGCAAAACAATTGGCCCCGATGTTCCACGATTTGTTTCCCGCTTCTACGGAATCTAACCAAATCAACTGGCAACGCATTGCGGCCATTCAATCGGTTTTGCACAATTTCACAATCATCACGGGCGGCCCGGGTACCGGCAAGACGACAACAGTGGCAAAAATTCTGAACATCCTATTTCAACAGGATAAAACGCTGAAAGTGGCTCTTGCAGCGCCAACCGGAAAAGCGGCGGCACGAATGGCGGAATCTCTGAATGCGGCAGCAGAACAATTCGAAAATCTCAAAGAAAGTTTTTCAAAACTTCAACCCTTTACGATTCACCGATTACTGGGATACAAAAAAAATTCTATCCATTTCAAACGAAATAAAGATAACCCTTTAAATTACGACGTTATCATTATCGATGAGGCCTCGATGATTGATGTCGCCTTATTCGCCAAATTGTTAGATGCTGTTGGTCCGGCAACAAAACTGATTCTTCTCGGAGATAAAAATCAATTGGCAAGTGTGGAAGCAGGAAGCTTGTTTGGCGATCTTTGTATGGCACAGGCCGAACTAAATTATTTCGATGCAGGAGACAAAGAAATCTTTGAAACGCTGTTACCCCAAAAAGAATTTGAGTTGCTTCAGGAAAGACTTTCCAAAAATTCAAATCACCCGCTCTTCGGTCATGTCATCGAATTGAGAAAAAGCTTCCGGTTTTCCGATGAAGAAGGTATTGGCAAGTTTAGCAAGGCGGTAGTTGAAAATAATCAAACCGCAATCGGAGCTTTTTTTGGCAATACGGATGCGAGAATTCAAATTGATACCGATTATTCGCCGGATGTTTTTTATGGCTTTGTGAGCGGTTTCGAATCCTATATTAAGGAACCGGATATTAAAACAGCGTTGAAAAAACTCAACGACCTGAAGGTTTTATGTGCGACACGCGATGGCATAAAGGGCGTTAACGAAATGAACAGGCAGATCGTCAATTATCTTAAAGATCACAAACTAATATCGCCCGACCGGGAATTCTATGAAAACCGGCCGGTAATGATTACGAAAAATGATTACGAATTAAACCTTTTCAACGGCGACATTGGTCTTGTGCGCTACGACGAAGACGGGAACCTGAAAGTTTGGTTTGAAAACGGCGAGCAGGAATTAAAATCGGTTTACCCTTCCAATATCAGTCAGGCCGAAACCGTTTTTGCCATGACGGTTCATAAAAGCCAGGGTTCAGAATTTAAGAATGTCCTGGTAATGCTGCCCGAAACTGAAGACCTTCCGATACTTACCCGTGAGCTGATTTACACCGCCGTATCGAGAGCAAAGGAGAAAGTGATCATTCAGGCTCCTCAAAACGTGGTTCTCGCTGCTGCAAAAGCAAAGGTTGTAAGAGGATCAGGGTTGGCAGAACGGTTTTCCGAACACAAAATTTAAAACATGCCCATTCAAATATTAGCCGGAGATTCATTGGAGAAACTTGCTGATCAACTGGCAACGAACATCAGTCAGCGGCACAAGTCGGTCTTTCAACCCGTGTATGTTGTTACGCAAACAGAAGGGATGAACAGTTGGTTGAAAGTGAAGCTGGCGCAAACAAACGGAATAGCTGCAAATATTATTTTTCTGAAACCAAACGAATTGATCGGTAAAATCTATTTCCGCCTGGGCGGATCCTATAAACCGGTACTTTCATCTGACGAACATCAATGGATTATCTTCAGGATTCTTGCAGATGAAGACTTCGTTGCAAAGTTTCCTTTCATCGCAGCTTATTATGCTGCTGATACAATTGGACATGAAGCAAAACGGCTCGCTCTTTCAAAAAAGATCGCAGACCTTTTTGACCAATACCAGATCTACCGAAGGGAAATGATTCTGAAATGGAATAAGGATGAATATTATTTTCCGGACAACGCCGATGAAAAATGGCAACAATATTTGTGGCGGGCATCAAAGCGGATATTGCAGGATAAGTTTCCCGACAAGACTGAGATAGCTTCTTACATCGAAAATCAAATAAAAGATCCGGATAAACTACAAGGTTTTGGATTGCAATTTCCCATCATTTACTTTTTCGGTCTGAGCCTGATAACGGATTATCACCTGCACATTTTTCAACAGGTCGCTAAATCAATCCACCTGCAGTTTCTGATTCTCAATCCCGCTCTCGGAGATTATTGGTTTGAGGATATAAATGCGAAAAAACTGGCATTTTATCAGGCAGTCGGCAAGAGGGATTCAAGCGAAGAAGTAACCGGGAATACACTGCTGCTTGCGTGGGGAAAACTAATACAGGACAGCTTTTCCTTATTATTCAAAGACGACGCAATCATCAATAATTACGTGGAGATTCCGTCTGAAGCGTCATCCTGCGACAGCCTGCTTCATAAGATCCAGCATTCGATCAACAGCTATTCGAATTTAAACAAAGAGATCAGAGAAGATGATTTACAGGACGGATCGATTGTTATAAATGCCTGTTATAATCCCATTAGAGAAGTGCAGGCGTTATATAATTATCTTGTTCGCCTTTTCATTGAGAAAACTCAAAGCTTGTCCGTACGGGATGTGGTGGTGATGGTAAGTAATATTGACTTGTATGCCGCTTACATCCAATCTGTTTTTGATAATGCACCATACAAATTCAGGTATACAATTGCCGATGAACGTTACTCTCTGAAAGATAATATCGCAAATGCACTGCAGGCTTTATTAAACATCACAGAGCAAAATTTTGATGCAGAATCCCTGGCAGAACTGCTCGATTATTCATCCATCCGAAAGATGTTTAAACTTACAAACCCCGATTTGATCAGAAGAATAATCAGAGCCGCCAATATCAGATTCGGCATCGATGGAAATGCAATAGATGATACAAAATATGTAAGTTGGAAATACGGTATTAAAAGGATCATGTTTGGCATTTGCATGGCAGATACGGGTGCGTTTGAATATGAAGGCGAAACCTTTTATCCGATAAATGAAGTGGAAGGATTTGACAGATTTGAAGTGACCGGATTCGTATATCTGGTTGAATCGCTTATCGATTCGATCGAAAAAAGAAAACGAAACAGATCACTTTCAAACTGGGCA
Organism: Bacteroidota bacterium; assembly: GCA_023423835.1. Classification (GTDB taxonomy): domain Bacteria; phylum Bacteroidota; class Bacteroidia; order Chitinophagales; family Chitinophagaceae; genus JAFAEW01. The sequence goes on along the minus strand of JAFAEW010000093.1, from coordinate 3,519 downwards.
GCCTATGTGGAGGAGGTGCTGCATAATTTTGTTTGTGAAAAGGAGGAAAACAATGATGAAGACTACCTTGTCCTCATTAAAAAGCTGGAAAGTTATAACCTTGTTGACGAGGTTTTCAACGAGCCGGTCAGTTACGATATTTTCATCAAAGATTTCCTTGGGCAAATCAGCCAGGCAACCCAAAACCGGACGTTTGCGCAGGGGGGTATAACTTTTTGCTCTTTTATTCCAATGCGAAGTATTCCTTTTAAGGTGGTGGCTTTACTGGGAATGGATGCCGCAAAATTTCCAAGGAAGGATAGGAATGTCGGGTTCAACTTAATGGAAATTGAAAGAAAGCAGGGCGACAGAAGCATTAAAGAAAACGACAATCACCTTTTTCTCGAGACTTTGCTGAGTGCGAAAGAAAATTTTTATATCAGCTATACAGGGCAAAGTGTGAAAGACAATTCCGCGATTCCACCTTCGATAGTAGTGGATGAATTACTCGATTACATTCAATCTGCAATGGTTTCTGAAACCGACGCAAAGAAACAGCTTATACAGTTGCAACCATTGCATAATTACAGCCGGAAATATAATCGCGAAAATGAGAAGCTGTATAATTATCTCCTTACGGATAGAGAACCGATAAACTTCTTTCTGGAAGGGGAAAGAATACCTGAATTCAGTTTCGATGAAATTGACATTCACGAGTTTCAAAGATTTCTTTCAAATCCCCTGAAAGGATATTTCAACCGGGCGTTGGGAATTTATTACAACGAAGAAGAAGTACTGGCAGAAACAACGGAGAAGTTTTCGCTGAACCCGCTTGAAATATCACAATTGAAAAATAAGCTGCTCGAAGCGGAAGCATTTACACTCGAAACCATAGCATCAGATGAATTGAAAAGAGGAAATTTACCATTGAAGAATATGGCCCGTGCAATAGTCAATGACACAACTGCACAGATTGAGGGCGCGAAGGAAAATTATGAACATTTAAGAAACGGAAACCAGCCAGAAAGTATTGACATCGATCTGACGATCAGCAACTCGGTTTTGAAAGGCAAAATCGACGGAATCTTTGGTGATCGGCTGATCATTACTTCATTTTCCGCCAGGGAAAATAAACATCTCTTCCGGGGATATTTATATTATCTGATCGCTACAGCGTCGGGAAAAAATCTGAAACTCACCTTTATCTCCAAAGAAAAGGGCGTACATGAAGCCGAAAAACTTAACAGGGAGGAATCAATAAGCAGGTTGGCAGAATTGATTGCGTTTTATAAAGATGCACATAAAGAGGTAAATTGCTTTTTCTTCGAGTTTGAAACCGAGCCTGCTAAAGTATCCGGCTTTACTGCCGAAAGTTTCCAGGCAGCAGCAGTTAAACTATTCGAAAATGAAATGTTTCCCTGTCATGATGCTTACGCAAACTGTGGATACCGCGTGGGATTATACAACCGTGATTCAGCTTATCAGGCTTTTCAACGGGGAGCAGAATTGCTATTGCATCCGTTGGTAAGCCTCTTTCCAAACTACAATTTCAAAAAAAATGGCGAAAAAAAATCAAAATAATTTTGATCCGAAAACGGTTTTGCTGTCGGGAAAAAATCTGGTTGAAGCAAGCGCAGGCACCGGTAAAACGTATTCCATTGCCATTCTTGTACTGAGATTGCTGTTAGAAAAAGAGATCAAAATTCAACAAATCCTGATGGTTACTTTTACCAACGCAGCGGTTGCAGAGTTGGAAGAAAGGATACGCCGGTTCACCAGGTCGGCCTACCGGGCAATTGATCAGGATCAAAAAATTGATCCCGATATTCAAAGCGTTTTGCAATATGCTGTCGAGACAAAAGGAAAGGAAAAGACAAAACAATTATTGAAATCAGCCGCGAATTTCCTCGATGAAACGGCAATTATGACGATCCACGGTTTTTGCCAGAAAACGTTAACCGAACTAGCCTTCGAGACCGACCAGATCTTCGATTCAACCCTGATCACAAATACCGGTGAGATAATCGAAGATGAGGTCAACAAATTCTGGAGGCGATACATCACTACCTTAGACCTTAAGATATTGGAACCGTTGATTTTTAAAGAGGTTGCCGGCAGTAAGAATGAGCAAAAAAAGGAGCCGCCTTTAAGAGAATCAATTATCAATGTAGTTCGCTCACACCTGGCGGGTAAAGAATACCTCTATTTCAATTGCAAAAAAGAATATGAGAATGATGAAGCATTCCTAAAGGATATTCAATCGTCGGCTGATGACTTCAAAAGTATTTTGATAAAAATTTATTGTCATGCCATCTCCACCGTTTCGGCCGCCATTAAAAACTTCAAGCTATCAAAGAGCATTTTGTCGTTTGACGATCTCATTTCTAAAATGCACCGTGCACTTTCGGCTGAGGATAATACACGCCTGATACAACAGTTGCAGAAGAAATACAAAGCGGTTTTTATCGACGAGTTCCAGGATACTGACCGTCTGCAATACGAGATATTTAATACTGCTTTTCAGAACGATACCATCCTGTTTTACATCGGTGATCCAAAGCAATCGATCTACGCATTCAGAAGTGCAGATGTATTCACGTATTTCAGAGCCCGGTCAGGAGTGAATAATGTATATGCGATGAACACCAATTATCGCTCTTCTGAAAAAATGATCGGGGCAATGAATGATTTCTTCCTGCCGGTTCCCGGTTTTGATATGTTTGAATTCAATTCGGATGATGAAATGGAAGGAATCAGATACGTGCCGGTCAACTCACCTTCTCCCAATACAAAGGGCAGCTTATTGAAAGCAGGGCAGGAAGAAAGTGGCATCAGCATTATTCGGAAGAAAAATGACGATGAACTGATGTCGCTACTTCAGCAACAAATGTATGACCTGTTTGAAGGACCGTACACAATTTCGGAACAGGGATTAACACGACCGGTGCGTCCATCAGATATCGGAATACTCGTTAGAAGTCATAGCCAGGCAAAGAAGGTGAAAGAATCGCTGAGCAAAATTGGGATTACGGCAGTCGAGGTATCTGAAAAAAAGATCTTCAATTCTCTTCAGGCAAAGGAAATTGTTTTTGTGTTGGAAGCAATCAGAGACGTCAGCCGGAGTAACATCAATAAAGCATTACTTACTTCGTTTACCCGATTAAAAATAGAAGATTTCAAAACCACAGACGACGAAAAGCTGATAGAAAGATTTAGAGCTTATAAGAACTTCTGGAACGAAAGTGGCGTGTATGTAGCGCTGTCGCGGTTTATTTCAGATTTCAACATCGCCTTTGATCTGCTACAAAACAAACCTGCAAATGGCGACAGAACGCTCAGCAATCTCTATCAGTTGATGGAGATATTGCATGAGACAGAATATTATAAAAAGCTTGATCCCGAAGAACTCATCCTTTGGTTGAAACGTCAGATTGAGGAAGGCGCTGACATGGACGAATACGAACAACGCATTGAAAGCGATGAGGAATCGGTGAAAATCGTGACCGTTCATTCCAGCAAGGGGCTCGAATACAATATAGT
>JAFAEW010000146.1 GCA_023423835.1 Bacteroidota bacterium | reverse complement strand
GCACGAGTTCCTGAGAGCGAAGTTGACGGGCGGCTTTTTTCCCGGTTCCGGTCCTCAGTTGGCCATCGATTGTAACCGTTTTCATGTATGTTGATTTAAATTTTACTTTTTAAACTTATCTTTTTCCCTTTAACTGAGAATGGATAAACAAGCTCGTAATACTTTTATTTTCGTACGCATTTCGTATTGCGATAGCAAAAAGATCGGCAACCGTGATCACCTTAATTTTTTTACTTTCCCATTTTAACGGAATGGTATCGCAAACAATCAGCTCTTCCAATTCACTGTTTTCAATATTTTCGAATGCATTTCCACTTAAAACAGGATGTGTACAAAGAGCTCTCACACTTACAGCACCTTTTTCTTTTAATAAGGCCGCGGCTCTGGCGAGTGTTCCGCCCGTGTCGCAAATATCATCGATCAGTATGATATCTTTTCCTGCCACATCGCCAATTACCACCATGCTTGCAATTTCATTGGCACGCTTGCGATGTTTATCGCAGATTACCATTTCTGCATTGAAATAACTTGCAATTTCCCTCACGCGGTTGGTGCTTCCCACATCGGGGGCCGCAAAGGTAAGATTTTCTAATTTAAGTTGCTCAATATAGGGGATAAAAATTGCTGAACTGTCGAGATGGTCAACCGGGATATCGAAGAAGCCCTGGATTTGTGCCGCATGCAGATCCATGGTAATCACCCTGTCGGCTCCGGCAGTCTGCAACAGAGAGGCAATGAGTTTGGCTCCGATTGCCACGCGGGGTTTATCTTTCCGGTCTTGCCGGGCATAACCGTAATAAGGAATGACCGCAATAATTTTGTAGGCGCTAGCTCTTTTTGCCGCGTCAATCATCAACAATAATTCCATCAGGTTGTCGGTAGGCGCGCAGGTACTTTGAATCAGAAAAACATAATCGCCACGAATGCTTTCCATAAACACGGGTTGAAATTCACCGTCGCTGAATTTGGTGATTGAAACTTTTCCGAGTTTTACTCCAAACTGGTCAGCAATCTTTTGCGCAAGTTCTTTTGAGCCGGTGCCGGCAAATAATTTTGCAGATGGATCCATAAAAGAAATTAAGAAAATATTGGCGCGAAGATAGAAATTTGAAAAGGAAATTGTAATTTCCATGCTATAACTTTTCAACATGCCTGGAATACCTATAAAAAACTGGGCTTCCGACGACCGCCCAAGAGAAAAGATGCTGCTTAAAGGTCCCGACGCGCTTAGCAATGCCGAACTGATCGCCATTCTGATAGGCAACGGCACCAAAAACATGAGCGCCCTCGACCTCGCAAAAGCGCTGTTAGACAAAATTGAAAACGATCTTCAGAAACTCTCGACACTTTCGGTCCCCGAGATTATTGGCTTTAAAGTAAAAGGCATAGGAGAGGCCAAGGCGATCAGCATTGTTTCGGCCCTCCAGCTTGGAATACGCAGGGATGCCGGCAAAAAGAAGAAACAGGTATTGATGAAAAGCAGCGATGTTGCAGACTTCCTGCAAGCAAATCTGAAGTACAAAACGGTTGAAGAATTTTGGGTTTTGTATTTAAATAAAGCCAACAAAATAAACTATTACGAACCACTCAGCAGAGGCGGAATAACGGGAACGGTGGCTGATCCTAAAGTAATTTTAAAAAATGCATTGGCGCACGGTGCCGCCAACCTGATTCTTTGCCATAACCATCCGAGTGGAAATCTTAAGCCGAGCAGGGCAGATGAAGAGCTGACCCAAAAAATAAAACACGCCGCCCGGTATTTCGATATCAATGTGCTTGACCACATCATCGTGAGCGATGAAGGCTATTACAGTTTTGCCGATGAAGGCTTACTGTGAAAATTCTGCAGGGTGTTTTATAATTTCAGCGGACGGTTGAACCAGCCGAACGGGCGCACCTATTTCGGTTCTGCTTGCTTATTCGGATATTTTTCCAGAGCCGCCTGCAAACAGTCCATCGCCGCATTTATTTCATCCACATTCAAAACATAGGCAAGTCTTACTTCCTGCTTTCCAAGTCCGGCAGTACCATAAAATCCTGTGGCCGGCGCCAGCATCACGGTTTGATCGTTGTATTCAAATGCCTCCAGCAGCCACTGGCAGAAGGCATCGGCATCGTCAATAGGAAGCTTTGCCATCGCATAAAAAGCACCGCCGGGATTGGGACAAAATACGCCGGGCATTTCGTTTAGTCTTTTCACCAAAACATCCCTTCGTTCAAGATATTCCTGTTTGGTAGTATTGAAATAATTTTCGGGGAGGTCAACTGCCGCCTCACCTGCAATTTGCCCGAATTCCGGCGGACTTAACCTTGCCTGTGCAAACTTCATGGCGGCACTCAGCAAGTCCGGATTGCGGGTAATGAATGCGCCCACCCTTGCACCGCAACAACTGTAGCGTTTGCTGATGGTATCCATTAAAACCACATTCTCCTCAACCCCCTCTAATTGCATGGCGCTGAAGTGAACGCCATCGTAGCAAAATTCGCGATAGGCTTCATCGGAAAACAAATAGAGATTATGTTTTTTTACGATCTCACGCAGGGTTTCCAGTTCTTCGCGGCTGTAGAGATAGCCTGTTGGATTATTGGGATTGCAGATGATGATCGCCTTTGTTTTTGGAGAGATTACTTTTTCAAAATCCTCGATTGGAGGTAATGCAAATCCGTTTTCAATATGGGAAGTAATAGGAACTACTTTCACGCCTGCTTCCACTGCAAAGCCATTGTAATTCGCATAAAACGGTTCGGGAATAATTACCTCATCGCGCGGATCAAGAGCGGCTAAAAATCCAAACAGTATCGCTTCTGATCCACCGGTCGTAACGATGATCTGATCATGACTGATGTTGATTCCATTACGCTGGTAATATTCAACAAGTTTTTTGCGGTAGCTCTCATTCCCCGCACTATGGCTGTATTCCAAGACTTTGAAAGTAGAGCTTCTAACCGCGTTTAAAACCGCATCAGGTGTTTCAATATCCGGCTGACCGATATTCAAATGATACACTTTCCGGCCTTTTTTTTTGGCTGCTTCTGCAAAGGGTACAAGCTTTCGGATAGGAGACGCAGGCATGATCTGCCCTCTTTCACTGATTGATAATTTTGCCATGATGCAAACTTATGAAGGAAAATTGTAAAATTATCTTTGCAGCATTTTAGCCGCAGCATTTCATGATATTCATCATCCTAGAATGAACGGGTTTTTTGCGGCTGAGTAAGGCTTCCGCCTGTAGATTTTAATTTATTCCGTCGGGAAAGATTATTAAATTACACTAAATTTTTAGCCATGAAAAGAATTTTACCTGCCTTAAGTATCACCTTGTTTTTTGGGGCCGCTTTTTTACAGAGCGACGCTCAAAATAACCGCGCATTTGCAATTACCGCAATAAATAAGGGTGACGTAAACTGGATGGCCATACGTGAAATTGATATGAATACGGGCGAACAAACGCGCCTGATCTATTCTCCCGAAGAAAAACCTTTGCTATTCGATGCTAAGAAAGGAACTGCACTTCAGGAGTTGAACGGCAAAGGAAATTACCGGCAGATCAGTATTGTGGAAGAAAATCATATGACCAGGCTTTTGGTAACTACTGCCGATGGAAAAGAAATTGAGGCGGTTACCTCACCCACCGCCACCCTCGTTGCTGCTTCGGCCTTTGATGCAAAATCGAACCGCCTTTTCTTTACACCGATGCGTTCCAATGAATTGCGGTATTTCGATCTGAATAAAGGAAACGGACAGGTATTTTATGTTCGAAACGTGGCCCTGAAATCATTCACCGAACGGCCGGGCGAAGCCGACGTGATTACGAGGATGTGTATTGGCGGGGATGGATTTGGCTATGCCCTTACCAATGATGCAAACCATTTAATGCGATTTTCTACTTCGGGAGATATATCGATAGTTGATCTCGGATCTGTAAAAGATGGAATCAGAAAAAACGACATTTCCATTCGAGATATATTGCCTGCCTGGGGTGGTGATATGGTGGCCGACGCATTCGGAAATTTGTATCTCATCAGCATGAATACCAATGTTTTTAAAATAAATATTCAGAAGATGACTGCAGATAATCTTGGAAGCATTACCGGACTTCCGGAAGGGTACACAGTAAACGGTGCTGCGGTAAATTCAGGCAACAAAATTTTGATAAGCAGCGCCACTCAAACCGGAAATTATTTTTTGGTAGATCCTAACACACTTCAGGCAGAAGCCCTTCCTGCCCAGAAAGGTGAAGTTTATAATGCGTCTGACCTTGCAAGTGCCAATATCCTATACGCTGATGCAGCGGTTGCCGTTCAAAAAACAACAGGATCGGTAAATGTCTATCCCAATCCCGTGAAGGATCAGCTAAACATTTCTATAGCCAATCTGAAAGATGGAAACTACAGCCTTCTGTTGTTTTCAGCCGAAGGATCTTCAATTCTGCAGAAGAAATTATCTGTAACCGGAAACACCAGATCGCAATTGGTTCTTCCTTCAGGAACCGCGAAAGGAATGTATGTTTTGAAGATATTTGATGCAAACGGAAAAGAATATTATACCAGCAAACTGATTGTTCAATAAATTCATTCATTTTTGCAACTACGTCCTGCTCAATCGGGCGGGACTTTTTATTTTTTGATATGGCTGAACAAAAAAATGTAATTGGTGGGAGAAATGCTGTGATGGAGGCTTTGCGATGGGATGAACAGATCGAGAAAGTTTTATTGTATAAGAACGCTACCGGTGAGGCGATTGAAGAAATAAGGCAGCTGGCGAAAAAAAAATCGGTTCAGATTCAGTATGTTCCCGGCGAAAAATTAAACAGTTATACCGGTATTCAACACCAGGGCGTGGTAGCGCTTAAGGCTGCAGTAGTCTATCATAACCTGGAGGAGGTTTTGAAAAATCTTTCTTCCGAAAGGAAAGCGTTGTTTTTAATGCTCGATGGTATTACGGATGTGAGAAATATCGGCGCAATGGCACGGTCAGCCTATTGCTATGGGGCCGATGCTATAATTATTCCTGATAAAGGAGTAGGATCTTTAAACGCTGATGCCGTAAAAACCAGTGCCGGCGCCTTGCAGCATTTGAAAGTTTGCCGTGTCAACAGCTTATTAAAAGCAATCGACTCCCTTCATGCCGCAGGCATCAAAGTGTTTGCAAGTGAAATGAAAGCGCAGAAAAAACTGGCTGAACTTCCCTGCAATGAAAGCTGTTGTTTTATTATGGGAAGTGAAGAACGAGGCATCCAAAACTATTTGTTGAAGGCGGCAGACGAGAAGTTTGCAATTCCCATGAGCGCAGATTTTGATTCGCTTAACGTATCGGTTGCAGCGGGAATAATTTTGTATGAATGTTATAAACAACGAATGGAGGATTAAACGATAAACACAACAAAATGCAGGAGGAAATAAAGATTATTGAATGTCCGCGGGATGCGATGCAGGGTTGGCCGCATCCGATTGCTACGGAAGCGAAGATCAACTATCTGAACCAGCTGCTGAAGGTTGGTTTTGATACCCTCGATTTCGGAAGTTTTGTCTCTCCGAAGGCGATTCCACAAATGGCGGATACAAAAACGGTTGTTGAAAATCTTTATCCGGATGAAACCAACCTGCTTGCTATCATTGCAAACTTTCGTGGAGCGGAAGAAGCGGTGAGACATGATATCATTAAGTATCTCGGTTTTCCTTTTTCAATTTCTCCCACCTTTCAGCAGAGAAACACCAACAGCAGCATGGAAGAGAGTTTTGAACGGGTGAAGCAAATTCAAGGTCTTTGTAAAGATTATGGTAAGGAACTAGTGGTTTACCTGAGCATGGGCTTCGGTAATCCATATAATGATCCCTATGATGCTTCTGTCTTACTAAACTGGGCTGAAAAAATGGCCGATTTAGGAATTTCCATCATCTCTCTAAGTGACACGGTCGGAATCGCAACAGCTTCCCAGATCCGTTTCGCTTTTGAGGTCCTTATCAAGAATTTTCCTTCAGTTGAATTTGGTGCCCATCTTCATTCCTCCATTCATAACCGGGAAGAAAAGCTGGACGCTGCCTACCAGGCCGGCTGCAAACGTTTTGACGGAGCGATTCTTGGAATTGGAGGGTGTCCGATGGCCCAGGATGATCTCGTTGGAAATATGGATACGGTCTATATGGTTGATTTTTTTCAACAAAAAAACCTGTTGCCGAAAATAGATCTCGATGAATTGAAGTTATCGGTAGCAATGGCAAATGAAGTTTTTTCATCTTAAGAAGGATATGGAATTTTTTAGCCCGATAGCAATTCAAAAATTACAACCGCCAATCGATTACCACCACAAAATTCTTTTGACAGGATCTTGCTTTACCCAGCATATTGGAAATTATTTGAGCGATGTGAAACTCGAGGTGCTTCAAAATCCGAATGGCATTTTGTTTGACCCCATCAGCGTTTCCGAAAGTTTGATTTCCTATATTGAGAATAAGGAATACGATGAATCTGACCTTTTTCTTGCCAATGAAATCTGGCATTCGTGGAAACATCATAGCGCATTTTCAGCCATTGAAGAATCAGAATCGTTAAACAGGATCAATGCCTCACAAAAGTCGGCCCATGCGTTTCTGAAAAACGCGGACTGGCTCATCATCACCCTTGGATCGTCCTTTGTCTATAAACTGAAAGAAAACAATCAAGCTGTAGCAAACTGCCATAAAGCCCCTGCTTCCATTTTCAGAAAGCATCTTTGCTCTATCGAAGAGATCGTTACAGCTTTTGATACCTGTATTCACCGGCTGTTTCATTTCAACAAAAAACTTAAGATCATTTTTACCATCAGCCCTGTCAGGCATCTGAGAGACGGAGTAGTGGAAAACAACAGAAGTAAGGCGAGATTGATTGAAGCAGTGCACCATTTGGTAGATAAATTTGATGGCCTTTACTATTTCCCGGCTTATGAGCTCGTAATTGATGTTTTACGGGACTATCGCTTTTTTGATATAGATTTTGCACATCCGAATTATCAGGCTACACAGTTTGTTTTGGAGAAGTTTACGGCAAACTGCTTCAACCAGAAAACCATCGATTTCATGTTGAAGATGAAAAAGCTCAAAACAGCAATGAGCCACAAGCCTTTCCATCCGGATTCGCTTGCGCACAAAAAGTTTTTAAGCGAAAATCACGAACGGGTAAAGCAGTTGCAGCAAGCTTATCCCTCGGTGGATTTTTCAGGTGAACTGCAATTTTTCTCCCTGGAATAAATCAGGCGGATTTCAGTATTTCCAGCGCTGAAGGAAAGGCAGAATTTAAAAAATTCGGTAACACATGACGGTTGGTAAGCATGATCTTATCGGGATCTAAAAGCCGTTCGATCATGTTTTTCCATTTCTCTTCCCCGTAATTTTCGATGATCGTTTTTTTCTTGTCCTCTCGCTTCAGGTACATACTCATACCTATTGCATCTGCTTCGGGATGAAATTGGGTTCCGATAAAATGTTCATTAAACCGGATCGCCATGATGGCCCTTTCAAAAGGTACGTGCCTTCTTTCTTTTTCGATGGCAAGAATCTTTGCGCCCATTTTTCTTAAACGATTGTGGTCGGGTTCAATAACCTGGTAATCGCGGCTGTCGACAGCATAAAACGGATTGGGAAGACCTTCAAATACAGGTTCTTCTTCACCATCCGGCATTATGTGCATCGGCAGAACGCCAAATGAGGTGGATTTTCTTTTGCAAACCTTTGCGAGTTTATAATACCGGGAAGCCAACTGAAAACTGTGACAAATGAAGAAAACCTTCTTTTTGGGAAAGTTAGCATCGTCATTGTTCCATTTTTCAACCCTTGCTATCCATTTACAAAAACCCGTGTCCCAATCTTTACCAACACTTTCGAGGGGCGAACCCGGCCCGCCCGTAGAAATATAAATGTCGAAGGATAAGTCAGGAAATTCATTCTTCAGTCTTACGTCAAAAGTCTGCACCTCCAACTGTAAAAAATTGGCATCTCCCCATTGGTGAATGATTTCCCTGATACACCGCATTCCCTCATTCGCCACACCTTCATAG
>JAFAEW010000136.1 GCA_023423835.1 Bacteroidota bacterium | reverse complement strand
TGGCCCTGCCAGTGTGCCAATAATTCTTGCTGGCTGATAACTTCTGATAACTGATCAACGCGAGCTGTTTCTGTTGTACCCATAAAAAAACATTTAATTGTTTAATAAATTTGATAAACAAATATCACAACAGGCAATGACAGCCCTATGTCAACAGCAAAACAGGCCGGCAATTTTTTTTTGATTTGAATCAGCATTCAGAATAATCGTATTGAAAAATTCCGTTTACAGCAATAATGTCGTTTAATTTTATTTCGTTATTACCGTTAACGACAATTAGGTTATCGCCTCCTTCCTTCAATTCGTTTATTACACCGGACAATCTCGTGAGTCCGTTTTTTTCAATCAAAAAATCTGCATTTTTTTTGTCTTCAATCAACTTTATAAGAATGTTTTTCAATTCGGAAATATCTGAAAAGGTTTGTCTCTGGTCCATGATGATTTAATTAATTCTTTGAGGTTTTCATTTTGTCTTTCATTTTCATTCAAAAATAATACCCTCAGGTTTTGCGTTTTCCTTCATCTAAGCGCATTGTACTAAATTTGCAAAAAATTCTTTTGAAGCACTTATCGGCGGTTAATAAATACTTTTGGAAATACCGGTTCCGGTTTTTGATTGGAATAGTTTTCGTAATCGCTTCCAATTACTTCGCTGTGCTCGCTCCCGAAATCACCGGATATATTGTAAATGTGGTACAGGCGCACCTGCCGGGTGCCAAACCGGTTCACCTGAATGCATCCTTCAACTGGCTGGTTAGCTATTTTGTCAGTTGGGTTGAGACGATGGATTTTAAGACATTGGTTTTGGTTTGCAGTCTCACAATTCTGATATTGGCTTTAATCCGGGGAATTTTCATGTTCATGATGCGGCAGACCCTGGTTGTAATGAGCAGGCATGTAGAATATGATATGAAAAATGAGATCTACCGGCATTATCAAAAGCTGGACGTAGCATTTTTCAAGACCCATAGAACGGGTGATCTCATGAACCGCATTTCTGAAGATGTGAGCCGCGTACGAATGTATACCGGACCGGCCATTATGTATTTCGTAAACCTGGTTTCATTGATTACTCTTTGTGTGGTTAACATGTTTAGGAAAGACGTTTATCTGAGTCTCATTGTCCTCGCACCGCTTCCTATTCTTGCGATTACGATCTATTTTGTAAACACGATCATTCATAAGAAGAGTGAGAAGGTGCAGGCGTCGCTGTCTGAACTCACTACCGATGCACAGGAATCCTATTCCGGGATCAGGGTAATTAAATCTTTTGTGCAGGAAAAAGCCATGCAACTTTTTTTTCTAAAAAACACCGAGAACTACCGGAAGAATGCCGTTGGCCTTGCAAAGGTTGAAGCCTTCTATTTTCCGAGCATGACGCTCATGGTAGGTCTCAGCACACTGCTTACCATTTTTATCGGTGGCAATATGGCTTTGAACGATCCGCAGAAAATCGGTGTTATCGTTGAATTCGTTATTTATATCAATATGCTGACCTTTCCGGTTTCTGCAATCGGGCAGGTGGCGAGTATGATTCAGAGAGCATCTGCCTCACAAAAAAGGATCAATGAATTTCTGATGACGGAATCAAAAATCGGCGACTCCGCACATCCTGTTGCAAATTTCGATCTGTCGGGTGATATTGTTTTTGATCATGTAAATTTTACTTATCCGCATACGGGCATAAAAGCATTAAAAGATTTTTCACTTACCATAAAAAAAGGCCAGAAGGTATTGATCATCGGAAGGACTGGCAGCGGAAAATCAACGGTTGCGCAGCTATTGCTCCGGTTTTATGATCCAGACAAAGGAAAGATCATGATAGGAGGGCAGGATATCAGACATATTCCCCTTCACGACCTCAGAAACGATATCAGCTTTGTTCCGCAGGATGTGTTTTTATTTAGCGACAGCATTTCGAGAAATATCAGTTTTGGATTAACCGGTAATCCTTCTGACGAGAGAGTTTTGCAGGCCGCAAAAAATGCCGGCATCCATGAGGAAATCAATTCATTGCCCGACGATTACAATACGTTTGTTGGCGAACGCGGAGTTACCCTGAGTGGCGGCCAGAAGCAGAGAATTTCCATTGCCAGAGCCCTTATCAAGAACCCGCAGATCCTTGTTTTCGACGACAGTCTGAGTGCCGTGGATGCGAAAACCGAAAACAGGATTATTCAAAATCTTTATACCATTCTTGCCGATAAAACGGCCATACTTATTACACACCGTATCTTCACGGTTTTCAATTTTGATCAGATAATCATCATGGATGACGGAGAAATAATTGAGCAGGGAACCCATGAGGAATTAATGGCTTTGAACGGATATTATAATGAACTCTATCATCTGCAAAATGTGGAAGATGCGGTTTGAAGAAGAAATAATGAAAAAAGTAAACGTTAATACCGTTTAAAATTTTGGCAATTTGAAAACAATACTATATTTGCCCCAATAATTTATTATTCAACTTAAATTAATCGAAAGTGGCGTACGATAACAATGAAAAGAAAATGGAAAGCGTGTACAGCAAACGTATAAGAGCAGGAAAAAGAAGAACGTATTTTTTTGATGTGAGAGCCACACGTGGAAACGATTATTTCTTAACCATTACTGAAAGCAGAAAACGTTTTAACGAAGACGGTTACGACCGGCATAAAATTTTCCTGTACAAGGAGGATTTCAATAAGTTCATTAAGGCTTTAAATGAAGCGGTGGATTATGTGAAAACGGATATCATGCCCGACTTCGATTTTGATGCATTCAACCACGAATATCCGGAAGGTGAAGAACCGGTAACCAATGCAACCCCTGTGGAAGAAGACGCAGAAAAGCTGGATGATAAAATTGCAGAACCTGTAGAAAATAATTTTTCCCTCAACAGCAATGACACTGAGGACGTAGAAAAATGGTAATAAAGTTTTTAAATTGAATGAGTAAAAAGGGCCTTCGGAAGAGAGCCTTTTTTATTTTCAGGCCTCGAACTTCTACAATCAAGCACCGCGATTAGGCCGTCTTTAGCCGAACAAAAAACACCGGGATTGATTTTAAAATAATTACTTTAATCTATATTCGTTTAATTAGTTGTCACAAAGGAGAAATTTATGCGTAAAATGGTTCAACTGCTTTTCGGCGGTCTGCTTTTGCTATTGTCCGGAAATCTCAGCGCCCAGTTATTCAAGGTGGAATTGCAGGAAAAAATTGAACAGTCGGGTTTAATTGTCGAAGGTAAGGTTGTGGATAAACGCTCCTTTTGGAACGATGATCACTCGATGATTTATACCGCCAATAAAATCGAAATCTACAAGGTGTTTAAAGGGAATTACAATGGGAAAACAATAGAGGTTTTAACCCAGGGCGGAAGCGTTGGCGGAACGTTTTTACATGTGAGCGATTTACTTGAACTCGATATAGGAAAGGTCGGAATCTTTTTCTGTTCAAGAAATAATATCGACGTAAAGTCTCCTTCCACCCGTCAACTCTTATGGGATGTTTATTCGAGTAAGCAGGGATTTTTAAAATATGACCTTGAAGAAAATTCCGCTACTGCACCCTTTGTAAAATACCGCGATATCAGGGGAAATCTTTATCCTCTCCTGCAGTCGAAAACCGGCCGGCCTTTTAAGATAATTTCCGATACGTTTTCCGGTGTTCTGAATGCGGGCAGCGTAGATGAGGGTGGCGCCGGCGTGTTGGGAACCATCACTTCATTTTCTCCCTCCACTGTCAATGGCGGAGCGTTACTCGATCCGGTAAATAATCTTCTTACGATAAACGGAACCGGATTTGGAACGAAGGCATCGGGAAAATGCGGTATCAACTTCAAGGATGCCAACAACGACAATGCCGCCCCGGATTATAACGTTCCTTATACATCCGGCTATTTTGTTTCCTGGACCGATACGAGAATTGTGATAAAGGTTCCATCGCGGGCAGGTACGGGACCATTTGAGGTAGTATTAAACGACGGAAGTAAGATCAGGTCTTCCACAGATCTCACCGTGTTTTTTTCGGTTCTCAACTTCAATTTCGATTTCTCCTCGGTGGGCATCGACACCGTTGTGATCACCGAACCGCGGCTCATGAATACCAATGACCAGGGAGGCTATACAATTCAGTACAGCACGAGCACGGCGGGAGGAGGAAAGGATTTCTCTACCTCTACGGCAAAAAATACTTTCCTCCGGGCGCTTGCCACCTGGAAGGATGCAGTAGGTGCAAACTTTATAGTGGGAGCGACTACAACTACCCAAAAGATTGCAGATGATAATGTAAACCTGATCGTGTTTGATAATAAGAATACAGGCGTTCCCGTAATGAGTGCCGGCGTGCTCGAGGTAACCTATAGTTGGGGCTCAACCTGTTATATTGAGAGCCCGTTTTCGGTTTTAACGGCCCAAAAAACGGGATTCGATATTTTAGTACGAAACAATGGCGTATCGCAAGGTAATAATCCCATTACGGACGGGCCATGTTTTCCGGCAAACAATGAATACGACCTCGAAACGGTTTTACTCCACGAACTTGGGCACTGTCTGAACCTCACGCATATCAACGCCGACGGAGAAGGAAGTTTTATTCCTGAGTTGAATCCGCCGAAGGTGATGCATTACGCAATTTCCAATTACATTGACCGGCGTTCATTAGACCGTTCTGCCCTCGCAGGCGCGCAATACACCACCAGAAATCAAAGTTTTACTTTTGGAAGTTGCGGACTTTACACAAAACAAATGACGCCATTACAAACCATCATTCCCGAAAATGATGACTGTCCGGTGAGTTTTCCGACAGTTGCTACACCGGATGGTACCATCGTTAATTTCGATCTCATTCATACTACGAGCAATCACCAGGGCGATCCGCAATACAAAGCGGTGAATTGCACGGGAAAAGGAACCAACGTCACCAACAATGCTTATTATGCATATAAAACCGGATCGCTGGGTGAAATAAATATTTCGGTCCGCGACTACACCACCTTGCCGGCCGAGCTTAGCAATTGTCCGGGCCAGGGTATCAGAATGGCAATCTATGATGTTGCAACCTGCCCCAATGGTCAGGCTTTTCCCGATCCTATTGCCTGCCAGACCTTTTCAGGAAACGGAAGTCTGCCAACCATTACCGGACTGCAGCCGGATCACACTTATCTGTTTTATTTTGACGGCGTCAGAAACACAAAAGCCAGTTTCAATATTGCCTTCAATGGAGGAGATGCGCCTCCCACGCCCACGGGATCGGTCTTATTGCTACCAAATCCGGTAGTAGGCGATCTTTCAATCAAATTTTCTTCCATAGCGCCGGGAAAATACCAGGTGAATATTTATGATATGACCGGCAGGCAGTTTGCCGCCACTTCCGCCGAAATCGTTGGCAATCAAACCATAAAGATTCCGATGGGCAATGCAGCATCGGGC
>JAFAEW010000012.1 GCA_023423835.1 Bacteroidota bacterium | reverse complement strand
TACGATGGGGTGTAACCGTAAACCTCGTTTGGGCCTGGATCCTCACCATCCCTGTCAGTGGGTTGCTTGCGGCCCTTGTTTACCATATTGTGAGCCTCTTCCTGTAAGAAAAATCAGAATAGGAAACATTTATTTATCTTGCAATCTTAGCTGAATTATTTATGAAAAAAATTCTTGTTACGGGTGGTTGCGGATACATTGGTTCTCATACAATTGTTGACCTTATCCAAAACGGATATGACGTTATAAGCATTGATGACAACTCGAGGTCTTCTACCTATCTGCTGGGTGGAATTGAAAGGATAACCGGCAAAAAGGTGAAAAACTATAAAGTGGATCTGAAAAATTTTGATGAAACGTTAGCGGTTTTTCAGGAAAATGAAAATATTGAAGGCGTCATTCATTTCGCTGCTTATAAAGCTGTAGGCGAATCAGTGGAAAAGCCGTTGGAATACTTTGAAAATAATCTTTTTTCTCTCGTTAATCTGTTGAAATGTGTGAAGGAGTTTGAAGTGCCCAACTTTGTTTTTTCGTCTTCCTGCACAGTCTATGGCAATCCCGATGAAATTCCTGTAACGGAAGAATCTCCCATCAAACCTGCTGAATCTCCCTATGGCGATACCAAACAAATGGGTGAAAAGATTATCGTGGATTGTACCGCTGCTTTTCATTTCAATGCTATTCTCCTCCGTTATTTTAATCCGGTTGGAGCGCACCCGTCGGTGGAAATTGGGGAATTGCCCATCGGAAAGCCGCAAAATCTGGTTCCCGCAATTACACAGACTGCAATTGGAAAGCTGCCCCAAATGGTCGTATTTGGCGATGATTATCCCACGAGAGACGGAAGTTGCGTGAGGGATTATATTCATGTTTGTGATATCGCTCATGCGCATACCCTTGCGCTGCAATACCTGATGGAAAACCGCAATAAGACCAACTGCGATATTTTCAACCTGGGAACGGGCAAAGGTGTTACCGTTTTGGAAGCCATTAAAGCGTTTGAAAAGGTGAGCGGGCAGCAACTCAATTACGTGATCGGGCCAAGAAGACCGGGAGATGTAGTGGCAATCTATGCCAATAATAATAAAGCTGTTGAGGACCTTAAATGGCAAATAAAATATGATTTGGATGATATGATGCGCACTGCCTGGGAATGGCAGTTGAAAATTAAGAAGGATGAACAGCTGATGAAAATGCAGAATCCGATTTTAAACTGATATGCCTCCGATTCTTATCAGCGGCTAGCTCCAATAACTTCATGTTACAATCAATCAAAAATGTTGAAAACTATAGAGGCGAAGAACGAAAAGGAAACACGCGCCGGATTTGGAGAAGGAATCTATGAGCTTGGAAAAGTGAATAAGGATGTGGTGGTGCTCACGGCCGATCTCGCGGGTTCTCTGAAGTTGGGCCCGTTTATGAAAGAATTCCCCGACCGTTTTGTACAATGCGGCATTTCCGAAGCCAATATGATGGGAATTGCTGCGGGATTAACGATTGGCGGAAAAATTCCTTACACCACTACTTTCGCCAACTTTAGTACAGGCCGGGTTTATGATCAGATCAGACAAAGTATTGCATACAGTGGAAAAAACGTAAAAATCTGTGCCAGTCATGCCGGTCTTACCTTGGGCGAAGACGGTGCAACCCACCAGATTCTCGAAGATATCGGACTGATGAAAATGCTGCCGGGAATGACCGTGATCGTTCCCTGCGATTTTAATCAGACAAAAGCGGCAACAATGGCCATCGCGGCGATGGAAGGCCCGGTTTATCTCCGCTTCGGGCGTCCTAAATGGCCAAATTTCACTCCGGAAGATGGCAGTGAATTCAAAATTGGTCACGCACAAAAATTAAGCGATGGAAAGGATATCTCTATTTTTGCTTGCGGACATCTTGTTTGGACAGCAATTGAAGCGGGAAAAATGCTCGAAGAAAAAGGGTATTCGGTTGAACTGATCAACCTGCATACCATCAAACCGCTTGATGAAGAAGCAATCCTGCAATCGATCAGAAAAACCGGTTGTGCTGTTACCTGCGAAGAACACAACATTTACGGAGGTTTGGGCGAATCGGTGGCAAGGGTGGCCGCTTCGCATCATCCTGTTCCGATGCGGTTTATTGGTACCCAAGATACATTTGGGGAAAGCGGGCAGCCGAAAGAACTTCTAACAAAATATGGTCTGGATAAGGAGCATATTTTCGCAGCAGCGGAAGAACTGTTATTGACAAAAAATTCTTAAATAGTTCGATTTGTTTAAACTATTCAAATTAAAACCCATCCATAGTATGGGTTTTTTACCTGTAAAAAAGAAAACTCTGCATGCATTCGGAAGACAAGGAATTATTACAGCAATTTAGGGATCCTGAGTTGAAGGAAAAGGCTTTTACATCCATCATGAAAAAATACCAGGAGAGGATCTACTGGCATATTCGCAGGATGCTCGTCGGACACGAAGACACCAATGATGTTTTGCAGAATGTTTTCATCAAAGTCTGGAACGGATTGGATAACTTCCGGGAAGACAGCCAGCTTTATACCTGGCTCTACCGCGTAGCTACCAACGAATCTCTGACTTTTCTGGACCAACAGCGAAAACGTTCCGCCGTAAGCTTCGAAGATGTGCAGGGGGGACTGGCAAACAAAGTAATAGCAGAAAAAGGATTCGATGCCTCCAGACTCGAATGGAAATTGCAACTCGCCATTCAACAACTTCCGGACAAGCAAAAAGCAGTCTTCACCCTGCGGTACTTTGATGAAATGCCCTATGAAGAGATGAGCCGGGTGTTGCAAACGAGCGAGGGCGCTTTGAAAGCCAGTTATCACCATGCGGCAAAAAAGGTGGAAGATTATGTCATTAACCATTAAACTTTTGAAAGGCCGTCAGGTCTAATGATTTGTTAAATACAATGAAACAGATAAATGAAATAGAGGTAGAATTAGAAGAGTTTTTTCCTGCTTTACTTCCTATAAACCGGAAAAACTGCTATCTGGTGCCTGTTCAGTATTTCGATAATCTGCCGGAAGTAATTCTGACCAGGCTGCGCGAACGGGACGATATTCAGATTCCAGTTTCCCGTCAGGCTTATGAGGTTCCTGAAAATTATTTCGAAAACCTGGCCGGAAATGTTCTGAAAAAGATCAAACTACAAAAGGCGGTATCGGTTTCGGAAGTGGAATCAGAGCTTGTGGAAGTAGCACCGTTTTTAAACCAGATAAGCAGAAAAAATGTGTATGAAGTTCCGGAAGGCTATTTCGAACAATTAAAGACAGAAACACCTGCACAGCAAAAGCCGGGAAAAATAGTTTCGGGTTTTGGATGGAAAAAAAACTGGAACCACTACCTGGTGGCGGCAAGTATAATGTTTGTAGTAGCATTGGGAACTTATTTGTATACCGGATTGCAGCCGGCTGTAGTGCAGCGTAATTTCAATATCGAACAAAGCCTTCAAACGGTTAACGATCAGGAAATAATTAGTTATTTACAAGAAAATCGCGATATTACTCCTGATATTAAAGCAACGGACCCCAATTTTGACTTTCAATCTCTGATTAAAAATGTAAGTGATGAAGAAATCCGCAATTATTTGAATGATGATGGAGAGGGCGGTGAAAAAAACATTAAAGGGATTTAAAAGTGAATTAAAGATGAAAAAAATATTTATATTTATTTCTTTATTCGTGTTTCATAGTTATTTTTGTGCCGGCCAGACTAATGATGAAAATGACGGTGGTAAGATAGAGGATATTAAGAAGGCCTACATGGCAAGGGAATTGAATCTGACTCCTGAGGAAGCAAAAAAGTTTTGGCCTTTATACGACGATTATTATGAAGAAGTAAGGCAGGCAAAAAAAGTACACGCCAACGATGAAGTAGCTTATGAAGAGAGTATCGTAAACATTAAAAGAAAGTACAAAAACAATTTTAATAAAGTTCTACATTCAGATTACAGAGTTAACAAGGTCTTTGTCTCAGAAAAGAATCTGAGGGATATGCTGAAAAAGGAACTTCAAACAAGGAAGATAAAAAGACAGGGTAACTTGAGGCCACCTCCTCAAAAGCGCCCGAAAAATTAATAAAAGAAATTAAACTAGGTGTTTTTCATAGGTTAGCAACGGCCAGCTCTGTTCAGAGCAGGCCTTTTTTTTTACAACTGATGGTCGCTTTTCATCTGCCTGATCACATTATGTACAATCGTCTCTAGCTCTGCAATCCTTTCAGCGATTTTTAGCGGTTGCGATCGTTGTTTAGCATGAAATTCAATAAATTTTATCGCTTCAATCGCGGGGTCAATCTGAAATAATACCAGGCTCGACTTTAGTTTATGAGCAATAAAAAAGACCGTTTCCCAGTCACTATTTTTACATGAAACTTCTAATTGCTGAAGATTGATTAGAGATTGTTCTTCAAACAAACTGAGTATCTGCCTGATGAATTCATTGTCGTTGGTGGTATTTGTTATCAGATTTAGGTTGTAGGATCGGTCTTGCATTAAACGTGTTTTTGTTTGAACTCAATTTCCTTATTTTTCAACATCCTGTAAATCGTCGATTTCCCAATTTTCAGTATCGACGCCACCTTAATGACGTCATTATTATGCTTCTGCAAATATTGTTGAATCAACCGGTTGGTCATTTCCTTCAACGACAGGTCTTCTTTAAACTGATCGATCTGAAAATGCCCGTTCAGCTTCAGATGATTGAGATCAATCTCATCGGTTTCACTCATTACACAGCCTAATTCTACCAATGACTTCAACTCACGGATATTTCCCGGAAAGGAATAGGTCAGCAGCTTATCCTTAGCGACCTGCGAAAGCGTTTTTCGTTGCAGTCTGTTTTCTTCGCAAAATTTTTCGATAAAGCTTTTGGCGATGAGCAATACATCGTTTCCCCTTTCTCTGAGCGGTGGCAAATGAATCGGAAGCCCTAACAACCGATAATAAAGATCTTCTCTGAACCGGCCCTTTTTGACCTCATTCAACAGATCACGGTTTGTAGCCACGATGATCCTCACATTGATCTTTATATTTTCGTTTCCACCCACTCTGGTAAGTTCCTGCTCCTGCAAAACCCTCAGCAGTTTGGCCTGCATATTAAAATCCATCTCTCCGATCTCATCCAAAAATAGGGTTCCCTTATCTGCCTCTTCGAATTTCCCCATGCGGCGCCCGGTGGCTCCGGTAAATGATCCTTTTTCATGACCAAACATTTCGCTTTCTAACAGTTCACCCGGAATAGCTGCAACGTTGATGGCCACAAACGGATACTTTCGTCTTGCAGAATTAAAATGAATAGCCTTTGCAACGACTTCTTTTCCTGTGCCGGTTTCTCCGCTGAGAGATACGGTGATATTGGTGTTGACCGCTTTTTCCATTAGTGAAAAAACTTCTTTGATAGCAGGACTGTTTCCGATAATTGCTTTTTGAAAATTGTATTTCTTCTGCACTTCGTGCTCGAGGTTTTCCACCTGCTTTTTCAACACAATCTTCTCGCGTAACTTGTTTATTGAAAACCACAGCCGTTCCTGGGTTTCAGTGTCTTTGCCAATATAGTCATCGGCTCCCTTTTTCAAAAGTTCAATTGCAACCTTTATTTCATCCTGCGCTGAAATGATAATGACTTTGATTTCGGGATTATAAGACTTGATCTCGTTCAACAGCTGTTCGCCGGTGGCATCAGGAAGCGAATAGTCAAGGGTTACAATATCAGGCTTTTCGTGAATTGATTTTAGAAACGATGTTGCATTTGGAAAAAGCTGTACCGTATAGTCGGGATTAAGCGACAGAAAATGGCACAGGCTGGCTCCATAAACAGCGTTATCTTCAACAATAAAAATGGATAGTGGCTTTTGTTTCATACATATTCAAACCTAATGGAAAAAGTTGAAATCTATGTACTGCCGCGACAAAAAAACCGATTTCCACCACAATTAAAAAGAATGACATCTATCCCTTAATTTTTCTTATTTAAGTTTGCTTTTTACCGTTTCTACATTTTTCGCCGTCTTGTGGAATTGAAAAACTATTTTTGTTGATATGACTGTCGACAGCAATTTGATCAAAACATTGGAACGACTTTCCTGCCTTTCATTTTCAGAATCGGAAGTCTCCGAAATTCAGGCTGATCTTTCCAAAATGATAAATTTCGTCGAAAAGTTGAATGAGCCGGAGTTGGAGGAAAAAATCAAAGCGATGAGTATGGCAAGAAATGCGATCGGTTTGCGAGAAGATGTCGTAGGGGGAACGGTTAAGGTAAGTGATGCATTGAAAAATGCTCCGCAGGTAAAAGACGAATTTTTTGCAGTTCCAAAAGTAATTAAGAAGTAAGACTAAAAAATAGTGACCGCGAATGAAATCAATAATTCATTTAGAAAATATCAGAAAGACTTATTACATGGGTCACAATTCACTTGATGTGTTGAAAGGCATAAACCTCGATATTTTCAAAAACGAATATGTAGCCCTCATGGGGCCGAGCGGAAGCGGTAAAAGTACGCTGATGAATATTCTCGGTTGCCTCGATACACCAACTTCAGGCAATTACATTTTAAACGGTAAGGATGTGAGCCAGATGTCGGATGATGAACTTGCCGAGGTGCGAAATGTGGAAATCGGCTTCGTGTTTCAGCAATTTAATCTTCTTCCAAGATTAACGGCTGCAGAAAATGTGGCCTTACCGCTTATCTATGCGGGAATCAGCAAGAAAGAACGCACAGAAAGAGCGATGGAAGCTTTGAGCAAAGTGCAGCTCGCCGACAGAAGTAACCATAAACCCAATGAAATGAGTGGTGGTCAAATCCAGCGCGTTGCGATTGCCAGGGCCATCGTTAACAATCCTTCACTCTTGCTTGCCGATGAACCTACCGGAAATCTTGATACAAAGACATCGATTGAAGTGATGGAGATATTTGGCCGTATTCAGGAAGCAGGCAATACCGTGGTTTTGGTTACCCACGAGGAGGATATTGCTGAATACGCAAAGCGAATCGTTCGTTTAAGGGATGGTTTGATCGAAAGCGACAATAAAAAAGAAACCGTTTCATCCATCAATTCCTGATCATTCTTTTTGATTTTCCCGGTTTCAAAACAACTGTCTTTTCAATTTCTGTATTTTTGAAGGAATTGAAAAATGGATGTTATGGCTGGAAAGATCTATACAAAAACCGGTGACCTCGGAAAAACGAGCCTGATCGGTGGAACGAAAGTGCTTAAAAGTGATTTCAGAATTGAGGGATACGGAAGTGTTGATGAGCTCAACTCGTACCTCGGTTTGGTGGGCGATCTGGTGAAAGAATTTTATCCCGCTGAAAAAATCAAAGAGATTCAGGATCGACTTTTCACCATTGGATCTTCCCTCGCCTGTGATCCTGAAAAAGATACTAAAATGGCCCTACCCGACCTGAGTGAAACCGATATTTCCTTTCTCGAAAAGGAGATTGATGAAATGACAGGACAGTTAGAACCCATTCGCTTTTTTATTCTGCCGGGTGGAAATGCCGTCGTTTCCAACATTCATATTGCAAGATGCGTTTGCCGCAGAAGCGAAAGAGCAATCGTAAGAATGCAGGCAAACAACGAGCAGGTTGAACCAGACATAATTAAATACCTCAACCGCCTAAGCGACTATCTTTTCACTCTCGCCAGATTTGCGGCCCACAAATTACAGGTACCCGAGATCCGCTGGGAAGCAAGGGTTACGAAACAGCCCTGAGAGAAAAAACTTTCACAATTGTTATTCTACCAGCATTTTTCGGAGACTCATCAGCGGTAACGTGAGAATTCTTATCGCCCTGTCATTCAGACACTTGAGCTAGAAAAAATACGACAAAATTGCCTTTCCCTTCCTCTGGTTTGCAATTTGCAATCATATTTGAAAATAAAAAATCTGAAAAACAAATATTTCGAATATGAATCTTAACAATTTTACGGTAAAAGCGGCTGAAGCGATTCAAAAGGCGCAGCAGATTGCTTTTAACCAAAAGAATCCGAATATTGAAACCGAGCATATTTTAAAGGCGTTACTTGACCTTGAAGATTCTCCGATAGATTACTTATTGAAGCGGAATAACGTGACCGTAAATCTTCTGGAAAACAAGTTGAACGAGCAGATTGACAAGCTTCCCACAACCAGTGGCGAGCCTGCTCAAATGATTGGAAGAGAGGCCAACAATGTGATTCTTCGTGCCGGTGCTGTGATCCAGAAATTCGGAGATGAATTTGTAACACCCGAACAACTACTGCTTGCAATTCTTCAAGGTAATGACTCTACGGCCAAATTACTTAAAGACGCCGGCCTTACGGAAGCGGGATTAACCGCCTCCATCAAAGATTTGCGCAAAGGCGAAACCGTGAAGTCACAAACACAGGAAACACAATTCAATGCATTGAATAAGTATGCAAAGAATTTAAATGAGATGGCGCAAAAAGGCAAACTCGATCCGGTGATCGGACGCGATGAAGAGATTCGTCGAACCCTTCATATTCTTTCCCGGAGAAGTAAAAATAATCCGATCCTCGTGGGCGAGCCGGGTGTCGGTAAAACCGCGATTGTGGAAGGATTGGCAATCAGAATTATGAATGGCGATGTGCCTGAAAATCTGAAATCGAAGGTAATTTATGCCCTGGATATGGGACAACTCATTGCCGGAGCCAAGTATAAGGGTGAATTTGAAGAACGGCTTAAGAGTGTTATAAAAGAAGTAAGTTCAAGTGAGGGAGAAATCATCCTGTTTATCGATGAGATTCACACACTGGTAGGAGCCGGCGGAGGTGAAGGAGCGATGGATGCCGCCAACATCCTGAAGCCAGCACTGGCTCGTGGTGAATTAAGGGCTATCGGAGCTACCACCCTGAATGAATACCAGCGATTCTTTGAAAAGGATAAAGCATTGGAACGGAGGTTTCAAAAGGTAATGATCGATGAGCCGTCTGTGGAAGATGCAATTTCCATCTTAAGAGGATTGAAAGACAGGTACGAAACCCATCATCATGTACGGATAAAGGACGAAGCGATCATTGCTGCAGTTGAATTGTCAAACCGATATATAACAGAAAGATATTTGCCGGATAAAGCAATCGATCTTGTCGATGAAAGTGCAGCAAAACTTCGGCTGGAAATGAATTCAATGCCGGAAGAGCTTGATAAGCTGGAACGGCAGATTCGTCAGTTGGAAATTGAACGGGAAGCGATCAAAAGAGAGAATGATGAGGCAAAGCTGAAGGAATTGAATATTGAGATCGCCAACCTGGCGGTAACCAGAGATACTTTCAAAGCAAAGTGGCAGGAAGAAAAGGGACTGGTTGAAAAAGTGCAGACGGCAAAGGCTGACATTGAAGAATTGAAATTGCAGGCCGATCAGGCAGAAAGAAATGGCGATTACGGACAGGTGGCAGAGATTAGGTATGGAAAGATCAAAGAAAAGGAAAAACTCATCGATGAACTGAGCCGGCAGCTGCAAGACTCGCCCGACAAACGCCTGATGAAAGAAGAAATAGATGCGGAAGATATTGCGGAAACTGTAGCGCGTGCAACGGGAATTCCGGTTTCTAAAATGATGCAAAGCGAAAAGACGAAGCTCCTGTTACTGGAAGATCATTTGCATGAACGCGTTGTGGGACAGGACGAGGCCATAACAGCGGTTGCCGACGCCATCAGGAGAAGCCGGGCAGGATTGCAGGATCCGAAGAAGCCAATCGGCTCATTCATTTTTCTCGGAACAACCGGTGTCGGAAAAACGGAACTGGCAAAGGCTTTAGCAGAATATCTGTTTGATGATGAAAGCATGATGACGCGAATAGATATGAGCGAGTATCAGGAAAAACACACTGTTTCAAGACTCATAGGTGCGCCTCCGGGCTATGTCGGCTTTGAAGAAGGAGGACAGCTGACCGAAGCGGTGAGAAGGAAGCCTTATAGCGTTGTTTTGCTCGATGAGATCGAGAAGGCAAATCCGGACGTATGGAATATACTTCTGCAGGTTCTTGATGATGGAAGGTTGACCGACAATAAAGGCCGGGTGGTGAATTTTAAAAATACCATCATCATCATGACGAGCAATATTGGTAGCTTACTCATCCAGGAAGCATTTGAAAAGGTGAACGAAAAGAATGTGGAGGACATTACAGACAGGGCGAGAAACGACGTGATGGCGCTATTGAGGCAAACCATTCGTCCGGAATTCTTAAACCGCGTGGATGAAATCATTATGTTCCGCCCATTGATGCGTAAGGAGATCAAAGGCATTATTAATATTCAGTTAAACAGCTTGAAGCGACTGGTGGCGCAAAGTGGCATCGAATTGAAATTCAGCGATTATGCGCTCGAATACCTGGCTGAAAATGGATATGATCCACAGTTTGGGGCGAGACCGTTGAAGCGTTTGATTCAAAAACAGATCATAAATCAGCTTAGTAAAAGGATTCTGGCCGGTGATATCGACAAAACGAAGCCTGTTTTGGTAGATGTTTTCGACAATACAGTTGTATTCAGGAATGAATCACCGGAATATGTTTAGGAAAGACTGATTGGATGTCGCAGGCGTTTTCATTGAAATAAAATAAAAAAGAGGAGTTTAAGGCTCCTCTTTTTCGATAATAAACTTAGTACTGATATTACCAACGATTGTTTGAGAAAGACTTTTTAGGTCTGTCTTCTTTTGGTCTTGCTTCGTTTACTTTAATTACACGGCCATCAACTGTAGCGCCGTCTAATTCCTGAATTGCTTTTTTGGCTGATTCGTTATCTGACATTTCTACGAAACCAAAGCCACGGCTACGGTTGGTAAATTTGTCCATAATAACTTTTGCAGAAGAAACTTCTCCGTATTCTGCAAAAAAACCTCTTAAGTCTTCGTCCTGAACGGCGAAACTTAAATTTGAAACATAAATGTTCATACTTAACGATAAAAAAAATTAAAAATACTTGAGAGAATAGCAGTGTAACAGTGACTAACTAAAAGCTGATTATGACTTAGCAGAATATTCAATAATTACCGATTGCTCTAACAACTCAAATTAACAAGGCAAAGGTAAGTCATGAAAATTGAAAAACAATCAAATCATTCATCTAAATTTAGTTAATATTCCTGCAATAGAATTGGAAGTGGCATCATATTCCGTACATTACGAAGGAATCTAATTTAACTGAAGTCCACTTTCCGTACCTCCAGATTATGATCTTTCAGTTTAAACATGCAGATGAGATATGCACGGCGTATGTGCTGTATAATGCATTTCAGATCAGTGATACTATGATTGTTGAATTTATAAATTGCCCGTTTGAGATTGGAAATGAAATCACCTTCGTGCAATCCGGTCCGAATGTCTGGCAGTGCGAAGGGGAATTTAAATACAACTTCCCCATCACCTACATTAATTTATGCGAACAGTTGAGCCTGCTCTTTCCTGATCATAAATTTCAGTTTTCGTAGCTCATTTAAAGATCATTGCGGGACCGATCAGCGGTGTATTCTCAACCGGCACGAAAAACCGGTTCCGGTCAACAAACCTGAGATTATTTTCCATCAGATCGATGTGATAGGAATCTCCCTGTTCTCCAAAACTGATAAATCGCAGTTCCAGCAAATGCTCTCCCGGACCATATTTATTCTTAGCCGGATGCCGTGCAACGAGATTAATGCTGTCATTGAAAATGGTTGCGGTGGCAGGCACGGGTTTATTATCAATAAATAATCTTGGCTTTTCTAACTCAATTTCTTTGTCATTCTTTTGCAAAAGAAACAGCACGTTAGAAAAGTAGCAGGTATCGTTTTCCACGGTAAACTTGTACTTTACCATTGATCGACCGCCGTTTCTGATCACATAACTGTCGTCTTCACAGTCAAGGTCGATTTTAATCAGCGATTTTTGTGTTGAGGTAAGGTTCTCTGAGCCGCCTTGTGTACCGGAGCGCATGTTAAATGTCTCTTGTTTAGTACAGGCGGATAAAAATAAGATAAGCAGCAAAAAGTAGAAACGGTGTCTTTTAAACATATATTTTAAATTGTGGTGTTACTTCTTTTGATTTTGGTGTTTTTATCAGCACGGCAATAAATAATCCAAACGAAAATGGGCTGAAAATCAAACCGGAAAAAGGTGATTTTTCCCAAACTGGGAGGTGATATCTCCCATTTTGACAAGCACTTGAGGAAATATTTCCCATTGTGCCTAAAAGTATGATCCGGAAGATTACCTTTGGGCGTAATGTTTGCGATCGTTCCACATAGTATCCTGAATGCTACATTCTACCTCACCCATGAAAAGGCAATATTCTGGAAGGACAGGAAATCGCTGATTGTGGCCGATATCCATCTCGGTAAAACCGGTCATTTCAGAAAATCGGGTATCGGCGTTCCGTCTGCTATCTATAAGGAAGACCTGCACAGGTTATTCAACATGCTCGTTTATTTCAGGGCTGAGCAACTCATCGTTGTAGGCGATATGTTTCACAGCCGGCACAACAAAGAATTTGAACTGTTTAAAAAATGGCGGAAAGACTGTTCCGGTTTATCAATTGAACTGATCAAAGGAAACCACGACGTTGTGGGGGAAGAATGGTATCGCGACGCAAATATAGCCACCTATGAAACCAAAACCTACGACCGCCAGTTTTCATTTGTCCACGACATTACGGAGGTTAATAAACTTCAGGACCCGGGAGAATTTACGTTTTCCGGCCATATGCACCCGGCAGTAATGCTAAGGGGCGGTGGCAGGCAGTCGTTGAGTTTTCCTTGTTATTATTTCAGAAAGCAGTTTGGCGTTTTGCCCGCTTTCAGTCATTTTTCGGGACATATGAGCATAAAGCCCTCCGCTGACGATTATATTTTTGCAATTGTCAATAAAAGTTTGATAAAAATTGCTTCCTGACCTGCGTCAGCAGCGGTGCATTGCCGTTTATCCCTAATTTTAAGCCTGTTGAAAGATTTTTAGCAATAAATCCAGATGGAGGTGAAATGAAGGGCCTGTTGTTTTTTATCTTTTTTCTTACTGCTGCTCCTTGCTTTTCTCAGCACCGGACAGGATATGGGAATAACCCGGATTCAATGGCTGCTGAAATTGTGAGAACGGCAACAGCCAATGATTCAACTGACCTGCAAAAGGTATATTCCATATTCAAATGGATTACCTCAAATATCGACTACAATGTGGGAAGCCGGTTTGGTACCTATTTTCCGGCCTTCGCATCTGATTGGGACCGTGAATATTGGGAAGACGACACCACCAATGCCATTCCTTCACTCGACAAGCGGGTTTCTGCCATCGTATTGAAAAAACGGGTAGCGGTTTGTGACGGGTACGCCCGCCTGTTTAAAACGCTTTGTCTCACAGCCGGAATCAAAGCTGAAGTGGTTTCGGGTTTTGGTCGGGCTAACGGAAACGAGCGAAATTTTACCACTAATCATCGCTGGAATGCGGTTTTCGTTGATTCCTCCTGGAAATTACTTGATGCCACCTGGGCTGCAGGATATATAAATTACAACAACAGGTTTCAAAGAAATTTTAATTCTTACTATTTTCTTACGCCTCCCGAAAAGTTTTTCAATGATCACTATCCGGAAGACCAGCGATGGATGCTGATGCCCTCCATTCCTGTTGCAAACGAATTTAAAAAAGGACCGTTTCTGTTTCCGATCTTTCAAAAATACTTTATTACCTCATTTTCTCCCGTTTCCGGAATCATTAATGCAAGCGTAGGCGATACGATCGTGTTTGAACTTGAAACAAAGTACCCGTACAAAACCCTCTGGGCATCCGATTTTACCTATCTCGATTCTGCTTCCGTTATGTTGTTGCAGTGTTGCGGAATGGAAAAACCGAAAAATGAAGTAACCGGTAACCTCGTCCGGTATGAGTATAAGGTGATGTCGGCGGATTCAGAATGGCTGCACCTCGTGTATGATGATGAGATTATAATACGCTATAAGTTAAATATAATTCCGCGTCTAGAAATCCTTGCGGGAAAAGAGGCAGCGGTTCCGGCCAGATGAAATTGGGGAAACTAAATGCTGTAACAAATAGCGTCTTTATCGTCTTTTCCTCTTAAAATCTGATTACTTTTGGCAGGTATAAACTTAAAGGATGGAAGAATTAAGCCGGCCCGTGAGGGTTCTTGTAGCAAAAATCGGTCTCGACGGACATGACCGCGGGGCAAAAGTAATTGCCACTGCACTGCGGGACGCGGGACTGGAAGTTATTTACACAGGATTGCGTCAAACACCTGAAATGGTAGTCAATGCAGCTTTACAGGAGGATGTGGATGCTATTGGTATCAGCATTTTGAGCGGCGCCCATATGACAGTCTTCCCTAAGGTGATGAATCTGATGAAGGAAAAGAAGATGGAAGATGTGTTATTGACCGGTGGCGGCATCATTCCCGCAGATGACATGAAGCAGTTGCAGGAGATGGGCGTGGGAAAATTATTTGCTCCTGGTACAAATACACAGGACATCGCAACGTATATTAAGCAATGGGTAATGGCAAACAGAAACTTTTAAATCAAGACAATTGCAGTATAGTTTTAAATACGAAAAGAACAAGGTTTTACAGGCTCTACGCTATCATTTCATCTGGCAAAAAGAAATAAGAATTTTGCTCATCGTGGTGATCGTTTTCGACATTATTTCTGCGGTTCTATATCTTACCGGAAAGATAAGACCCGAACCGTTTTTGCTCGGTTCATTTATCTGGCTGATGTTCATTATTTCCTTCTGGTTTATCCTTCCGTTTACGGTTTACCGGAAGTCGGCAACCTTTAAGGACAATTTCATAATTGATTTCGGCAGCAATCTCGTTACGCTTCATAATGATAAAGGATTTGTGCAGTGGAACTGGTCACAATTTTCAAAGTTTATTGAAAGTCCCAATTTCTTTCACCTTTATTTCTCTACAAAATCATTTTTCCTGCTGCCCAAAGACAATATGAGCGACGATATGCGCTACAATCTTCGGTTGCTGTTTAAGGAAAAAATCGGTGAAGGAAAGCTGTAGATCTACAATTGTTTTTCGAGGAAAAGATGCGGAATATTTACCTCTGAAAATTCTTCTCCTACCTGCCGGTATTCCAGCTTCTTATAAAAGCCCAATGCTGTTTTTCGGGCATGCATAATCATTTTTTTAAAGCCCATATCCCTCGCAATATTTTCAGCAAACTGCATGATTGAGCGGCCAATGCCTTTTCCCTGCAGTCCCGACGTGACTGCCATCTGTCGGAGTTGAACGGTGGAAGAATCGATGGGAACGAGCATGCAACATCCTTCAAGTTTATCTTCATCATAAAAGCCGATGTGGATGTGCTTGTGCTCATCTTTCAGATCATCAGCGTCAAAAGACAGACCGAGTGGTTTTCGTAAAATATTTTCCCGCAGGATCAGCATCTCCCGGTAGTGGTTGGAATTAAAATCGATCACTCTGATAGCCATACAAAAATTATGGAGTTAAATTACCTAATTTTTTCAGATCCTCCATCTCTGGCGCAGAAATAGTTATAAAAAATGTTGAAAACAGCAGTTCTAAATTTCGGTTCAAAAATTATAATTGCAAAACAAAATCGGCTGAACTTATTGTCGATATGTGAAAAACTATATTTTTGCAACCATAACAAAACTTTAAAACAATGTCAGACATCGCAACTAGAGTAAAGAAAAT
Source organism: Bacteroidota bacterium (assembly GCA_023423835.1). Lineage (GTDB taxonomy): Bacteria > Bacteroidota > Bacteroidia > Chitinophagales > Chitinophagaceae > JAFAEW01. The sequence goes on along the minus strand of JAFAEW010000012.1, from coordinate 30,178 downwards.
CATTGTTGACAAATTAGGAGTTGACGAAGCGGAAGTAACAAATGAAGCTTCATTTACCAATGATTTAGGAGCAGATTCCCTTGATACTGTGGAGCTTATCATGGAATTTGAAAAAGAGTTCAATATTTCAATTCCTGATGAACAGGCAGAAACAATTACCACTGTGGGACAGGCAGTTACCTATTTAGAAGAACACGCCAAATAAAAAAACCGTTTCGATAGACAATAATGCAATCCGCTAATTGAAGGATTTTCTTCTTTTGGCGGATTTTATCACGTTTAATAAGGTCCCTTTTATGGAGTTAAATAGAGTAGTTGTAACAGGAATGGGTGTATTGTCTGCCCTCGGAAATTCGGTTGACGAGTTTTGGAACAACCTTGTCAATGGCGTTTCCGGAGCCGGACCAATAACGCTTTACGATGCGTCGAAATTTAAAACGCGTATTGCCTGTGAAGTAAAGAATTTTGATCCTGCCGATTATATTGATAAAAAGGAAGTGAAGAAACTGGACCGTTTTTCCCAGTTTTCAATCGTAGCTTCGGATCAGGCAATGGCCGATGCGGGACTGAATAAGGACAATATTGATCCTGAAAGAATCGGAGTAGTGGTGGGAAGCGGCATCGGTGGTGTACTTACCTTTCAAAATGAGGTAGCGGCTTTCGCAAAAGGCGATGGCACTCCGCGCTATAGTCCGTTTTTCATTCCAAAAATGATCTGCGATATTGCCGCAGGACAGATCTCAATGCGCCACAATCTTCGTGGCCCTAACTTTGCAGTGATAAGTGCATGTGCAACCGGCAGCAATGCCATTATGGAAGCATATAATTTGTTACGCCTTAATATAGCCGATGTAATCCTGGCGGGCGGAAGTGAAGCAGCAATTTGTGAAGCCGGAATGGGCGGATTTGTTTCGATGAAGGCATTAAGTGAACGAAATGATGATCCTGCCACGGCAAGCCGTCCTTACGATAAAGACAGAGATGGATTTGTGATGGGCGAAGGTTGTGGAATTTTGGTACTCGAAACCTTATCGCATGCGCTCGAAAGGGGCGCAAAGATTTACGCGGAGGTTGCGGGAACAGCGGCCACGGCAGATGCGTATCACATCACGGCCCCGCATCCGGAGGGATTGGGCGCGTTAAGCGTAATGAAAGCAGCATTGAAGGATGCCGGTTTGCAACCGGAAGATATTGATTATATCAATACGCATGGTACATCCACCCCGCTTGGAGATGGAGCCGAAATCAAAGCCATTCTCGGGGTATTCGGAGACCATTCGTATAAACTCAATATCAGTTCCACGAAGTCCATGACAGGACATTGTTTGGGAGCAGCAGGGGCTATTGAAGCGATTGCATCTATCAAGAGTGTGATGCACGATATTGTTCCTCCTACGATTAACCATTTTACTGATGACCCTACCATTGATAACAATCTTAATTTAACTTTCAACAGGGCTCAGAAAAGGGAAGTAAGAGCAGCAATCAGCAATACTTTTGGATTTGGTGGACACAATGCTTGCGTGATCGTCAAAAAGTATATTCCATAAAAGTGAACCTGTTTAAAAAATTTTTTAATGATCAAAAAAAGGGCAATTTCTCAAAACAAATAGTAGCTACTCTCGGTATAAAGCCGGGAAATGACTTATTGTATGAAACTGCCCTAAGCCACAGATCTGTAAAAGAAGGTGCAGATCAAAATAACGAGCGGCTCGAATATCTTGGAGATACCGTTCTAAGTACCATCATTGCCGATTATCTGTTTAAAAGATACCCCTACAAGGGTGAAGGCTTTCTAACAGAAATGCGCAGCAAAATGGTAAACCGTCAGAAACTCAATGACGTGGCCCTTAAGATCGGACTAAAAAAGATTACCCTTTATAACAAGTTTGACAATGCACTGAAGTCAAGTCAAATCTTCGGCAATACACTGGAAGCGGTGATCGGCGCAATCTATCTCGATAAAGGATACAAAAAAACACGACGGTGGGTATTGAAAACCATCATCATGCCCCATCTTTATGTAGAGGAGCTTGAACTGATCGATATCAACCTGAAAAATAAACTTATCGGATGGGCAAATAAAAACGGCCGTTCCCTGGAATTTCAATTGTTGAATGAACGGTTTGAAGGCGGAAGGAGAATATTTACCATCGGCGCGGTATTGGATGGCGAAGTCCTGGCAGAAGCAAAAGGGTTCAATAAAAAGGAAGCCAGCCAGGCGGCAGCGCAAAAAGCAATGGAAAAAATCGGGCTGTAGTTTTCGTATAGCCCGATTTTTTCGCATTCGCATTTCTATCCCAAAACCTTGTTTTTCTTCAAATTACGGATAACCGAAACTGAATAGTCGTACGCCATGCGATTGATGGTAGAAGGATCGAAGCTTTCGGTCTGAATAGAATAGATCTCCGTGCCTTTGCCCACATCATACAAATTAGTTTCAAATGAATAATTCGTTTCGGTTTGGTAATGACCGGCCCGATAGTAACCCGGAACATAGTACGGCCTATAAAAATATCTTCCGGAATAATAAGGCATCTGGTAGGGCAGATATCCATACGGCCGATAGGCCGGATCAGTTACAAAACGCTTTTCCTTCGTCTTATCAACGAGACCGATTGTGAGTACGCCATCGATGCTTTTGTCGGTGATCAACCGGAAGGCCTTTTGCCGCGTAATACCTTCGAACCCGGCATCCGGAAAAACTGAATAAGAGGCAACAGCATCATAACCTTCACCTTTTAATTTGTCAACCATTTCCTGCTCCATTTGCTGTCTCATCTTAAAATTGTTTTGATCAAACAATGCCACTACGAGAATCTTATTGAAATGCAAGGGTGCTATCTGCTGGTCTTCGTTCCAATTGCTTGCAGTAATCTTTGAAGAACTGCAACCTGCGATCGTTATCATTGCTATAGAAAGCATGAAAAATAATAGCTTTTTCATATTTTGAATTACGGTTTTACAAGTTAGACCACCGCTCGTTCAAAGAGATTAACGCGGAAAAAGACTTAACGAATCGTTTCAAAAAAGCCCTGGGCAATGGACTATTCCGGTTTTATTTCTGAACAGATCTCAATTAAAACACCGTTTGTGGATTTGGGATGCAGGAAGCAAACCCACTTATTGTCGGCTCCTTTTTGCGGAACGGTATTCAGCATTTCAAATCCCTCGTTTTGCAGTCTTTTCACTTCTTCATGAATATCGGCAACCTCAAACGCCAGGTGATGCACACCTTCTCCTTTTTTCTGAATGAATTTGCCTATGACTCCTGATTCCGACAAACTTTGTAACAACTCGATCTTTGTGTCGCCGGACTTCAGAAAAGCCGTAATCACCTGCTGGCTTTCCACGGTTTCTTTTTTATAACAGTTGGTATTGAGAAGTTTTTCGAATAATGGAATGGATACCGAGAGATCCGTTACTGCAATGCCAATATGTTCTACTTTTAGCATGTGGAATGATTTTCGATTTGAATTAATTAAGCATAATCAAATTCAAAAATAATATTCATAATGCTGAAATTACCCGTTTACCTCGACAATAACGCTACCACTGCTGTTGATGCCAACGTAATGAAAGCGATGCTGCCTTATTTCACCTCTTATTATGGAAACGCCGGCAGCACCAATCATTCTTTCGGCCGCGAATCCGACGAGGCAGTTGAATATGCGAGAACGCAAATCGCCAGAACGATCGGCTGTGGTCCGGTGGAAATAATCTTTACCGGAGGGTCTACAGAATCTGTCAACCTCGCCCTAAAAGGAGTATATGAAGCGTATGCAGTCAAAGGAAATCATATCATCACCTGTGCTACCGAACACAAGGCCGTTCTTGCATGTTGCAAACACCTGGAAAGCCTGGGCGTAGTGGTAACCTATCTGAAGGTAGATGAATATGGCAGAATCGATCCCGCAGAATTGGAAGAAGCGATTTCACCTGAAACGATTTTGATCTCCCTGATGTATGCAAATAATGAAACCGGCGTCATTCATCCGGTAAAAGAAATCGGGTCAATTGCGAAAAAGCACGGAATATTATTTTTTTCAGATGCTACGCAGGCTGTCGGGAAGCTGGATGTAAACGTGTTGGAAGATAATATCGACCTCATGGCTTTTAACGCCCATAAAATTTACGGTCCAAAAGGAGTAGGAGCCTTGTATGTGAGAAGAAAAAATCCGAGGGTGAGAATCAAGCCCGAAATTGTAGGAGGCGGACAGGAACGCGGATTGAGAAGTGGAACACTTAATGTGCCCGGCATTGTGGGGATGGGTGAAGCAGTGGAACTGTGCCGGCTACAGTTGAAGGAAGAATCAGCGCGGTTATCAAAAATGAGGGATGAACTTGAAAACAGCCTGCTTCCTGTAGGTGGGTGTATCAGAAACGGAGATCAGCAAAACCGCCTTCCGCAAGTGTCAAATCTGAGTTTCAACGATCTGAACGGACAACGGTTGCTGGCAGAAATAAGTAAAACGATTGCGGTCTCATCCGGTTCAGCCTGCACTTCCGTCTTACCCGAACCGAGTCACGTTTTAACTGCTATGGGAAGAAATGAACAACAGGCAAAAGCGGCGCTAAGGTTTAGCCTTGGAAGATTCACGACAGAAGAAGAAATCGGTTATACGATTGAGACGGTGAAAAATGTGGTTACGTCCCTGCGAAATGAAGAACAACAGCTTCTGGTTGACGAGGAAGTACGGCTTTGATGATTTCCGCAATTTTATTAATTCATTATATTGAAATGAACAATAAAAGAGGAACTTTGTATTTGGATGGAATTTAAAAAACACGTTTTTATGGTAAACGAAAATGGCATCTATATAAGCGACAAAGCAAAGGTGAAGGTTTTGGAATTAATGAAAGAGTCAGGATTTGATGCAGACGAAACCTATTTTTTGCGTGTTGGTGTTATTGGTGGCGGTTGTAGTGGGCTGAGTTATAAGATGAATTTTGACAATCAGTTAAAACCGGGCGATCAGGTTTTTGAAGATAAAGGAATAAAGATCGTTACGGATTTGAAAAGCTTTTTATACCTCGTAAATACTGAGTTGGAGTATTCCGATGGATTAAATGGAAAAGGATTTCATTATAAGAATCCCAATGCGAGCCGCAGTTGCGCATGCGGGGAAAGCTTCGCTGTATAGATTTTCATGTCCGCAGATCATCAAATCTTGTTTCATAAAACTCTTTTAAGATTTAAGTTGCAGGAGAGATCGTACTCGTGCTGATCAATTTTTTCCTATAGCTTTGGACGATGTGGTTAATCTCGCTGAAAGAATGGAGGCAATTTTTTAGCAGCCTTACGGGATACATGGCAATTTCCGTTTTTTTGTTGCTCACCGGGCTGCTGTTATTTGTTTATCCTGATACAAGTTTACTCGATTTTGGATATGCGTCTTTAAACGGATATTTCACCCTCGCTCCCTGGGTGCTGATGTTTTTGGTTCCCACCGTCACCATGAGAAGTTTTTCCGATGAATACCGTTCCGGCACCTTTGAATTATTATCCACGATGCCACTAAAGCCTTTTGGGCTTGTAGCCGGAAAGTTTTTCGGATCACTATTGATTATTCTGCTTGCGCTTATACCTACCATTCTTTACGCCATATCGCTACAGGCATTGAGTGCCACGGGAGGTATTGATATTGGAAGCGCCATTGGAAGTTATATCGGTCTTTTATTGTTAAGCGCGGTTTTCACTTCCATCGGAATTTGTTGCAGCAGTTATACCGACAATACAGTTATTGCTTTTATTACAGGAGCGTTTTCCTGTTTTCTTTTATATACAGGATTTGAAACCCTGAGTGCACTTCCGGTTTTTTCATCCGGATCCGGTTATTTTATTGAAAGCCTCGGACTGAAATTTCATTACAACAGCATCAGCAAAGGTGTGATAGATGGCCGCGATGTGCTCTATTTTGTGGGAATTATCCTGCTCTTTCTATGGCAAACGAAAAAGAAAATTACACTACGATAAAATTAAAAATGCAGGCGGTCGTATGATTGATCTTTTCAAAAATAAAGGTGGATGGGTTTTATTTATCCTGCTTTTTCCTGCCATCACCTATATTGCGTCATTCTTCAATTACAGGATAGATCTCACCCAGGAGAAGCGCTATAGTTTGTCACAACCTACAAAGGATTTGCTGAAGAATCTCGATAGCACGGTGGAAGTACAGGTATTTCTGACAGGAGATCTTCCGTCTGATTACAAAAAATTAAGTGTGTCGGTTGAAGATCTTCTATCAGAGTTTAAAGATCTTAGTAATAATAAGATTCAGGTTTATTACGAAAACCCGGGTGAGGGATTAAGTGACACTGCCCGTGCCAATTTGTATGACAGTCTTCAACAAATGGGAGTGGTGTTTGAACAGGCTGAAAACATTTCTTCCAGCAAGGACAAGGCGACCAATCAACTGATTATTCCATCGGCCATTGTATATTATGGCAACCATAAACCGCAGGTGATTGATCTCAGGAGCAGCCGAAGAATATTCAAGAATTTTAATGTGATCGATGATATTCCGCAGGAAGATAAAGCCGCAACGCTCAATTCCGCAGAAGCATTACTGGAATTTAAATTTGCTAACGCGATTGATAAATTAACCCGGTCCTATATTCCTTCTGTTGCCTATGCAGTAGGAAATGGTGAACCAATGCCGATGGCTGATCTTTCCGTCAATGACCTTGGGGCGGTGTTGCAGGATAATTTCCGGCTTGGATTGATGAACCTGAAATTAGGATATCCCGATCCCGGACAGATTGATGTTTTGCTGATTGTAAAGCCAACGCAGCCTTTTACCGATGAAGATAAATTGAAGCTCGATCAGTATGTTATGAATGGCGGGAAGATTATCTGGGCCATCGATAAATTATATGCAGAACTCGACAGTCTCATGCGAAGTCAGAGCGATTTTGTTGCTTTCGACCGTAATCTGAATATCGATGATATTCTCTTCAAGTATGGAGTGCGGATAAATGGCGATCTGTTGCAGGACTTGAATTGCAGCAAAATACCGATCGTAGTGGGAAGAAATCCTGATAACAGTCCGGTTTTAAGAAGAGTTCCGTGGCCGTACTATCCTTTCTTGAGTTCAGTAAACGAAAATCCCATTTCCAAAAATCTTGATCGCGTATTATCCATCTTCCCCTCCAGTATTGATCTTGTTGAAGCGCCCGGAATTAATAAGACGGTTTTACTGGCTACGGACACCAACAGCCGCGTTCTGAATACACCGGCCATCGTGAGCATCAACAGTGTGAAGGATGAAAACGAATTTGCCAGTTTCAATCGCAGCCATGTTCCCGTTGCCGTGTTGATGGAAGGAAGCTTCTATTCACTTTTTGCCAACCGGTTAACGCGGGAAATTCAGGATTCAGTCGAAAGTACTACCGGCAAACCCTTTCATCAAAAAGCCGTAAAGCAGTCAAAACAAATCGTGATTTCCGATGCAGATATTCTCACCAATGCGATTAGTCCCACTAATGGTCCTTTGGCAATGGGAGAAATACCGTTTGAAAATTACCGGTTTGCAAACAGAGAGTTCTTTCTCAATTGTGTTGACTATCTTGTAACGAATAATGGAATATTTGAATCGAGAAATAAAGACTTTACACTACGTTTGCTGGACAAACAAAAAGTAGAGGGGCAGAAAACATTCTGGCAGTTGATGAATATAGTTGTTCCTGTTGTTATAATTCTACTGTTTGGCTTCATCTACAATGCTGTTCGAAAGCGAAAATTCGGAACGCAGTAGCCAATCAATCAATCATTCCAAAAGAAGCGTTATGTCAAAAGATCAGATCGTTTACATCGTTTTCGCAATTGTACTAGTACTCGCATTGGCTTTTGACCTGGGACTATTAAGCAAGAAAAATAAGGCTATTACCATCCGGCAGGCTTTATGGCAAACCTTTTTCTGGGTGTCGCTCGGATTGGCATTTTTTGTATTTATGTGGATTGAAGAGGGGCAGAAAAAAGGACTCGAATATCTGAGCGCCTATCTTATGGAGTGGAGCCTCAGTATCGATAATATTTTTGTATTCATCCTGATTTTTAATGCGTTTTCAGTCAAGGAAAAATATTATTCGCGGGTATTACTGATCGGAATCGGAATGGCGATTGTGCTGCGGGTGATCTTTATAACGGTGGGCGTGGCAATTGTTGACCGCTTTGAATGGGTTTTACTGTTATTCGGTGTTTTTCTTGTTTACACCGGATACAAAATGTTTGTGTCGGATCATGAAGAAGAATACGATCCGCATGAAACGGTGATGTATAGATTTTTGAAACGGTTTTTACCGCTTGCTGCCCATGATGGAAACGGCAAATATGTGATTAAGGTAAATGGCAAACCGCAATACACCACCTTGTTTGTGGTAGTGATTATCCTTGCCTCCGTTGATCTTGTTTTTGCACTTGACAGTATTCCGGCGGTTATGGGGATTTCAAGGGATCCTCTTGTAATCTATACTTCTAATATTTTTGCAGTTTTAGGACTAAGATCGCTCTTCTTTCTGTTGAAGGGAGCTGTAAATAAGTTTTCATATCTGCAGCAGGGAATTGCGATTATCCTGATGTTCATCGGAATAAAGATGTTGGGTGAACATTGGATCAGTGAATGGCTATCCACCGAAATCCAGGTGATCATTTCGCTTGGTGTAATTCTCACCTGTATCTGGGCTTCTATTTTCTATTCCATGTTTGTTGAAAAAAAATCTCATCGACGTAAAAATAAAGTTGCCTGATTGTTCAATGTATTCCATTCAAAAAATAAAGGAAATCGTAAACGGCACGGGAAATCTTCCCGAACCTTCATCGGTTGTAAAACATCTTTCCGTTGATAGCAGAAGAATATCATTTCCCGGTTCAACCCTTTTTTTTGCACTCGAAGGTTCGAAAAGAAGTGGGAGCATTTTTTTGTGGGAAGCCTTTGATGCCGGCGTAAGAAATTTTGTATTGACAAGGGAAACGGCCGTTGATCCGCGAATTTCCGCATCGAATATTATTTATGTTGATGATACGCTGGCCGCTCTGCAAACCCTCACTGCTTTTCACCGGTCGCAGTTCGACTATCCCGTCATTGCAATAACCGGAAGCAATGGAAAAACGATTGTAAAAGAATGGTTGTATCAGTTGCTGGCGCCCTTTTATAGAATTGTAAAAAGTCCGAAAAGTTTTAACTCACAAATCGGTGTTCCTTTAAGCGTTTGGGAAATGAGCGCAGACAACGATCTCGCAATTTTTGAAGCAGGTATTTCTCAACCCGGTGAAATGCGCAGGCTGGAAAAGATAATCCGGCCAACAATCGGTGTCTTTACTACCATCGGAAATGCGCATGAGGAAAATTTCTTTGATCTTAAACAGAAAATAAATGAAAAGGCACTGCTCTTCAAGAATGCGAAACTGATTATTGTTCCCTCAGAAAAAAATGAAATTCTAAACGCCTTTGAGAATACCGACGCGCTCTTTCGATGGGGAAGATCAGTAGCGGATGATGTAAAAATAACAGACATAAAATATTACGATTCGCATTCAGAAATTGCGATCAAAGCGGGCGGAAGAGAACATTTGCTCGCCATTCCATTTTCCGATATGGTTTATGTGTATAATGCGCTTGTTTGCATCGCCGTTTTATTTGCAATGGAGATTCCCGTAGAAAAGATACGGGCAGGATTGGCACAGCTAAAGCCGGTGGATATGCGTTTGCAGCTTGTAAACGGCATCAATAACTGCACCCTAATCAATGACAGTTATAGTTTTGATATCAATGCATTCTCCCTTGCCCTCGATTTTTTGCTTCAACAAAAGCAACAAAACAAAAAAACCTTGATCATTTCTGATCTGCCGGTTTTCAATGAGAAACAATACGGACAGTTAGCTGAAATGATCAACCATAAGTCCCTTTTCCGGGTGTTCACAATTGGCGAAGTATGGTTTCGAAAACAGAAAGAAGGTCATGTTTTATCTGATTGCTTTCCTTATCGGGATGTTGACACATTTATAAACGCTTTTAATAAACTTCATTTTTCAAACGAAGTGATCTTGCTAAAAGGCGCAAGGATTTTCGGATTCGAAAAGATCGTTTCTGCGTTACAGTCTAAATCGCATAGTACGAGACTCGAGATCAATCTCTCTGCCTTAACGCATAACCTGAATTTCTATCGAAATAAGCTTTCAAGAGGTGTAAAGCTAATGGCCATGGTAAAGGCATTTGCTTATGGAAGCGGCAGCGCGCAGGTGGCAACCCTTCTTCAGTTTCACAAGGTAGATTATCTCGCGGTCGCCTATGCCGATGAAGGCGTTGAACTCAGAAAGGCGGGTATCCACATTCCGATTCTCGTGCTGAATGTAAATGAAGATGTCTTTGAATCGCTTTTGCAATACAAACTTGAACCGGAGCTCTTTTCTTTTTCCATCGTGAAGAAATTTGCCGGATTTCTCACAACCCGGCAGGTAGAGCAATATCCGGTACATCTCAAACTCGATACCGGCATGCACCGGTTGGGATTTGAAGAAAAAGATATGACAGAATTGTTGCGCGTTTTGAAAGAATATCCTCAGTTGAGGATTACCTCTGTCTTCAGCCACTTTGCAGCAAGTGATGACAAAGCGGAATCTGACTTTACCGCACAACAGGCGGCAGTTTTTGAACGTTGTACGAATTTGCTGGAGGAAAATCTCCTTTATCCTTTTATCCGTCATATATCGAATAGTGCGGCAATTGCTACTGTTCCCCAATATCAGTACGATATGGTAAGGCTGGGAATCGGATTGTATGGAGTAGAAACGGCTGAAATAGATCAAAAGCGTCTTCAGGTAGCCATCAGCCTGAAGACCACGATTGCCCAAATCAAAAACGTGCCCGGCGGAGATACGATTGGGTACAACCGTAGGGGTAAAGCGGAACGTGATTCGAAAATTGCAACCATTCGCATAGGATATGCGGATGGTTTTAAAAGACAATTAAGCAACGGCAGGGGCAAAGTATTCGTGAGGGGAAAGGAGGCTCCTGTTATAGGCATTGTTTCGATGGATATGGCGATGGTGGATATTACCGGAATTCCGGGCATCTCTGAAGAAGATGAAGTTGAAATATTCGGCGAAAATATTTCTGTGCAGGAAGTTGCGCGGCGATGCAATACGATTCCCTACGAGATCCTTACCGGCATCAGTCAACGCGTGAAGCGGGTTTATATTGAGGAATAAAGAATTATTGCACCGGCAAATCAATCGTTTGAAATATTATTTCATTTTGAAATAAGAAAAAACATTCCTTTTCCGTTATACAAACATCAATTACCTTGCGAATATGTTGAAAAGAGCAATTTTAGGATTTATATCGGGAGTTATTTTTATTGCAGCGGGTGCACAGACGCAGAGTTACAGAAGCAATGTTCATCAGGGTGAATTCGGTGGTGGAATAGGATTAGCGCATTACTTCGGTGATTTGAATAACCGGGCAGCATTGAACCGTCCCAAGTTTTCGGCGGGACTCTTTTTTATCAAACAATTTAATGACTATATCGGGTTGAAACTTGCGGGAAACTATGCCTTTCTCGGATATTCCGATTCTTACAGCAAAAACGAAGTACAAAGAACTAGGAATTTGAGTTTCAATACAAATCTCTGGGAAGCATCGCTAAGCGGCTATTTCAATTTTTTCCGCTTTATTCCCGGAACTGAGGGATACAGCTATACGCCTTATGCCTCAATTGGAGTCGGCGTCTTTTCCTATGATCCGTATGCTTATCTCGATGGCAAAAAATATTTTTTAAGACCACTCGGAACGGAAGGGCAGGGTTCAACAACCACCTCGAGAAGTCAGTACAGTTCGATGGCTATTTGCTTTCCGCTTAGTGTCGGATTGAAATATGCAATCAATAAGGATCTCAACGTTTATGCTGAACTCGGATACCGTTTTACCAATACCGATTATCTCGATGATGTGAGTACAACTTTTGCCGGTCCGGAAGCTTTTCCCGGATTGCCCCAACCAGATGGGAGCATTGCTCCATCTCCGGCCTTCCTGCTTCAGGACAGAAGCTACGAACTTGGACCGCCGATTGGAATCAAAGGAAGACAGCGCGGAAACAGCCTGCAAAAAGATTCTTACGTGATGCTTCATTTTGGTGTTTCCCTAAATCTGTATTCTTATAAATGTCCTACACCAAAGATTGGTGAATAAGGTTGTTTTTTCCCGATTTATTGTAACTTGTCGGTAAAATCGTAAATGTTGCAAACCGGTTTGCAGGACATTGAAGCCGATCTTCGCGCAATGCGAAAATATTTCGACAGCGGTACTACTTTGCCATACCGTTTTCGGAAAGAGCAGCTTCAGATTTTAAGATCTGCAGTGAGTGGATATGAAGACAGGCTGAATGCGGCATTGTACCAGGATTTAAAGAAAAGTCCGGAAGAAATCTGGGTAACGGAAACGGGATTTTTTACAGCCGAAATTAATAAGGTAATCCGCAATCTGAAAAAATGGATGCGTCCCCGGAAAGTGCCAACCAATCTGCTAAACCTTCCTTCCCGCAGTTATATTTTTTCAGAGCCGCTGGGCGTCGTATTGATCATCGCTCCCTGGAATTATCCCTTCCAATTGTTGCTCGCGCCTCTTATAGGTGCGATAGCGGCGGGAAACTGCGTGGTACTGAAACCGAGTGAATTTGCACCTGCAACTGCCTCCGTGCTGAAGGAGATGTTTAAAGAGAATTTTCCACCCGGTTATATTCAATTGGTTGAAGGACAAGGATCGGAAGTAATTCCTCACCTGATGCAGGAATTTGCTTTTGATCATATTTTTTATACCGGCAGCACGGAAGTGGGCCGAATCATCTACCGGGAGGCAGCCGAAAAACTTATTCCCGTAACCCTCGAATTGGGAGGTAAGAGCCCGGCCATAGTTGAAGAAGATGCCGACATTAAGATTGCAGCGAAGCGAATTGCGGTGGTGAAATTTTCGAATGCCGGACAAATGTGTGTCGCGCCGGATTATGTTTTGGTACACCGGGCGGTTAAAGGGAAATTTTTGAAGGAAATCGAACTTGCGATCAATTCGTTTTACCCCGAGGGAGCAAAGGCAAGCCGCGATTATGGAAGAATAATCAATCGCAATCAGTACAACCGTCTGCTGTCTTTTCTCGAGGGCGAAAACGTTGTATCCGGCGGCGAAACGAGTGCTGATGATTTTTTCATTGGTCCTACAATTATCGATGAACCGGATCTGGAAAGCCCTCTCATGCAGGAGGAGATATTCGGACCGTTGTTGCCGGTAATAAGTTTCGAAGAGCGAAAAACTGCAATGGACATTGTTCAAAAAAATAAAAATCCGTTGGCACTTTACGTCTTCACCTCAAATAAAAAGACAGCCGACGATTGGATAAAAAAAGTTCCTTTTGGCGGCGGTTGTATCAATAATGCTTCCTTTCATCTTCTAAATCCCAATTTGCCTTTTGGCGGAAGAGGAAGCAGCGGACTGGGAAATTATCACGGCAGATTTTCATTTGATACTTTCAGTCATAAAAAATCGATTTTGAAAACACCGGTCTGGTTTGATCCCTCCATTAAATATCCGCCCTATGACGGAAAACTGGGTTTGCTGAAGCGAATCATCAGGTAGAAAAAAAATGTCGATATTTTTAGCATTCTCTTGCCGTTAAATTATAAAATATGCGGTTATTTTATCGCTTATTCCCATGAAATGAAGAAGTACCTCGCCTATACTGTATTATTATCGCTTTCTTTAACCGTTGTCTCTTTTTCTGCCATTGCGCAAACCAAGGCCGGAGGATTTACGATTAAGGGGACAGTTCCCGGATTAGCAGCCTCCTCCAAAGTGATCGCACTCGCTTCAAATGGAAGAGACACCATCGCAACTGCCAGATCGAATTCAGGTAGTTTTGTTTTGAAAGGATCGCTTGAAAAACCGGATGGAGTATTGGTTTCTATACCTTCAATCGATAAGCGGGTGTTTTTATTTATCGGAAATGAGGAAGTCGAATTTTCGGTAAAAGACACCGGATTTACTGCCCTTGCGGTTAGTGGATCGCCGGTTCAACAGGACTATGAGACTTTCATGTACGATATCAAGCCGCTTTCGGATTTCGTAAATTATTATCGTATGCAGTATCAGTCTGCTGGAATGGCTTCGCAAAAAGACAGTTTTGGAATTATGCTCAATACGGCTTACAGCATTTATCAAAACAGCATTGACCGTTTTATCAACCGGCGTCCGCAATCTCCGGTTGCATCCTTATTGCTGGTTTATGCTTATGAAACCGATCCAAACAAAGATCTCCTTCTATTGGAAAAGCGTTTCGGTTATCTCAAGGATCAGGCATTGAAAACGACTTATGCAGAATCCATTAAACAAATCATTGAGAACGGCAAGGTGGGAATGATCGGAACCCAGGCTTTAGAGTTTACACAAAATGACACCAATGGCCAGCCGGTTTCATTGTCGTCCTTCAGGGGAAAATATGTGTTGATTGATTTTTGGGCAAGTTGGTGCCGTCCCTGCAGGATTGAAAATCCAAATGTCGTTGCTGCGTATAACCGCTTCAAGGATAAAAATTTCACGGTCTTGGGGATTTCATTGGATCAGGATAAGGGCCGGTGGCTGGAAGCGATCGAGGCGGATGGATTAAACTGGACGCAACTGAGCGATCTGAAATACTGGCAAAATGAAGTGGCACAGCTTTACCATATTGAATCGATCCCTCAGAACCTTTTGATCGATCCTAATGGCGTCATTGTCGGGAAGAATCTGAGGGGAGAAGAACTGATGGAATCGCTTTCTTCCATATTGAAATAATTATCGCAACAGTCGTTTATACATTTGAATGGTATTTTCCAGTCCGTAATACAAGGCATCGGCGATGAGCGCATGACCGATACTAACCTCATCGATAGATGGAATCTGCTCTCTAAAAAATCTGAGGTTTTCAAGACTGAGATCATGCCCGGCATTGATTCCCAGGCCAAGGGAAGCCGCTTTTTCCGCTGCGTGAATATAGGGTTCAATCGCTTTATCCCGGTTACCCTGGTATTGGCTTGCATAAGATTCAGTATACAATTCAATTCTGTCGGTTCCGGTTTCTGCTGCGCCTTCAATCATTTTAAGATCGGGATCAACAAATATGCTTACCCTGATGCCCGCATCTTTAAATACTGCAACCATTTTTCTGAGATACTCTTTATTGTCGATCGTATTCCAGCCATGGTTGCTCGTAATCTGATTGAGCGCGTCCGGAACCAGTGTAACCTGGTCGGGTTTTACCTTTAGTACCAGATCCACGAATTTCTCACTTGTTGAATTCCCTTCAATATTAAATTCAGTTACTATAATCGGTTTAATGTCGATCACATCGCTGTAACGAATGTGCCGTTCGTCAGGTCTCGGATGAACGGTAACGCCATCTGCACCGAATTTTTGTACATCAATCGCGCCTTTCAATACATCCGGGATGTTGCCGCCGCGGCTGTTTCTTAATGTTGCAAGTTTGTTTATATTGACCGATAAACGTGTTTGTTTAATCATACTGCTGATTTTTAAAATTCAATGCCGTAAACTCAATAACCGGCTATTAGTCTTAATACGATCAGCCCCACGAGTATGGAGGCTGCGAAGCTCATTAAGGTTCCGATTAGAATATATTCGGCTTCCTTTCTTACATTTTGTCCTTTGATATCATTGAATCTTAGGATCGATTTTGCTGCAATCAAAAAGCCGATGCCTTCAAAATGGGAGAAGATAACAAAGGTTAACACCAAAATGCGCTCAAACATTCCGATCCATTTCCCGGCTTCACTCAGACTTACCTTTGATAATTGTACATCTGCTTCCACCTCATTCCGCCACTTGGTGGTAAAATAGCCGATGGTGTACGCAAGCGGAAAAATTACTGTCAGGTATCCGGTCAAAACGATCCACAGTTTCATGTTGGTGGTAAAGGATTCCCAATGAATTTCTATCCATCCGGCCGGCTGATAATAAATGAGCCAGAGCGTGAAGATTACCAGTAGATGCAGTGCCTGATCAATCAAAAACGACCATCCGTTATTTCGGGAGTGCAGCTTCCAAAGATCAATGATGTAATGAGAAACGATGATTATGACGGGAATCAGCCAGATAGACTTATCAGGACTGAACAGGTAGATCAGTACGCCGTGAATCAAACAATGCACATACAATATCCAGGAAGCCGCTTTATACTTTCTTTTATGTTCAACGATTGCCTTTGTCTGAAACACGAAGTCGCCGAGTAAATGTGCAAAGATCCATTGGTATAATACGATCATGTTTATTAATAATTTTTTTCTACTACCGTTTCGAAACGCCTTATCATACTGTAAAATACATCGGCCCCGGCAGTTTTCAACCGATGGTGGACTGAAGGTTGACTGATTTTCAATTTTTTTGCAATTTCCTCCTGTTTCAGATCTTCTAATGCCAGGTAAGTCGCTTCAGCCTGCCTGCTGCTTATTTTTTTCAGGATGAAGTTCATGGAATTATTGTTGGTTTCCCATTCGTCGTTAAGAACTTCGAGGTCAAATTTAACGTCAATCAAATCATTCCTCTTTTTAAGTTCGTCCACCGCGGGACCGGATAGCTGAAATGCCGTTCCATCCGAAGTTACTACCCTGCCTGTATCATAACTTATTTCGCCCAGACCAATTGCGATCCTGATTTCAAAATTTGAAATTTTGAGAAAGGTGGAAAGCTCAAGTGCCAGCTTCAGGGCATTTTTCTTATTGTCGGTTAAAACAATCTGCATACTATCGCCCCTGAATTGTTCAAAACGCAAATCTTTAAAAATTTGCTTTTTCCCCGTAAAAAAGGAATCGATCAACTTCTGCAGTTCTTTTCGTTTCTGCGGTTTAAGTGAAGTTGAACCCACAATATCTGCCGACATCACTGCTGCCCTAAACTGTTTCGCCATGTTTGCTGATCATCCTTTAAAGTTAAGCATTTAATACTTCGCCTGTTCCAAGATAATGACAAATATAGGCTTTCAATACTATATTTTAAAAATATAGTGCCTATGCGCTATAAAATACCAATATAGTATTGTGTCACTATAAAGTTGATCCATTATTAATTAAAAAAAGAACCTAAAGGTTCTTTTATAGAAAACGGAGCGGAAAGATATTATTCTACATTGAAGCTCACAGCTAGTGTTCCCCAGGTAAGTGTAACTTTTCCGGATTTATCGATCGTATAGGTTAATCTTTCAATTGGTTCCGAAGTGTTTTTTGCTTTTACGTGTACTTTTAAAGCATCCTGGTCTTTATTCTTTTCGTAGTCAAAAGCGCCCCAGGTTTCCCATTTCTTATTGAAGATGATTGTCCAATCATCTCCATTGGCGATGGTAAACAACGCATACTTTCCGGCCGGTAAAGTCTGACCTTCCACCTTAATGTCTTTATCGGTTTGAAAAACAGTGGCCTCGTTGGCGCCGGCTCTCCAAACTTTTCCTTCAAAAGGTTCTACGTCTTTACCTATTCTTCGGCCTTTTAGAGCGGGCTGACTATAATTGATTGTTATGGTAGCGCCACTGGCAATCGTTTCAGTTACAGTTGCAGGCGGACTGGGCCTTTGAGACTTATCATTCTGAGCCTGCGCAACGAGGCCGCCCAATAAAAAGGCAGAAAGGAACGAAAAGACAATTAATTTTTTCATGATGAAAGATTTGAAAATTTCTAAATTTTGTGACTGAAATTAGTTTTGAATAAGTAGAACTATTTTAACAAAACTTGTACCGTATCCTTCGTTTTCTGTGTTAAAATGCTTTTTTTATTTTCAAGAAAATGGTTGAGCAGATCTTCTGAATAATGCCTGATCGTCAGCAAAGTCAGGTCTTTTTCCACTTGTACTTCAAAAAGTGCCGATGCTTCTTCTGCCAGACGGCCGAGCTTATCAGACTTATCATCTACGCAAATCTCCAGGCTGATTGCTTCTGTTTGAATAAGATTGGGCCAGATCTTTATTTCCCCGAAAATATCGTAGAGCATACTCATTGGCTTATGGCCTACGAATGAAAAATCATTGCTTCTTAATTTCAATAATGCCTGCTTTTCTTTCAAAACAATTATCGGAGGTAAATCTTTCACTGCCTCGCCGTTGATTACGGTTCCCGGCAGACGGGGATCTAAAAAGCATTTTACAAACAGTGGGATCGCCTTGTTTTGTAAAGGTTTTACGGTTTTGGGATGAATTACCTGCGCTCCGTAATATGCCATCTCTATCACTTCTTCAAAACTGAGGTGTGAAATTAATTTTGCGTCTGGAAATATCCTTGGATCGGCGCTCATTACGCCCTCCACATCTTTCCAGATCGTAACGCTTTCTGCATTGAGAATGTTTCCGAAGATCGCCGCGGTAAAGTCACTTCCTTCTCTTCCCAGCGTAGTGGATTCGTTCTCGTCGGTACTCGCAATAAATCCCTGGCAGATCATAATTGATGGATCATCGGTTTGTTTATTGTCAAACTGTTCTGATCTCCAATTTGTAATTCTCTCCGAAGTAACCTTCCAGTCTACAGATGCATCCCGAAAGTTGTCATCGGTTCTGATAAGATCTCTTACGTCAAACCATTTATTCTTAATTCCCGTTTCATTTAAATAATAACTGAGAATGTTTGAACTGAAGAGTTCGCCAATACTTACTATCTGATCGTAATAATAATCATACTTCCCGTGTGGCCGGTCGTGCAACATCCATTCTACTTCGGTGAAAAGATCGACCAGCCGTGCATAACACGGATTGAAATTTGTTACAAGCAGGTATTTTGCAATGTCGGTGTGCTGCCGTTTTACGACTTTGAAAAGTTTGAGAGCTTCTTCCTGTTTGTTATCATAAAATGCTTCTGCCACTTTTTCGAGTGCATTCGTCACCTTTCCCATGGCTGAAACAATGATTACAAGCTCTTCATTCTGATAATTAGACAGCAGTAAAGCAATATTTTTAATTCGTTCCAAACTGTTGATACTTGCCCCGCCAAATTTGAAAACTTTCATCCTTAATTTTTGAAAACCATCAAAGAATAAGTACTTTGATTGAACAAATATAAGATAATTCGAAGCCACTTACAGTCGTTAGTTTTTCTCTTATCCTACTTTTGCAAAAATATCTCCCACCATGATTAACAGGCAGATCTTAACGCTCGATGAATTTACCATTCAACAATATCGAACCATTCCCAATGCAACCGGTGAATTAAGTAATTTATTGCGTGACCTTGGACTGGCGGCCAAAAGAATTAATGTAGAAGTAAACAAAGCAGGACTGGTAGATATCCTGGGCGATTACGGATCGGTAAATGTGCAGGGGGAGGAGGTGAAAAAGCTGGATGTTTACGCCAACAACCAAATAATCGGCGTACTAAAACATGGCATTAGCTGTGCCGGCATTGCAAGTGAAGAGTTTGATGAGATTGAAGTCTTTAATGATGAAGTGAGCAATCAAAGCAAATACGTGGTGATGGTTGACCCGCTTGACGGCAGCAGCAATATTGATACAAATGCCTCTATTGGAACTATTTTCGGCGTTTACCGCAGAATAAGCAAACCCGGAACGCCCTGCACGATTGAGGACTTTCTACAACCCGGAACCAAACAGGTAGCGGCGGGATACATCGTTTACGGATCGTCCACCATTCTCGTATATGCAACAAGAAGAGGGGTTAACGGATTCACCCTCGATCCTTCCATCGGCGAATTTTGCCTCAGTCATCCTAATATTCAGTGTCCGGTAAATGGAACCATCTATTCTGTTAATCACGGCAACTTTTTTCAGTATGCGGAACCGGTAAAAAGATATATTGACTCCTATCAGAAACGTTCTAAATCGAGTGGCGGGCCGTATTCGCAGCGCTATATCGGAAGCATGGCTGCCGACATGCACAGAACTCTCATAAAGGGAGGTATCTTTATGTATCCCGGAACAGTGGAAAAGCCATCGGGAAAATTACGTTTGATGTACGAATGCAATCCCTTTGCTTTCATTTTGGAAGTGGCCGGAGGAAAAGCAACCAATGGCTATAAACGAATTTTGGATATTCAACCAAAAAAGCTCCATGAAAGAACACCGATATTTATTGGAAGTGCTGCAATGGTGGAAGATTGTTTAACATATACATTGGAGGAGAATGGTATAAAAGTTGGATAATTGTTGCGAAAACGGTCAATGTGCTTAAAGATGTTCAGGTTAATGGTTTTGCTGCTTTTCTCAACTTCATCCTTTGCCTGTCACTCCAAACTATCACCCTCCGCAGATTCGCTTCCGCAGGGTGAAAAAGATCTTCAAACCGGGATTCTGGAATATGTAAATCAATACCGGGCGGGATTACATAAGCCGCCTCTGCAAATGCTTTCTGATTTGAATGCCGTTGCAACTTCCCACAGTATGGATATGGCAACCGGGAAAACGCCTTTCGGACATGAAGGATTTGATGCGCGATGGACATCTATCTTAAAGCTCGAACCTTCGATGAAGGCAATGGGTGAAAATGTAGCTTATGGAAATATTTCCGCCAAAGAGGTGGTAAACCTTTGGGTGGGAAGCGAAGGGCACCGGAAAAATCTGGAGGGGGATTTTAACTATACCGGAATTGGAATTGCAAAATCAAATGACGGCACTCTTTTCTTTACAGAAATTTACATCCGAAAATAACTTATCCTGGTCAGGATGCCGTTCTTTTTCCCGGCCTCCAACAAATCCTGCTGCCTGTTCTCGGAAAAGCTGTTTACCTTTATCCTCGTATGAAAAAGCTGATGATTTCTGTTCGCGATCTGAAGAAGAATTATGGAGATTTTGCCGCGGTAAAAGGAATAAGTTTCGATGTTTTTGAGGGAGAGATCTTTGGATTGCTCGGTCCCAACGGCGCCGGGAAATCGACAACGCTTGAAATCATCGAAACACTCCGGGAAAAGTCTTCGGGAAAGGTATTTGTTGATGACATTGATCTGGATGAAAATCCGAACGCAATAAAAAAGATTATTGGCGTTCAGTTACAGGCATCAGGATATTATCCGAATCTCAATCTATCGGAACTGATCCGGCTTTTCGGAGGGCTTTATAATGAAGAAGTTGACCCGGCGGCTTTACTCGAAAGAGTCAATCTCAAAGAAAAGGCTTCGAGCAAATTTAAGGAATTGAGTGGTGGACAGAAACAGCGCTTTTCTATCGCCACCACACTTATCAATCAACCAAGAGTAATATTTCTGGATGAACCCACTACGGGCCTCGATCCGCAAGCGAGACGGAATCTTTGGGATCTCATCAAAACGATCAGAGACAAAGGCACTACGGTCATTCTAACCACCCATTACATGGATGAAGCAGAGATTCTTTGCGATCGTGTGGCGATCATCGACTCGGGAAAGATTATTTCACTTGCTTCTCCCGACAAACTGATTGACGATCTGGTGGCAACCGGATTTGAACGACCAAAAGAAGTTAAAAAGGCCAACCTTGAGGATGTTTTTATTCATCTGACAGGAAAAGAATGGCGAGACGAAGCGGTACATTAATCACAAAGTAATATGGAAGAGGATTTAAAATACCCAATCGGAAAATTCCAGCCAAAACCATACAATCCGGATTTGAAAAACGAATGGTTAAAAGAGTTATCATTCTTACCGGCAGATCTGGAAATGGCGATCTTAAATCTCGATTCGGCCCAACTCAATATGCCGTACCGTCCTGATGGATGGACGATTCAGCAGCTCGTACATCATGTTGCGGATAGTCATATGAATGCCTGTATCCGCTTTAAACTTGCACTTACCGAAGATACACCTACGATAAGGCCATACGATGAAAACGCCTGGGCCAAGCTGAGCGATGTTCTTACAACACCGGTAAATGTTTCAATCACCCTGCTGCATGCGCTGCACATACGATGGGTGGAAAGCCTGAAAGGATTATCGGAGGAAGAATGGCAAAAAAAGTTAATTCATCCCGGGCAAAATAAAGAAATGTCGTTGTTTTTCCTGCTGGGATTATATGTCTGGCATGGCAAACACCATGTGAGGCATATTACCGCCTGGAGGGAGCGGATGGGATGGTAAAATCTGATAGAAAATGGCAATAAAAAAATGGAAGTTGATCGCTTCGGATTACCTGTTTAGACAAACCTGGTTTACTGTCAGAAAAGACAAGTGCGAAACAGATGAGGGAAAAATTATTGATCCTTATTTCGTCTTTGAATTTCCGGAATGGGCAACGGCTCTTCCGATAACGAACGAAGGCAAAATTATCATGGTGAAACAATACCGGCATGCGCTGGACGTAATTTCCATAGAATTGCCGGGCGGATGTATTGATCCGACAGACAAAGATCCGGAAGCGGGCATCAGTCGCGAACTCATGGAAGAAACAGGATACGCTTTCGACGAAGTAATTTCCCTGGGAACTACGTCGCCAAATCCTTCTACCAACAGCAACCTGATGCATATGTTTCTGATGAAAGGAGGGCGGAAGATCAACGAACAGCAGTTAGATCATAATGAGGAAATCGAAGTAATGGAGATCAGCTTTGATGAGTTGAAAGACCTGATCGACCAGCATAAGATCATTCAATCCATGCACCTGACCACTATTTTTTACGCCCTGCGATACTTACAAAAATTGCAATGGAAATCATAGATTCCTTTTATTGAAATATAGATTCCTTCTATTATTGAAGCTCGTTCAGTTCGGCAATCAGGAAAATGCTTCCGCAAATAATTACGAGATCGTCTTTCGATGCATGTTGTAATGCAGCCTCCAAAGCGCGGTTGATGTCTCCAAAAGCTAGTCCTGATAATCCGTGTGATTTTGCCTGTGTGGCGAGCACATTTTCGTCAAGCGCTCTTGGTATCGCTGCCCTTGTAAAATAATACCGGGCCGACTTGGGCAATAATGCAAGAACCGGATCAATTTCCTTATCCTTTACCAGTCCGATAATAAAGTGCAACTGATTGTAGGTGAGATGTTCAATCTGCGACAAGACCTGCTTTACGCCATCGTAGTTGTGAGCAACATCTGCAATCACGGTAGGATCATGGCGGATCAATTCCCATCTGCCTTTTAATCCGGTTAGCTTTTTGGTATGCGAAAGCGCAAATTTTAGGGAAGCATCATCAACGGCGTATCCCAACTCTCTCATTACCTGTACCGATTGCAATACGGTAATTAGATTTTTCAATTGATATATTCCGGTCAGGTCAAGCGTATATCCGTCCTGATTGTCATGGTGGAAAACCGAAATATTCAAATAATGATGTTCATATTTCCAATCGGTAACGTAGTAATTGTCGGAAGCGAAATAAACAGGCGCTTGTTTTCCGGCCGCCGTGGTTTTAAAAACCTCTGCCACCTCCGGTTGGTTTTCTCCAATCACTACCGGCGTCTTTTCTTTAATTATTCCGGCTTTTTCAGCTGCAATGAGCGGCAAGGTATTGCCGAGCATATGCATGTGATCCCATCCAATATTTGTGATGATACTGAGTAACGGATGAATGATGTTGGTGCTGTCTAAACGACCTCCCAAACCAACTTCAATGATAGCAAGATCAACTTTCTCATTGGAGAAATAGCTGAAAGCCATTGCAACCGTTATTTCAAAAAATGAAGGTTGGATCTGATAGATCAGCGGCTTTATTTTTTCCACAAATTCAACCACGAACTTCTCGTGGCAGCGAAGTCCATTCACCTTGATCCTTTCCCTGAAATCAATTAAATGGGGAGAAGTATATAAGCCGCATTTATATCCTGCCTGTTGAAAAATGGCAGCCAGCATGTGTGCGGTGGAACCTTTTCCATTCGTGCCGGCTACGTGAATAGTTTTGAAATTATTTTGCGGATTTCCGAGCGCCTCACATAGCGCAATGATGTTGGTGAGATCTTTCTTGTAGGCCGATTCTCCCTGCCTGCTAAACATCGGCAGTTTCTCAAAAAGAAAGTCCAGCGTTTCCTGATAATTCATCGATAAAAAATAAGGAGCAAAGTTATCCTTTTGGATTCTCAAACCGGATGGTAATTACGCCCGTTTGTTCAGAATCGCCTTTCGAGAATTTTATCTCGTATGCCCGCTTGATTGCTATCCGGTTAATATCCGAAAATGCACTTCCCTGATATAGGGTGGCATTTGTAACTTTTCCATTCTCATCAACCGAAACCTGCACCAATACTTTTCCACCATAGCGATATGTATCTTCAAATCTTGTGTTGCTGCTTATTCGTCTTCCTGATAAACCGCTTGAAATGTTGATGCCTCCATTGCCTGTTCCTCCGTTTCCGGTATAATTATCAGAATTGGGATTGCCGTTTGGTTTGCCCTGATCACCCTTTCCCCCGGCAATTCCCTGATTGCTCACATTATTGTAACTATCGGCATTATTTCCGCCATCTGATTTGTTTTTACCTCCCGAATAAACCGCTTTCGGTTGGGCCGGCCTGGGAGGAGTATTAACTGTAGGCGATTTAGTATTTTTTTTGACGGTCGTATTTTCGTTGCGTAAAGGTTTGTTTTTCGATACCGGTTTCGAAGTCGTATGAACAACGGTTGCATTGGCATCATCATTCTCGTCAACTACCGGCGTTTCCTCCGTGGCAGCACTTGTGGAAGGAGCCGCGGCCGTATTCGTTTCCTCAGCCTCAGAAAGATCGCCCGGTCTCATTGGTGCCACATCTCCCAATCCTTGCTCGCTGTTTCCTAAATTCACTTCAATACCCTCGTCGGGCGTAACAACAGGAGGTATCGGAACCGACCAGCTTACCAGGAAAAACATCGCAAACAGACCCGCAATGCAGGCGAGCGTAAGTCCCGCCGCTTTAAGATTTTTCTCTTTTTCAAATTGCTGGTGCTTGTATTGAAGTTGCGTCATCCGAAATAGTTTGTCCTACAAATTTATTATTCTTATCCTATTATTTTGTTATAGAGATGCTAACGGATATTTTAAAAAAATATGCGGGTTTGCTTGGCCACAGTAGATTGATTTTAGCGGATCAACACCACTGTTCCCCGCAGAGAATAGGGTTTGCCGAGATAATCGATTGCATCGGCGATATAAACGTAGGTTCCCGACGGCTGTAATTTTCCCTGGAAGCTTCCATCCCATCCAACACCTTGTTGCGAAGTTGAAAATAAAAGTTGGCCATAGCGGTTAAACACCTTAAAATATTTGAACTCCTTCATTCCGGCCACCACCGGTTTCAAAACATCATTTAACCCGTCAGAATTTGGAGTGAAGGCTGATGGGATAAATATCTCCGGCCTGGTATTAAACATCTTTATCGTTAATTCATCGTATCCCACACAGCCATCATCAGTAGATACCTTCACCTTATAAACGACGCTTGAAGTTCCCGGGTTCAAACTTACATTGGGATTTGGAATATTGGGATCATCGAGTCCTGTAGTTGGACTCCATGCGTAGTGTGTACCTCCCGTTGCATTTAATTGTAAAGGCTGTCCAAAAATGATTGTGGTATCATTGCCGGCGAAGGCCTGCACCGGAGGAATGACCACAACCGTAACCGTATCGGTAACAGGTTTCGGACAACCTTTTACATCGGTGACGGTGAAAGAATAAGTGGTTGAAGTTTGCGGTCCGGCGGTAGGTTGCAATGTATTTTCATTTAAAAGACTCGACGTCGGAGACCAGATGAAATTTTCCGCATCTGTGGAAGCATTCAATACAATTGTTTTGCCGTAGCAGATTGAAACCGGATTGCCTGCATCAGCGATAGGATAGGGAACGGTCCGGATGCGAATGGATCTTTCTGTTTCACAGCCGCCAATGGAAGCAGTAAGCCGGTATTCACGTTCCTGATCGGGGAAAATATAGGGCGACGAAATATTGACATCGCTGATATCTACATCCGGCGACCACAAATAATGCAGGCCATTGCTGACTACTGTCGGCCGGATCGAATCTGTTAAACAGATCGTCGTGTCGCCGCTTAAGGATAGCTGCACTTCCGGCGTAACATCTACAAAAATGGAATCTGTATTCACACACCCTTTGTCTGCTACAGTAATCTTGTAGTAAGTGGGCACTTTTGGAAATACGATTGGATTCGGCGACGTTGCGTTGGAAATATTGTAATCAGGCATCCAGGAATAAGTCGCACCTTGTGTAGAGGAAGCCGACAACTGGAGTTGATCAATTATACAGATTAAGGTATCACGAAATGGAAGGGTGAGAGGTGGCTTATCGTAAACGTAAACAGCTTTATAAACCGTATCGATACAACCTTTACTATTCGTTACAATAAGCCGGATATTTGCCGAATCTGACTGCTGGTACTGATAAAGCGGCGATTTTATATTAGCCGTATCAGCAAAAGTGGAAAGATCTCCAAAGTCCCAGTTCCAACTGTTTACGTCTCCATAATTGGTAGTGGTAAGATCAGTAAACGAATAGGGATTTGTAACACAACTTCCCTCAACCTCAAAATCAGGGAAAAATCCGGGATAAATTTTTGCGATTGTTTCGGTGGAATCACTGCATTGTTCGCCACGGTTTACCACCAGTTTTACGGTATAATCTCCCGCTTCCGGGAAGGAAATTGTAGGAGTTGGTTCGTCTGAAGTTTTGATCTCATTGCCAATCTTATATTCCCAGTAATAGGAGAGTATAGAAGGAGAGGAAGACTCATTGCTGAAGGTTAGAGAAAAACCGTTGCAGGTGATATAACTCGGTTCCAATACGGCATCTGTGGCATCACAGGCAGAAACCTTCAGAATGAAGTCTTTACGGTGTGTATTGATAAGTTTACCGTTTCTCCATTCGCCCACACAAACGTTTACAACATATTTTCCTGCTGCTGCCGGTGAAATTCCGGAAATGATCCCGGTATTCGGATCAATGCGAACATCCGGGCCAAGGGGCGAGCTTCCTGTATAGGGCAGTTGATAGGGAAGTTCGCGCAACATAAGCTGGCTTGGAGGTTCGGGATTCGGATTATCGCTCGATCCTCCGTTATAGGCAGCACAAAAAGAATACGTTAACTGATCATTGTCCGGATCAAAGGCGCTGAAATCGAGCTCGAATTCCTTTCCCGCACAAACCAAAGCTGAATCTTTCAATACGAATTCCGGAGAACTGTTAGATTCGGTTCCAATCAGATTGGTGCCTGGAATAGTGGTGATAAAGGTGGCTCCGGTTGCATTGAAATTGTCATAAGGATCGTCGTTAACATTCGATAATTCCTGCCGGCTGAAGCGTATCCATGAAAGAATGTATCCGTCGGCATTTACCGGGAGTTCAATGGTGGCGCTAAAAGTTCCGATCTCAAAACAAATGTATTTGTCGCCCGTGATACATGGAAAGGCGGAAGGTGTGTTTCTCAAAACCGGCGGATCGCCATTCCACTGCCGCGACAAATTTAATGTGCGTACCAGGCTTCTGGTTGCCTGGCTATAGATGCCGATGTTGACTGTTTCCGTATTTAATACCTGCCCGTTTGAATTACATTCTCTGAACAACTTCATCGTGACCAGGTACCGCTTGCTGTTTGCAGAATTTCCCGGTCCGAGGTATTTATAGATCAACTCCCCGCCCGAGATATGGGAGGCAATAGCACTTCCGCCGGCACAAATCAAAATGAGCAATGCAAAAAGCTTTTTCATCGCAGCGTCTCTTGCAGGTATTCTAAAAGGTACTCGTTAATTTTTTGGCTGTTCTCTATCATTCCCATATGTCCTGTCTCTTCGAGAATGTGAATATAAGCTATTTTGGGAAGTTTTACCTGTTTTAATAAATCTTCTAACGGCGCTGCAGCGTCTTCTTCTCCGATAATGAATAAGACCGGAAAATTTGCATTCTTTAGCACAGCGGTGCGGTCAGGTCGGCCTCGCATTGCCCGTGTAAAAGCCTGTAATACCTCCGGATCTATTGCACTGTACTTTTCAATGAAATGTTGAATGATTTCCCGGTGCTGCTGTTTAAACTTTTTTCCGAAAAGAGCGGGAAGTGAATTTTTCAAAAGCGCCTGGGAACTGTTGCTGTCAAGAAACTCAATTGCGGCACTTCTGGTGGTCTTCTTTTCATCGCTGTCCGCAAATGCGGTCGAATGTATGAGCCCGAAACCATTTAAGAGGCCCGGATATTGCTCTGCGAAGGTAAGTGCAATATAGCCGCCCATACTATGGCCAAGCAGGGTAAATTTTTCGATGTTTTCCTGCATTGCAATCTGCCGGATAAGTCCGGCATAATATTCCAGCCGGCTAAATTTTTCATCAGACATGATGTCTTTCAAAAACTGCGAATCCGCGGTTCCGGGAAGATCAGGAATGATGAGTTGAAACTTCGATTTCAGATATTCGATCTGCGCTTCCCATACCTCCGAATCTTCAGCATATCCATGTAATAACATTACCGGCTTTCCTGATCCTTCAATGCGGTAGGAAAGCCTTACGTCTGCGGTTATCAAATCTTTTTTCATAAATGCTATTTACTCAATCCAAGTTTCAAATACCGGTACAATAACAATAATAAAAATGGAATCAATGCAACATTAAATTGTTGCGGCAAGACTTTCCAAAGCACCAGGTTCAGAAAAATAATGGCCGCCACTATTAGAAAGTAGCGTTTTATCCAAACCGGTCTTTTGAAAATCAGAAATCCCGCAACAATATTCAATGGCATTGCCCAAAGCAGGTTGTAATTATCTGAGCAGGAAGAATGATCCGTAAAGAACCACATAAATACCAGCAGCAATCCTAAAACTCCTGTAATATAAATCAGAAAACTGTCAATAAAGCCTGTAATTGACCGGGCTAAAGAAAAGGGCAGCAGGCTGATCAAACAAATCAGGCCGCAAAGGACGCTTATATATATCAGCGGCGCCGAATTATTCGTGTTGTTGCGGTCAGCGGGAGCCGGTAACATCATTACCTTTTTCGACACGATGCTTTCGCCTGCATTAGCTGACCAATCAATTCCCTTCATCAGATAATCGGGCAGAAACATCGCTTCGTAATTGGTTACCGCTCTGTCAATCGAAGATCCCAGCAGGATATCGATGCCGAGTTTACTCCATGGTTGATGGCCGTTGTCTAAATAGAAATGTATCATATTCCTAAACGTTGTTCCGTCAGGAACAAGCGGCGTTTTTATCGTGAGATTTTTTACATTATTGAAGATGAGATCTCTGATTCTTGTGGTGCAATTGTCAAAAAGAAAGTCGTATTTGTAATACACGTTATTCCCCTGCATATTGCTGTCAACTGCTTTTTCGATCGCATGTTTTTCTTCACAGGATAGCGACAAAACCTGCTCAATCACACTTCGTCCGTCATACTGGTATTCTCTTAGAAAGATCCTCACATTATCGGGTGAAACGAAATAGAGCAGTTTTCCCCTCATGAACTTCCCGTAAAAATTAGGTTCATCAAAGTCAAAGGTTCCCCAATTATAAATGATGTCGGTTCCTCTCGTGCTGTCGGTAATCCTCAGGGCGCTGTGTCCGAATAAGGAGTAGAGTTCACTACCGGGGCTGCACGTTAAAACACTAATCCTGAGTTGGCAGGCGTCGCCGGGTTGGCTCTTTGCATAGTTTATCAGAAGAAAGTAAAAAACAAAAATTAAAATGAAGGATCGCCGCATATACCGGATTTTTCCGGCGTAAGGTCAATATTTTTTTAAACACGACAAAACTTACCATCAATCCTTTCATTATTTTAATAATTTATGGTTGCCATTGCACCTGTCTTTTACACGATAGAATATTCTTTTTTTGGAATAAATTGCAGGAATGAAGAAAATGCTTTTTGCTCTGCTGCTCCTTCCTTTTTGTTTATCTGCGCAGCCATTTTCCAAAAGCGAAATCGCATCCTGGAAGAAGCAAGCCAAACAGGTTACTATTGTTCGTGATAATTACGGAATCCCACATATTTACGGAAAAACCGATGCTGATGTAGTTTTCGGATTGATGTATGCGCAATGCGAAGACGATTATCCGAGAGTAGAGATGAATTATATTGAAAAATTAGGACGTCTTTCTGAGGTGAATGGCGAAAGCGATATTTATAACGACCTGCTTACAAAATTGGTTATTGATTCTGCTGCCGCGATTGGGGATTATCACAAGGCGCCCGTTTGGCTAAAGCAGCTTTGCAATGCATTTGCAGATGGAATCAATTATTATTTATTTACACATCCTGAAGTGAAGCCTTCCTT
>JAFAEW010000032.1 GCA_023423835.1 Bacteroidota bacterium | reverse complement strand
AATAAAGAAGACATGCAGGAATACCAGGTTGAAGGCCGGGTGATTATTACAGCCGCAAGTGCGTGCGAGTCTGCGCGTTTGTTATTGAATTCAAAATCTCAACGACATCCCAACGGGCTCGCCAACTCAAGTGACGTGGTTGGTAAATACCTGCACGATTCTACCGGCGCCGATATGGGAGGAATCATTCCCGAATTGTTTGACCGCAAACGCTACAATGAAGATGGCGTAGGAGGAATGCACGTTTATACGCCCTGGTGGCTCGATAACAAAAAGCTCGATTTTCCGCGGGGATACCACATCGAATATGGCGGTGGATTTGGAATGCCGCTTTACGGATTCAACTGGGGAATCGAAAACCTGAACGGAACCTATAAAATCAAAGGCAAGCAAAAAGAAGCCGGCGGCTATGGCGCTTCCCTGAAAGAGGATTACCGTTATTTCTTCGGTGCACATGTGGGAATGGCCGGAAGAGGCGAAGCAGTGGCAAGCCGCGATAGTTATTGCGAAATAGATCCTACCGTTGTAGACAAGTATGGAATTCCGGTTTTAAGATTTCATACCAAATACCAGGATTATGAGATTAAGCAGGCCAAACATATGAAGGAAACCTTTGCCGAAATTCTGCACTCAATGGGTGCGGTTATTACCTGGGGTGGCGATGATGGTCCGGAAAATGACTATGGCCTGCATGCTCCCGGAAATATCATTCATGAAGCAGGAACGATTAGGATGGGTAATGATCCAAAAAATTCTGCCTTGAATAAGTTCGCACAGGCGCATGATTGCAAAAACCTCTTTAATGTGGATGGCGGAATGTTTGTATCGCAGGGCGATAAAAATATTACATGGACCATTCTGGCCCTTTCAATGCGTACATCCGAATATATTGTGGATCAGTTGAAGAAAAACAATCTCTAATTTTTAAAACTGTTATTGAAATTTTCATCGCTCCTTTAAATTTTTAAATATGGACAGAAGAAAATCGCTGAAAGCACTTCTAATCGGTACCGTCTCCTCAGGTGTGTTAATTGAGGCTTGTAAAAGTGAGGATAAGAAAGCGGTAATGCAGAGCCCTGAGGTAAAAGTAACCGATCTAAACCGGATGGTTGAAGAAGTGGCTCATGAAAAAGAGGTCACGTCTTACACTTATTTCACGCCGGAAGAAATGAAGACCATTACCATTCTCGGGGATATTATCATTCCGCGGGATGAAGTGAGCGGAAGTGCATCAGACGCAAAAGTTCCCGACTTTATTGAATATATCGTGAAAGATATGCCGCAGCACCAGCTTCCGATGAGAGGCGGGCTGCGCTGGCTTGATATGTATTGCCTGAATACGTATGGTAAGTCTTTCTCCGCTTTGGATGACAGACAGCGCATCGAAGTGGTAGATCAGATTGCTTATCCTAAAAAGGCGAAACCGGAGATGTCGCAAGGTGTGGCCTTCTTCAGCCTGATCCGAAATCTTACCGCTACCGGATTCTATACTACCGAAATCGGCGTAAAGGATGTTGGATACATGGGAAATAAACCCAATCAATGGAACGGCGTGCCGGAAGATGTATTAAAACAGTACGGATTGGCTTACACAGAAAAAGAATTGAAAGAATGTGTAAGTTTCGATACGGTGCCGGCTTAGAATAGCATTTTAGTTTTCTTATATAATTGGGAGCGCTTCGTTGAAACGCTCCCAAATTATTTTTGAGAAGATAATTTATGGAAGGTGAGGAATAACCAACATTATATCAGCCTAATTTATTTACAAGGAAATTTGAAATGGATTCAGCCTGAAAAATTTGGAATTTTGTTCCTGACAATTGCCACTGTAAAATAATTTAGCCCCACTTCCCTGACTATTATTTGTCCGTTTTCACGAGCTCCTGCTTCCCGAATGAATTTAAAAACGGCGTAATCAAATCAATCGGAACGGGGAAAATAGTAGTAGAATTATTTTCCTGCGCAATTTCTCTCAGCGTTTGCAGGTATCTCAGGGTGAGCGCACTTGGTTCTTCACTCAGGATTCTTGCGGCATCGGACAGTTTTTGCGAAGCCTGGAATTCACCTTCTGCAGAAATTACTTTTGACCTTCGTTCCCGTTCTGCTTCAGCCTGCCGCGCCATAGCCCTTTGCATTTCCTGCGGCAGATCGATCTGCTTAACTTCCACATTCGAAACCTTGATTCCCCAGGGTTCGGTATGACTGTCAATAATGTGCTGAAGATTGATGTTGATCTTATCTCTCTGCGACAATAAATCATCGAGTTCTGATTGTCCCAAAACGCTTCTTAAAGTTGTCTGGGAAAGTTGGGAGGTCGCAAAAAGGTAATTTTCTACATCCACAATCGCTTTTTCCGGCTGCACCACCCGGAAGTACACAACCGCATTTACTTTTACCGATACATTATCTCTTGTAATAATATCCTGGGAAGGAACATCCATCACAACGGTTCTTAAACTTACTTTAACCATCCGGTCGATAAACGGAATTAAAATAATAATTCCCGGACCTTTCTGCGCAATCAAACGACCTAGTCTGAATACCACGCCTCTCTCGTATTCCCTTAGAATCCGGATTGAATTCGCCAAAATAATGAGGAATATAAATACAATAACACCTGCGAAAACTGGAAATGTTTGCATATTTATTTGTTTAATTATATAACCGGTTCAACAATTAGTTTTAAGTCTTTTACGTCAATAATTTTCACTTCGCTATCTATATCAGCCACACCTGCAACCGATTCTGCCTGCCAGATCTCTCCATTCACCCGCACAGATCCGGTTGGATTGAGCGCAACAATAACCTTTGCCGGAAGGCCGATCATCGTTTTCAATCCGTTGGCGGGTTTTCTCTTTTGCGCCTTCAACCCTAATCCGATAATTACAAGAAAAAAGAAGGCGGTGGCCGCCACCGATGTAAAGATGACAATTTTTGACAAGGAAACCAGTTCAAGTGTAGAACTCGCTCTGATTAAGATCATACTTCCGAGAAAAAGCGACACGATGCCGCCGATTGCGAGTAATCCATGACTGACAATCTTGATTTCCAGCAGGAACAGGATAATTGCGAATACGATCAGGGCAAGTCCTGCATAATTTACCGGCAGGGTTTGCATTGAATAAAGCGAAAGAACAAGGCTGATTACGCCAACAATTCCCGGGAAGATCAATCCCGGATTAAACAATTCAAACAATAATCCGAATAGTCCCAACAGGAAAAGTACATAGGTTAAATTGGGATCCGAAAGGATGTTGAGCATCTTTTCTATCGCTCCCATTTCCAATACTTCCGTTTGCGCACCGGCTGTCTTTAATACAACCGGTCCGGCTGGCGTTTCTACCGTCTTTCCGTCTATTTCTGCCTGTAAAGAGCCAATGTTGTCGACAACGAGATTCACCACATTTTCCTGAAGCGCCTCCGATGCGGTAATGGAGATGCTGTTGCGCACCGCTTCTTCGGCCCACTGCAGGTTGCGGTTTCGTTTTTGTGCAATGGTTCTGATAAAGGCGGTAGCATCGTTGGTCGCTTTCACATTCATGATGCTGTCAAATGAACCGGATAAGTTTACCGGATGGGCGGCTCCGATGTTGGTTCCGGGGGCCATGGCGGCAATATTGGCAGCCATCGTAATAAAAACTCCTGCTGATCCCGCATGGGCACCACCGGGTGAAACGTAGGAAATTATCGGAACCGGTGATTCGAGCATACTGCCAACGATGCTTCTCGTTGCATTTAACAATCCTCCCGGCGTATTAATCTGAAGTACAATACAGGCATTGTGATTCTTTTCTGCCTGCTCAATTCCCCGTTGCACATAGTCAACCGTGGCTGCGTTGATAACCCCGTCGATTTTCAACACCAATACCTGCTGGGCGTGAACAGTAAAAGGCAAACAAGCAAAGAAAAGAAGCAAATACCGCAGTTTTAGCATGCTAATCAGGTTTGCAATAAAGTTAGGCTTTATTCCAACACGGCATTGTAATAGAAAAGGTAAATCGCCCGGTGATAATGTTCTTTGAAAATTTCATACGAAAAATATTTTTAACGGAAAAATTTTCAGTTCAATTTATTTAAATGCTTACCTTTGCCGCCCTATGCATTTTGAAGTAATGTATTCTTATCAGTTTCCAAATTTAAATATTCGGCATTCTTTCTAAGGATTGAAATCACAATTCATTGATTTTCAATTATTATTTAGATTTGCCGCTTTATTTTTAGGAGAGAAGTCACAAGATACAGGACTTCGGGTGAAAAAATTAAAAAATTGCAATTTTTAATATGACCATAAAAAAAGATAATCGCCCGAGATCAACATTTTCACAAATTACAATTGGTCTGGCGTCTCCGGATAGCATCCTGGAGCGCAGTTTTGGGGAAGTTTTAAAACCTGAAACAATCAATTACCGTACGTACAAACCTGAACGTGACGGTTTATTTTGTGAAAGGATTTTCGGACCGGTAAAAGATTATGAATGTGCCTGCGGCAAATACAAGCGCATTCGTTATAAAGGTATTGTTTGCGACCGTTGTGGAGTAGAAGTAACCGAAAAGAAGGTACGCCGCGAAAGAATGGGACATATCAAACTTGTAGTTCCGGTTGTACACATCTGGTACTTCAAAAGCCTTCCTAATAAGATCGGCTATTTGTTGGGGATGAGTTCCAAAAAGCTGGAAAGTATCGTGTATTATGAACGCTACGCTGTCATTCAGCCCGGGATCAGGGAGGATAAGAATTTGAAAACCGGTGATCTTCTGTCTGAAGAAGAGTATCTGGATATCATTGATAATCTTCCCAAAGAAAACCAGATGCTTCCCGACGATGATCCGCAGAAGTTTATTGCGAAGATGGGAGCTGAAGCCGTGAGCGGTTTACTGGAACGCATTAATCTTAAAGATCTGAGTGCTTCCCTTCGCGATGCTGCGGCCAATGAAACCTCTCAGCAACGTAAAGCCGACGCGCTGAAAAGGTTGAGCGTGGTAGAATCATTCAGGGATGCTCAAAAACGCATCAGCAATAATCCTGAATGGATGGTAATGCAATATATTCCCGTTATTCCTCCGGAATTAAGACCGCTTGTTCCCCTGGATGGCGGACGTTTTGCTTCCTCAGATCTGAACGATCTTTATCGCCGCGTAATCATCCGCAATAACCGTTTGAAACGTTTGCTGGAAATCAAGGCGCCGGAAGTAATCCTACGTAATGAAAAACGTATGTTGCAGGAAGCCATTGATTCACTTTTTGACAACAGCCGTAAATCAAATGCGGTTAAGGCAGAAGGTGGTCGTGCTTTGAAATCATTGTCAGATGTATTGAAAGGAAAACAAGGACGTTTCCGTCAAAACCTGTTGGGAAAACGTGTTGACTATTCAGGTCGTTCCGTAATTGTGGTAGGTCCTGAACTGAAGATGCAGGAATGCGGATTGCCGAAAGATATGGCTGCAGAATTGTTTAAGCCATTCATCATCAGAAAACTAATTGAAAGAGGAATCGTAAAAACGGTAAAATCAGCCAAGAAACTGGTTGACAGAAAAGATGCCGTAGTTTGGGACATTCTCGAAAATATATTAAAAGGACATCCTGTATTACTTAACCGTGCGCCAACATTGCACCGGTTATCCATCCAGGCATTCCAGCCAAAACTGGTTGAAGGTAAAGCCATTCAACTGCATCCGTTGGTAACCTCTGCGTTCAACGCGGATTTCGACGGTGACCAGATGGCGGTACACGTTCCTTTAAGCAATGCGGCAATTCTTGAAGCGCAATTGCTGATGTTGTCATCACACAACATCCTGAATCCGCAAAACGGAACGCCGATTACCCTTCCTTCACAGGACATGGTATTGGGACTTTATTACATCACAAAAGGAAGGAAAAGCACCGAAGAAGTGCCGGTAAAAGGAGAAGGAAAATCTTTTTACAGCATGGAAGAAGTGATGATCGCCTATAATGAAAACAAGGTTGAACTGCATGCAGGCATTAAAGTGAGAACTAAAGTGCGTCAAAGCGGTAAGCTTGTTCCAAAAACTGTAGAAACAACGGTTGGACGGGTATTGTTTAACCAGTTCGTTCCGCAGGAAGTAGGATACATCAATGCCCTTCTGACTAAGAAGAGCCTGCGGGAAATCATTGGCGACATCATCAAGATTACCGATGTTCCAAAGACCGCAAAATTCCTCGATGATATCAAAACTTTAGGTTTTAGGATGGCATTCAAGGGCGGTTTGTCCTTTAATGTGAATGACCTTATCATTCCTGAGATCCGAAACGACCTGTTAAACCAGGCGAAGGAAGAAGTAGACGAAGTTTGGGACAATTACAATATGGGATTGATCACCAACAATGAACGATATAACCAGGTGATTGACATCTGGAGCCGCGTCGATACCCGTATCACCGAAAGCCTTATCCGCGAAATGCAGCAGGATAAACAGGGATTCAATTCTGTTTATATGATGCTTGATTCCGGAGCCCGTGGTAGCAAACAACAGGTAAAACAGCTTGCCGGTATTCGTGGATTGATGGCGAAACCGAGAAAGAGTGGCAGTTCCGGTTCTGAGATTATTGAAAATCCGATTCTCTCCAACTTCAAAGGCGGGTTAAACGTTTTGGATTACTTTATCTCTACTCACGGTGCCCGTAAAGGTTTGGCCGATACGGCCCTGAAAACCGCCGATGCGGGTTATCTTACCCGTCGTCTGGTAGACGTTGCGCAGGATGTGGTAATCGGTGAAGAAGATTGTGGTACCTTAAGAGGGATCGCTACCACAGCGCTCAAGGATAATGAAGATATCATTGAACCGCTGCACGACAGAATTGAAGGACGTACTTCCCTGCATGATATTTATCATCCTGAAACAGATGAAATGATCATCGCGGCAGGAGAAGAAATTACACCAGATATCGCACGTGAGATTGAAGAATCAGGTATTGAAACCGTGGATATCCGTTCGGTACTTACCTGTGAATCAAAAAGAGGCGTGTGTGTAAGATGTTATGGTAAAAACCTGGCAACCGGCTATATCGCTCAGCGAGGTGATGCGGTAGGAATTATCGCAGCACAATCTATCGGTGAACCGGGAACACAGCTTACACTCCGTACATTCCACGTAGGTGGTGTGGCCGGATCTGCTTCTGTGGAATCTTCCCTCGTAGCCCGTTTCGATGGTACCATTCATTTCGATGGATTGAGAACTGTAACTACCGAAAATGAAGAAGGCGATAAGATCAATATCGTTATCGGACGAACCGGTGAGGTACGGATTATGGATAATAAAAATGACCGGTTATTAACTACCAGTAACGTTCCGTACGGGGCAACATTGAAAGTGAAAGACGGTCAGGAAGTGAAGAAAGGCGACATCATCTGCCGCTGGGATCCGTTTAACAATGTGATCATATCTGAACAAAATGGTGAGATCGATTTCGAAAACGTTTTGGAAGGTATTACTTTCCGTGAAGAAGCCGATGAGCAAACAGGTCACAGAGACAAGGTAATTATTGAAACAAAAGATAAAACAAGAATTCCTGCCCTTATCGTCAATGGTAAGGAAACCAAGACCTACAACCTTCCGGTTGGCAGCCGTCTTGTGGTGGGCGTTGGCGATCCGGTTAGAGCCGGACAGGTAATTGCAAAGATCCCGAGAACTATGCGTAAGAGCGGTGATATTACCGGGGGTCTTCCACGTGTTACAGAGCTTTTTGAAGCACGTAACCCAAGTAATCCTGCAGTAGTCTGCGAGATCGATGGTGTTGTATCTTTCGGAAACGTGAAAAGAGGTAACCGCGAGATCGTGGTGGAAGCGAAAGACGGTGTGATTAAAAAATACCTCGTTCCGCTTACCCGCCAGATCCTGGTGCAGGATGGCGACTTTGTAAAAGCCGGTACCGCTCTGTCTGACGGACAGGTTGCTCCTGCTGATATTCTTGCTATCAAAGGACCTTATGCCGTTCAGGAATATGTGGTAAATGAAATTCAGGAAGTGTATCGTTTACAAGGTGTAAGAATCAACGACAAACACATTGAAGTTATCGTTAGACAGATGATGAAAAAGGTGGAAATTGTTGATGCCGGAGATACCAGGTTCCTCCAGGAAGATCTCGAAGACCGTTACGATTTCAATGAAGAAAATGACCGGATTTTTGATAAGAAGGTCGTTACTGAGCCGGGTGAAAGTAAGTTCAGGGCAGGTGAAATCATTTCACTGCGTGAACTGCGTGAAGAAAACTCTATCCTCCGCCGTGCCGACAAAAAGCTGGCAGAAGTGCGGGATGCGCAGCCTGCAACGGCAACGCCGGTATTACTCGGTATCACGAAGGCTTCACTTGGCGTACAAAGCTGGATTTCAGCTGCTTCCTTCCAGGAAACGACCAAGGTG
Organism: Bacteroidota bacterium; assembly: GCA_023423835.1. Classification (GTDB taxonomy): domain Bacteria; phylum Bacteroidota; class Bacteroidia; order Chitinophagales; family Chitinophagaceae; genus JAFAEW01. The sequence goes on along the minus strand of JAFAEW010000032.1, from coordinate 6,029 downwards.
TTGAGTTCTGCTGCTATTCAGGGTAAGACCGATCTGATGCTCGGATTGAAGGAAAACGTAATCACCGGACATCTTATTCCTGCCGGTACCGGCCAGAAAGAATTCGAAAACGTAATCGTTGGAAGCAAGGAAGAATACGAATTGCTTGCTACGGCACGTGAAGCGATGGCTTTCGATGAAGAAGAATAATTGAAATAAGGAAGATCATAAAACTAAAAAAGGGTTGCTTCGGCGCCCTTTTTTAGTTTCTATCCGTTGCAGAAGCAATTCGCTTTGGTGGCAGTAAAAAAACCTCCGGGATGTGCCGGAGGTCTTCAACCACACAAAGAAAAAACTACTAACTAAAGGGGAAAATAAACCCCTGCCTGTAAAGAAATATTATTGAAATTCTTATAGCCAAACTTATCGTAGTTGATATAATTGTACTGAGCCCCGAGATTGAGTCCTGAAGTGCTCCATTTTCCGAAAGGAACATGAATTCCCAAACCGCCTTCAGCGGCAAACGACGTTTGATTATCGGTACCCCCAAAAACGCCGAGGTATTGATCATAATTATTGAAACTCACTCCGGCTCCCAGCGAAATATAGGGCTGAACCACCGTATTGCCTTTCAAAGGAAGAAAAGTTGCCTTGGCTAAAACGGGAACCGTTGTAATTGAGTTGCTCAAAACGGCGGAAGTTGCCTGATGGTCGCCGGTCTGGTAAACTGCCCTTCCTTCTTTCTGATAAAAATTCTGGTATCCTACTGAAAGACCCACACTGAATTGTTTATTGATTCCATACATGATCTCACCGTTGAATCCGCGGGCTGAGCCGTTTTGAATCAGATCATTCTTAAAACTCCCCATCGGAAGCCCATAACTATAATTTAATCCCATTTTTAATTGTCCTGCATTTTGTGCATGTGCCGACGTTGAAAACAGCATCAGAGAAATCGGCAGACCTATAATGCTTAATATTTTTTTCATAAAACTCTATTTTTTATCCGTTTGAGTGTAAATAAGGCGACTGGCTGAATAATGCATTTACAGCAGTGGTTGCATTATCGCTGTTGAAAATTCCATTACCTCTGATTAGTCCATTCCATATCAGGTTGAGCTGATTGTCCTGTTTTGCGTTTTTGAGATCAAACATATCCACTGACATCATCCCTTCCGTAACCTGGTAGGTGCCGTATGCATAAGGTACATAGTATCCGTAACCGGGATAACCCCAGTAATATGGATCCCAATAGGAGCCGTAATAATCCCAATAATCGTTATAGCTGAAATAGCCGGTCTGGGTATTATAAATTCGCATTACATTAATTGCAAGATCCGGTTGATCTTCCCTTGAAACTAATTCATACCCTTCCGCCTGCATCGACTGCTTCACGGCGTTCAGATATGCCTGATCAGTGGGTGTAAGTTCTTTTGATGCCTTTCCGTCTTTCAAAATTCCCACAGAATCAGCGATGCTAAAGGTTTTATAAGAAGTAAACTGAGCGGAGGAATCGTAACTCGTGATGTAGATCTGAGACTCTTCCGGCGTCAGTTGTTTCACTACGTCCTTCTGGCAGCCTGCGAAAAAAAACAGGGCCACAGCAGGAGCCATCCATTTCATTTGTTTCATGATCATCGTTATTTTCTGAATTAAGGACAAAAAACCGGTGCCGTGGTTTATCCTTTTCAAAAGGTTTAAGAGGAATTTAGCGATTCTGTTAAAGCCATAATAATTCCCTTCCCACTGATTCGAAGTGCCGGGCAAATCTATTCTCCTCCAAAAAACGTGGGCGGCTTTATTTATAAATTCTTACTTTCGGCCTTCTAAATTCAGTTCTACATGCGGATGCATACAAAGGAAATTCTCGACAAATTAACGCCGGAGCTGGCACTGGAAATCTTAAAGGAAGGTAATGGACGTTTTGTAAACAACATTAAGGAGCATCCCAACTTATTGCAACAGGTCAATGAAACGGCAAACGGACAATTTCCATTCGCAACGATCTTAAGTTGTATTGATTCAAGAACCTCGGCCGAGTTGATTTTTGATCAGGGGCTGGGCGATATCTTCAGTATCCGGATAGCGGGAAATATCCTAAATGACGATATCCTGGGAAGTATGGAATTCGGATGTAAAATCGCCGGTTCAAAATTACTGGTAATTTTGGGGCATACAAGATGCGGAGCCATTGCAAGCGCTATTGAAAATACCCGGCTGGGTTTCCTTACCGGCCTGTTGGAAAAGATCAGTCCGGCAGTGGAGTTGGCAAAACAAAAACATGAAAATGCCGGCAATACAAATCCCGAATTTGTACTGGAAGTAACAGCCAATAACGTGTATCAGACCGTGGCGGCCATCAGAGAACGAAGCACCATTCTAAAAGATATGGAGGCTTCAGATCAGATAAAAATCGTGGGCGCCTTATACAATGTTGAAACCGGCAAAGTAACCTTTTACGAATAAATCGATATTTGGAGTCTTAGAAAAAAAGGTGCACCGGGCAAGTGATTAACGCCCGGCAAAAACCCCGGCGGAAAAGTTCTTATTTCATAGAGTGATGCATACGAAAAGTCTTTCGCTGTTTACCCTGAAGTTAGCACAGTTGTACAACCTCAGCTGCTGACACTCAATTGCAGCAACGTTATTTTTTCGTACTTAGAAAAAAGTTTAGCTTATTTTTGATTTTTACATTATGCGCCAAAAAAAATTTTTGTTGGTGGACGATGACCCGGATGACTGTTTCCTTTTTCAGGAAGTCTTATCAGATCTGAGTCCCGCAGTACATCTTGACATCGCCTCTGACGGACAGGAGGCATTGGAACGGTTGAAAAAGATGGAAGTATTGCCCGATATTATTTTCCTCGATCTTAATATGCCGAGAATGGACGGCAAACAATGTTTATTTGAACTCAAACGAAATCCGCAGTACAGAAACGTTCCTGTTTTCATTTATACAACTTCCTCTCACTCCAAGGATATTGAAGAAGCCATACAATCAGGTGCAGCCTGTTTCATTACAAAACCTGCAAGTATTCATGAACTGCGGCAAATGCTGTCAATAATAATGCAAAACTTAAACGATATGAAGCGCATGCTTCATTTGTTGAGCGGTCTTTCCGTATACATAATCTGTTAAACCAGGTTTCCCGCATTATTATATTGTTTATTTTCCGTTGATAATTTTTTAAATGGTAAAAGAAGCACTATGATTTTAATTGTTGATGATAAATCGGAAAATTTATTTTCACTTAAAACATTGCTTCAATTAAACCTTTTTGAGGTCGATACGGCCTCTTCGGGTGAAGAGGCATTGAAAAAGATCCTGAAAAACGATTATGAACTGATCATCCTCGATGTTCAGATGCCCGAAATGGATGGCTATGAAGTAGCGGAGGCCATCAAAGGATACAGCAAGTCGAAAAACATTCCCATCCTTTTTCTATCCGCAGTCAATATCAACAAGAGATTCATCAGCAAAGGCTATGCGGCCGGCGGCATTGATTACATTGTAAAGCCCTTTGATCCCGATCTGCTCATTCTTAAGGTGAAAACATTTCATACCTTATACAGGCAAACAGAGGAATTAAACCGCATAAAAGAAACACTTGAACAAAAGGTTGAGGAAAGAACGAAAGCGCTTTCTGAAATGAATGCTGCACTGGAATCAAGTAATGCCGAATTGCAACAATATGCCTATATCGCTTCTCATGACTTGCAGGAGCCTTTAAGAAAGATACTTACGTTCAGCCGTATTATATCAGAAAAGTTTCTCCCGCAAAATGAAGAAGCAGAGTCTTATATGGTAAGGGTGATAAATGCTGCCCAAAGAATGAGGAAACTGATTGATGACCTCCTGAATTTTTCAAGGTTGTCGGTAATGACCGTATTTTCGAAAACCGATCTCAATGAAGTTTTGAAGGATACCTTATCAGACCTTGAACTGGTAATAAAGGAGAAAAACGCCGTGATCGAATCCGATCATCTGCCTTCGGCCGAAGTGGTGACCGGGCAAATAAGGCAGGTTTTTCAGAATATTATAAGTAATGCGCTGAAGTTTGCAAAAGCCGGTGCGCCGCCACGAGTTATCATTAAGAGTGACATCATCCGAAAGCCATCCGTTGACGCGCCGCCCCATCCAAATGGTGAACACCTTAGAATAAGCTTTGCAGATAATGGGATTGGGTTTGATGAAAAATACCTTGGAAAAATCTTCACCCTCTTTCAAAGACTCCATGGAAAGGATGAATACGAAGGAACCGGCATCGGGCTTTCGATCGTGAAAAAGATAATCGAAAAGCATAATGGGATAATCAGCGCGAAAAGCACGGAAGGAGCGGGAACCACCTTCTATATTATCATTCCCCTAAAACAAGAAACCACAAACAGGTCTGTAAAGACTGAACTATCAAAATAATTGCTATGGCATCATTCAAACGGAATTTACTTATTGGATTTGGAGTTTCGCTTTTATTATTGTTTCTAAGTTCTATCGCTTCCTACCAAAGTATAAAGAACCTGCTGTACAGTTCTGAACAGGTAGATCATACGAGCAGAGTCATTTCTGCTCTGCGTTCGGTCATGACGTCAGTGATAAATGCCGAGACGGTTCAACGGGGTTTTTTACTCACCGGTAAAGAGGAGTACCTCACTCCCTACACCAAAGCTACCGTGCAAGCACAGGAGTCATTAAATGAGCTGAGTGAACTGATAAGCGATCCCGACCAGCAAAGAGACCTCGTAAACCTTCAGACAGCCGTGGGCAACCGGTTGACTTCCCTCAACAGCAGGATAAGTGAAAAACGAGAAAACACTTTCAATCCCCTCGAACTGAGTATTGGAAAGTCCTACATGGATGACATCAGAATGCTGATTCAAAACATGCAAAACCGGGAAGAAGCGCTTTTGAAGAGCCGCACAGCTGCCATGAACCGGTTTGCAACCTATACGCCCATTTTGATTGTCATTGCAGCGGTTCTCGCTTTTGCAGTAACCTTCTTTTTCTTTTCGCGTATCAACCGGGAATTTGAAACAAGAACGCGCCTGCAGAAAAGTCTTGAGGAGAATGAAGAAGCCACTACGAGGCGTTTGACATTGATTCAGGAAATCGCAGACAAGATTTCAAATGGTCAGTACGATATCAGGGTTGGCGACGAAGGAAAAGATCTGTTGGGAAGTATTGTTTTTTCCCTGAATAAAATGGCTGCTTCATTGCAAACCTCCTTCAGTCAGCTTGAAAAAAGAGACTGGCTTCAAACAGGTGCTAACGGATTGTATGAGGAAACGGTGGGTGATCATGAATTGAAAGTGCAAACCCAGAAGATTATAAACTATGTTACTGAGTACACAAATAGCATTGCCGGAGCGCTCTACCTGATTAATAAAGAAGGCCAATTGGAGCTCACCTCGGGATATGCCTTGCCCTCAGATAAACTCAAGCCCGTGATACCCTGGGGAGAAGGAATCATAGGACAGGCGGCAGCATCGGGCAAAATTTTAGAGGTCAATGGTATTGAGGAAAATGACTTCACACTCAGCCTGTTGCCCGGCGAGCTTAAGCCGCGAACGGTTATTGCCATTCCCATTATTTACAATAAAATCATTAAAGGAGTCATTGAGCTCGCTTCTCTCAAAGCGTTTAACGGTTCGGAAAGCGAGTTTTTTAAGACGGTTTCGATCAACGCCGGCTTTACAATTCAATCCGCCCAGAGCAGGGAAAGGCTGCAGGATCTTTTAGAAGAAACACAGACCCAGGCCGAAGAACTGCAATTACAGCAGCATGAGCTGGAAAATATCAATGCCGAATTAGAAGTGCAGGCCGAGAAACTGCAGGCATCTGAGGAAGAATTGCGCGTGCAGCAGGAAGAATTGCAACAGGCAAACAGTGAACTCGAAGAGCGAAGCCGTTTGCTGGAAGAAAAAAATGAAATGATTGTTGAAAGAAATATCGAAATACAGGCAAAAGCAGAAGCCCTCGAAATTTCAACGCGCTATAAGTCGGAATTCCTGGCCAATATGTCGCACGAATTAAGAACGCCTCTGAATAGCAT
>JAFAEW010000120.1 GCA_023423835.1 Bacteroidota bacterium | reverse complement strand
ATGCTCAGCCGGTTGCTGTGAATAAAGGCGATATTTATCCCAAAGAAAAAGGCAATAAAGACCAGGGCCACAACCAATAAAATGATCAGAAGGTTAATATCACTCATTATTCGAAAATAATTTAAATTAATTGCTTGTCAAAATCGGTTGATTGAAACCCAGGAGCAATTTGTTGTAGGATGAATAATACTGGCGGGAAGAAAAATAGCGGTCGAATACTTCTTCCATCCTTTGGTTTTCGGCCGGGTTTTTTTGCTGTTGTTTCAATAACTCTATAATTCTGATAGCCCATTGTTCAGCATCTAAATCTGTCATAAAAAATTCCGGAAAATGGCGGAAAAGGAGATCCGAAACTTCTCCTGTTCTGAAAGCCAGGAACGGAAGTTTTGACGCGAAATATTCGGCTAATACTACCGGTCCTGTCTCTTTGGGAGAGCTGTGCAAGCCAAAACTGAAATGATCGAGTAATGGTGCTACGTTGTCACAATCAAAGATAAAATCGATATTCTGTGAAAGGTTTTCATCCTCTGTTTTCTTTTTGAGAGAGTTGAAATGTCTTTCGTCATATTTTTTCCCGATAAAAGTGAGATGAAAATCCTGGCCGCTGATTCGTATTAATGCCTTCAAAACGTCAATGGAAAATGCAATGTTTTTGTGGGGCAGTAAATTCGAAACCTGCACCAGTGAATGCGAACCGCACGCTCTGTTTGTTTTTGGCTCTGATCGTTCAACCGTGTTCATCAATTTTGTGATGCGGTTTTCTTCCAGCTTTACTTTGTGAATTGCCCAGTCGGCTACCATCTGAGACGTCGCGATGATTTGAGTATTTCTGAGCATGTACTTCAAATACCATTTCACCGGCCGCTGATTTACATAGGGATAATGTTCGTGGTAAATTTTTCCTCCTTTCAGTCCGAACAGGGTTTTTGTGAGGAAGCTGTATCTTAATGTGGGTTCTCCATGCAGATGAATCACATCGAACCCTCTGCAAGCCCGCTTCAACCGCAACATGTATCTGGGGTTCCATTTCCATTTTCGCCGCAGGCAAACAGTGGAAATATCCTTATGCAGAAACTGCAACTGCGGACCGTTGGAAACGGTGGTTATTACCCTTACCCTATGTCCGTTGCAATGCAGAAGATTGGACAGCAACACAACAATTTTTTCGGCCCCGCCGGTTTCGAGACGATCGATTATTTGAACAACAGATAATTTTGGTTCAGGCATCAGTCTTAGAAAAAGGAAAGATAGCGGTTTTTCTTTATCCGGATCCGGTTTTTAATGTTTTGGTTAACGCCACACGTGCTTACCAGTTTCCCATTTGCTCTTTCACAATTCGTTCGGGTTGTTCTAACTGGTGATGTTGCCAATCAGGATCATATTTTACAAACAGGCTGATCCAGAGCGACCGGGATAACCGCATAAACACGGGTTGCAACAGAAGTAGCACGAGTGAATTAGCGGCAAGCCAATAGAAAATGCGGTTGTCATCAAGTGAAAATCCAATTGTTAACCACCAAAGAAAAAATGAAATGAAGGAAAACAAAACCGTGAGCCCATAGCTGACATAACTGGTTCCATAATAAAAACCGACTTCAATATCGGTGGGCTGCCCGCAAACAGGACAGTTATCGTTCATTTCAATGTAATGACGGTTCTTAAATGCGTATGGATTTTTATATTTAAACAGTTCGCCTTCGCGGCATCTCGGACATTTGCAACCCAACACACTCAGTAACCAGGACGGTTTTCCCTTATCACCTTGCATAAAAAAAATTAATCTGCAAATTTACAGGATTTGTAGAGCAACATTGTTTAATGAAATGCAACTTTTTATAAGAATGGCTGCAAAACCTGCTGCAATTGCTTTGCTTGCATTAAACCACTTTGGCGCCACTTAATTTCTCCTTTTTTAATCAATATCAATGTGGGAACACTGGTAATTGAAAATGCATTGGCAACATCCGGATTTCTGTCGATATCAAGCTTCAATATCCTCAGTTTTTCACCGAGTGAATCGTGCAAATTTTTCAGAACCGGTTTCATTGCCTGGCAGGGGCCGCACCATTCGGCCGAGAAGTCAATCAATACCGGTTTCTCTGCGTTTATAATATCTCTGAACGTTTCTTTTGTAGAAGTATCTGAAGTATTTTCCATAATGTTTTAGCCTCTATGCCTCAAAATTGATACCCGATTTTAAGGCAATTCAGGGAAGTGCAATTTAGGCCGGTATCGGTTCAGAGGCAGGATTATTCGTTATCTTGCTTCAGAATTTTCTCCATTTTCATGCTTCTGGAGCCTTTAATGAGAATGTGACAATCCTGAAAATTTTGTTTTTCAAACCACGATGCCGCTTTTTCTACGTTGGGAAAGAAATGATATCGGCCGTGTGTATTTTTAAAGTCACCGCCCACGAGGGCCACCTCAAACCAGGTTTTCTTTCCGATTTCACCAACAATCTGCCGGTGTTCATTTTCACTACCGTTGCCGAGTTCCATCATTGCACCCAAAACTAATACTTTCCGTTCCGCCTTCATGTTAGCGAAGTTTTCAATCGCTGCCGACATACTGGTTGGGTTAGCATTATAAGCATCGAGAATAACTTCATTCGATCCGTATTTTATCAGTTGAGACCGGCTGTTGGAAGGCGTATAATTTTTTATAGCATCGAAAATATGCTCATCCCTGACGGAAAAATATCTGCCGATTGTAATTGCACAAAGTACGTTTGGAAGATTATAATCTCCGACAAGGCTTGTTTCAGCAACTTCCTTTTCATTGATCCTGATGTTTAAAAAGGGATCGCTATTGATGGCGCTTCCCGTTACGAAGCCGTTTTTTGTTCCATACCAGATTACCTTTTCAATGCCGGCTGACATCGTATGCAGGTAGTCATAATCGTCGAAAGCGAAAACGGTTCCATTGTTTTTTCTTAAGAAATCATATAATTCGCCTTTGCTTCTTCTTACACCTTCCACACTGCCAAATCCTTCGAGATGTGCTTTTCCGCAATTGGTAATGATGCCATGAGTTGGAAGGGTATAGGTGCAATAACCTGCAATTTCACCCGGATGATTTGCACCCATTTCAATCACCGCTATTTCAGCATCCTTTTTAATCTTGAGAATGGTCAGCGGAATACCAATATGATTGTTGAGATTTCCGGTGGTAGTATAGGTTTTAAATTCCGACGATAAAACCTGATGAATCAGCTCTTTGGTGGTAGTTTTGCCATTGCTGCCCGTGATCGCTAAAAATGGGATGTCAAACTGCTCACGGTGGTATTTTGCCAACCTTTGCAGTGTTAGCAGCACGTCATCAACCTGAATAATGCTTTCATGTTTTGGTAAAATCTCTTCATCGACAATGGCAAATGCGGCACCGTTTTTCAAGGCCTCTACGGCAAAATGATTTCCATTAAAATTCGGTCCCTTCAAAGCAAAAAAGAGGTCATTTTTCTTCAGCCTCCTCGTATCTGTTTCAATGGACGGATATTGCAAATACAATTCGTACAGTTCGGTAATGTTCACTTTCTTTTATTTAAGAACAGTTCTTTGAATCTAAAATCCGTCTTCACAGTTTAGCGAAGCTCGCCTTTTACAGTCGGCCTTAATTCCTCACCGGTTTTCCCGTTTTCAATACTGCCTGTAACCTTTCAAGGGTCTTCCGTTCTCCACAAAGACTCAGAAAGGCTTCGCGCTCGAGATCGAGCAGGTATTGCTCGTTTACCAGCGTTTGCTCGCTCAAATCTCCGCCGCACATGACATAGGCCAGTTTTTTTGCAACCAATGCATCATGAGCGGTAGCGTAATTGCCTCTTTTCATTCCGTTAATTCCAGCATAAAGTGCGCCGAGTGCCGATCTTCCCAGCACTTTTATATCCTGCCTTGGAAGTGGCGTTGTATATCCGCTTTCATACAGATCGATCACCGATCTTTTCGCTTCCAGGATTCTTCGTTTCGGATTCATCACCACTTCATCCGTTCCTTCTCTTAAAATGCCGAGTTCATAGGCTTCGAAGGCAGAAGTGGCCACTTTTGCCGTGGCAACTGTAAAGAAGCGATTTTTTAAAGTAATGGTTTCCGGTTCATCGGTATGCATTTCATCCGAAGCTCTCAGCACAAACTCCTTCGTGCCGCCTCCCCCGGGAATTAGGCCAACGCCCAGTTCCACGAGTCCGATATAGGTTTCAGCGGCAGCGCATACTTTATCGGCATGCATACTCAATTCGCAACCGCCTCCCAGGGCAAGACCATGCGGGGCAACAACCACCGGCACCGAGGAGTGTCTTACCTTCATGATGGTATTCTGAAATAACCGGATGGCAAAGTCCAGTTCATCATATTCCTGCTCAATGGCAAACATGAAGATCATGCCCACATTGGCGCCGGCACTGAAGTTGGCGCCATCATTTGCAATTACAAGACCTTTATATTTTTCTTCGGCAATGGCGATGCTTTTGTTCAGCGCATCGAGAACCTCGCTGCCCATGGTATTCATTTTCGTATTCCACTGAAGAGCAACCACGTCATCGCCGATATCGTATAAAGCGGCATTGGAATTTTTCCAAACTGTATTATCCTGATAATTTTTCAGAAGGATTAACGCTTCGTTGCCGGGGATGGGTTTGTATGATGTGGAAGTGAGATCGTAATAAAGTTTCTTTCCCTTTCCGGCTCTGTAAAAACCTGTATTGCCCGCCGCTAACATTTCCGAAACCCAGTCGGCCACTTCGAATCCTTCGGATTTCATTGCAGCCGTTGTTTTTTCAGCTCCCAGCAGATCCCAGATTTCGAATGGTCCGAGTTCCCAGCCAAAACCGGCTTTCAGCGCATCATCGATTCGAAAGAGATCATCTGCAATTTCGGGGATACGGTTTGAAACATAGGAGAACAATTCAAAGAACATGCGGCGATAAAACTCACCCGCTTTGTCCTTTCCCTTCAATAAAAGAGGAAGGCGCTGTTCAAGTTGTTCAACCGGTTTTGTTTGCTCGAGGGTGGCGAATTTAGGTTTTCGTCTTGGCTCATATTCCAGGGTGTTTAAGTTTAGGGATAAGATTTCTTTATTGCCATCATCTCCCACCGCTTTTTTGAAAAAACCCTGACCGCTTTTATCGCCGATCCAGTTGTTGTCTACCATTTTCTGCAGCCAGCCGGGAACAGAAAAAACGGTGATGGCTTCGTCCTGTTTGCAGTTATCCTCAATTCCTTTGGCCACTTTTACGAGGGTATCAATTCCAACGAGATCGGCTGTACGAAAGGTTGCGGATTTCGGTCGTCCGATCACCGGGCCCGTAAGCGCATCCACCTCGTCAACCGTTAATCCTAGTTGCTCCATATTCTTGAAGGTGCTCATGATACCGAATACGCCGATCCTGTTGGCAATAAAAGCAGGCGTATCTTTCGCGAGAACGGTAGTTTTCCCTAAAAACAGGTCGCCATAATGCAGTAAGAAATCGACAACTTCCTGACTTGTTTCAGGCGAAGGAATGATCTCAAGTAAAGGAAGGTAACGCGGCGGATTGAAAAAGTGCGTTCCGCAAAAATGCCGTTTGAAGTCCTCCGTTCTCCCTTCAGTTAGAAGGTGAATCGGAATCCCTGATGTATTGGTGGTGATCAATGTTCCGGCTTTACGGAATTGCTCCACCTGGTCGTAAATTTTCTTCTTGATGTCAAGCCGTTCAACTACCACTTCAATTGTCCAGTCGCAGGAAGCGATCTCTTTCATGTTATCGCTGAAATTGCCGGTTTTGATCCTTTTAACCACGTCTTTTGTGTAGACAGGAGAGGGATTTGATTTAATAGCGGCCTGAAGCGCACTGTTTACAATGCTGTTTCTTTCGTTTGGTTTGTCGCTATTTTCCGCTTCTTTGGGAACCAGATCGAGTAGTAAAACTTCAACACCTGTTCCTGCGAAAAGACAGGCGATTCTTGAACCCATTACGCCGCTTCCGAGAACTGCAATTTTTTTGATAGATCGCTTCATATATTGAATTACCGGTTTTTTTCTCCCTCCTAAAAAGGGAATAATAATTTCAGCAAGATAAGTATCTAATTTTTCGTGAGCAAAAGTAGGCGCAAAGCGGTTTTATAAAAAGTCCGGAAAGAAGAGAATTCTTCCCGGACTTTCCGGAGTTGGTTTTTATTGAGATTTCGTTATTTTTTGAGAAACTTCAGGGTTTTGATTTGATCGTTCTGTTGTACCTGCAAATAATAGATGCCCGAATTCAGGTTTGCGATATTTATTGATTTCAACTGATTGGTTTCTCCTTTGAACGAACGAACGATTTTGCCGTTATTATCGAGGATAGTGATGGCCGTTTTCATACCGCCGGCTAAACCTGAAATGTTTAAAGTTGCAGAGGCCGGGTTTGGAAAGACGGTAATTGAAAGGTTATTTTTAAGCGACACTTCCGACTTGTTATTGCTGTTGACGGCGGCCGTTTCAATATTTTCGAACCGGGCAACTACCGGAGTGTAATCAACGTAATTAACTTTTCTGTATCCGCCCGTCACCACAAGTTTCCCGTCTGGCTGATAGGTGCAAGCTGCAATAAGTTGATAACCGACCGGAAAATTGAAAATCGCTTCCTCCTTGCCATCGGGGCTAAAACTGATAAATCCTCCACTGGAGACCGCAAATGTGCTGGTTCCATTTGCTAAAACAGCCATATCATTAATAGAGGAATAACGATTTGGGGAAAATGGATAAACTATTTTCCCGCCATCTCCATAGGAGAGATCCAATGCACCGGTAGGTTTACATTTTGCGATGAGAAGATTTTTGTAGCTATCTCCACTTACCAGGATATCGTCATCGGGCAGGATTTTTAAGTATTGACCGAAAGCATCATCTGGCGACTGAAACTCAATCCGAACCAGGCCGTTCGTTCCGAAGTTAGCATTGCGTGTGCCGTTACTTTCGTAGTTTGCTATAAGAGTACTTTGATGTTTCACACCGGCCACATAACCCGACGCGATAATATTTCCCTGACTATTAATAGCGAGGGTTATAAAACCTAACTCTCCAAAGGTTGAATCGTAGTCGTCAATAACATGACCATTGACTCCGAAACTTTTGTCAAGACTTCCATCCTGATTTAATCTTGTAATATCATTTTTATATTCCTCATTATAGGGGCGTTTGAGCAACACGATTTTTCCATCTTGCTGTAAAGTTGCTGCTCTTATCTGGGAGGTGGGCTCAATAATGACTCCGCCGGTACCAAATCCCTCGTCGACGCTGCCATCGGCATTTAACCTCGTGAGGTAGTAAGTTTCATTCCCAACCACTTTAAAATGTGAGCCTATAATGATAATTTTTCCATCGGGTTGAGAAAGAAGTTTGAGACTACCGTTGATGGTATCGACAATAACACCACCGTTGTTCCCAAAACTTTTGTCCGGGGTTCCATTTGCCTGCAATCTGGCAACAGCGCTTTTGCTGCCATAAAAAGCACCTACAACTATTTTACCATCTGCCTGAATCGCAAGATCGCCAATTGATTGACTCCAATTGTTTGTAGGAAAAAAATATAATCCATTTCCATTAAAAGATGAATCGAGGGATTTAGGTTGACTACGAACCGTAATAACGAAGCCGAAAAACCACAGAAAACAAAGTGTAAATTTTTTCATAACGGAATATTTAAAGGTTAAAATATCCTTAAAGGTATTAAATATACCTTAAAGTCGAGCTATGAAAAAGGCCGGTGGTTATCCGATCAATTAACACGGTCTGAGAAGCAGGCTCCACCGCAGTTGTGTAATAAGACGTATTCTATAGATGAATTGTTTGGTTAGTTCACGGGCGAGCCGGTCTCGATCATCGTATCCGGAGCTACGAACACTAATTTTCCTTCTTTATTTTCTGCCATCAAAATCATTCCGTTGCTTTCGATTCCACGCATTTTCCGGGGAGCCAGGTTTGCCACCACAACCACCTGTTTGCCGGTAATTTCTTCGGGCGTAAAATGCTGAGCGATTCCTGAAACAACCGTTCTTTTTTCAAATCCAAGATCAATTTCCAATTGCAATAATTTATCGGCCTTTTGAACTTTTTCTGCTTTCAAAATGGTTCCGACCCTTAAATCGAGTTTTGCAAAATCGTCGTATACTATCTGCGGTTTCAAAAGATTTTCTTCCATTGTGTTTTCGGCTGTTACAGTTTCCATTTGTTTACTTCCTTCGTTTAGTTTTTTGATTTGTGCTTCAATTTCACTGTCCTCAATTTTCCTGAATAATAATTCCGGTGGCCTCAGGCTGTAGCCAACGCTCAGAAGCTTCAGGCTTCCCGCATTTTTCCATTCCAGCATGCGATCCACCACCTTCATCATGTGCCGCATTTTTCGGGAAGTGGATGGCAGGAACGGGTGAATAAGAATAGAAAGGTTCGCTGTCAACTGCAGACAAAGGTGAATGCAGTTATCGATCTCTTTTTGTGCCTCCGGATCGTCCGGCAAACGCTTTGCAACAATCCAGGGTTCTTTATCCTGCATGTACTTGTTGCCTTTTCGTGCAAGATCAATTACAGTATATAAGGCTTCCCTGAATTTGAATTGTTCAATGAGTTCGCCGGTTTTTGCGGCTGTTTGCTGTATATCGAGCATCAGCTGCTTATCGGCTTCATCTACAATATCATTATGAAAAGGAGGAACTTTTCCTTTACACAGTTTATGCATCAACACAAAAGTGCGGTTAACGAAATTTCCGAAGATGCTTACCAGCTCGCTGTTATTGGCTTCCTGAAATCCTTTCCAGGTAAAATCGTTGTCTTTGGTTTCCGGCGCATTGCTGCAAAGAACGTATCGCAATACATCGGCGCTCTCAGGAAAATCTTTCAGGTATTCGTCAACCCACACTGCCCAGTTACGGCTTGTAGAAACCTTCTGTCCTTCGATATTCAAAAACTCGTTGGCCGGAACATTCGTTGGTAATACAAATCCGCCATGTGCTTTCAGCATTGCAGGGAAAATGATACAATGAAAAACAATGTTGTCCTTCCCGATGAAATGAATAAGTTTCGTATCTTTCTTACACCAGTAATCTTTCCAGGCGGGCGTGAGTTCTTTTGTGGCGCTGATGTAGCCGATCGGCGCATCAAACCATACATATAATACCTTCCCTTCCGCATCGGGCAACGGAACCTTAATTCCCCAATCACTGTCGCGGGTCATCGCTCTCGGCTGCAACCCGTTGTCGAGCCAGCTTTTGCACTGTCCGTAAACATTCGGTTTCCAGTTGGTGTGATCCTGAAGTATCCATTCCTTAAGCCAGCCTTCGTAATTCTGCAGCGGGAAAAACCAATGTTTGGTTTTCTTTTTTATGGGGATGGAGTCACTCAGTGCACTGTGCGGATTGATCAATTGTTCGGGACTAAGAGACGATCCGCATTTTTCGCATTGATCGCCATAAGCATTTGAATTGCCGCAAACGGGGCAGGTTCCTACGATGTACCGGTCGGCGAGAAATGTTTTTGTTTGTTCATCGAAATATTGTTCGGTCTCCTTCTCTTCAAATAAGCCATCATTATACAATTTCAAGAAGAAGTCGGAAGCGGTTTTATGGTGAATGGGATTGGTAGTTCGTGAATAAATGTCAAAACTGATATCCATCCCTTCCATGCTGTCCTTAATTATCTTATGGTATTTGTCAACAACTTCCTGCGGCGTTTTTCCTTCTTTTCGCGCCCGGATGGTAATGGGAACGCCGTGTTCATCGCTGCCCGACACAAATTTTACGTCTGCTTTTTTCGCCCTTAAATATCGAACGTAAATGTCGGCGGGAATGTACACGCCGGCAAGATGTCCAATGTGCACCGGCCCGTTCGCATAGGGCAGCGCGGCGGTTACGAGATAGCGGTTATTGTCCTGATTATTACTATTCTGCTGTGGGATTTCCTTTTCTTCCTGCATAATCTTGCAAAGTTATAGAATCCTGAACAGGAATTTGTTATCTTCAAAATCTGTTTCAAATTGCCATTTATATTTGCAGGAATTCATTAAAAAAAAGCCAGTCTTTGTACAACATTAAAGCGTTTATTTTCGATCTGAATGGTACGATTATCGATGACATGGAGTATCATCTGATGGCATGGAATTATATCATAAATGAAAAGCTCAAAGGCAATCTCACTGTTGCGGAAGTAAAAAAGAATATGTATGGTAAAAACGAAGAAGTGCTGGAAAGGGTTTTCGGACCGGGGCGTTTTTCTAAAAAAGAGATGCAGGCGATTTCCATGGAGAAAGAAGAGAAATATAGGCAAGCCTATTTTCCAAATCTTCAGTTGATCAATGGCCTTCCTGCTTTTTTTGAACAAGCGGTAAATCATAATATTCAACTAGCCATTGCCACTGCTTCTGTGGCTGAAAATCTTGATCAGATTCTCGACCGGCTGGATATCAGAAAGTTTTTTTCGGCCATGGTGCACGCCGGTGAAGTAAGCAACAGTAAGCCAGATCCTGAGACTTTTTTGAAAGTGGCGGAAAAATTAGGCGTGCTTCCCGAGGACTGTCTTGTTTTTGAGGATGCACCAAAAGGAGTGGCAGCGGCTCAAAATGCCCGGATGCGTGCCATTGCCATCACAACCACCCACGATAGCGCTGATTTCCTCGAATATTCCGCAGTTGACTGGTTTATTAAAGACTATACCGATCCGGCATTACGCGCATTGATCGTTTAAATGTTGTATTATGATTATCCCACCACCATTACATCCGGGTGATACCATTGGCCTGATTTGTCCTGCAGGATTTATGCCGCTGGAAAAGATGGAATGCTGCATCGAAACGCTCCGAAATTGGGGATTCAGGGTGAAAATGGGAAGCACTTGCGGCAGTCAGTTTCACTATTTTTCCGGCACGGATGAAGAGCGGCTAAACGATTTGCAATCGATGATCAACGATCGTGAAGTGAAGGCCATCCTTTGCGCAAGGGGAGGATATGGAGTCAGCCGGATCATCGATAAAATAGATTTTCAACCGCTGCAGGTATTCCCGAAATGGATTGTGGGATATAGCGATATCACGCTTTTGCACCTTCATTTTTTTGCGAATCTTAAAATGACGTCGCTGCATGCGCCTATGGCCGCCGCCTTCAACGATGGAGGATTTGAAAACGAATTTGTACGTTCGCTCAAAACAGCGCTTTTGGGAACACCATACATTTATACCATTCCATCTCAAAAAAACAACAGAACGGGCAAGGCAAGCGGAAGACTGATTGGAGGAAATCTCGCATTGTTTGCGCATTCTCTTGGCACAAGGTCTGAACCCGATACACGCGACTGTATTCTGTTTCTGGAGGATGTTGGAGAATATCTATATAATATCGATCGCATGTTGATGCAACTGAAAAGAGCCGGAAAATTAGACCGGCTTGCGGGAATCCTTTTTGGCGGATTTACCGACATGAAAGATACGACGATTCCCTTTGGATCGGAAATTCAGGAAATTCTTTGGGAGAAAGTGCAGGAGTACGATTATCCTGTTTGTTTTGATTTTCCCGTAGGACATTCTGATTTTAATTTTGCCCTGAAAACCGGGTTAAACCATTCACTGGAAATTTCGAATGAAGCGGTGATTTTACAGCAAATGGCTTGAGTTTTGAGTGCATAATGCAAACAGGTTTTCATTACTAAAATTCAGGATTATGATCGATGAACAACAGGAGAACACCCGTCCCATGGATGAGGATAAAGATGTGAAAAAAGCGAGCGATCCGCAGATAGATAAAGATTTTGAAGGATTTCCGGATAATCTTTCCAGTGAGAATATTATCAATCCAAAAACGGAGGCCGAAAAGAAAACCGCCGGTTTAAGCCGCGATCCAATGAGTGAATATGAAGATCATCATACCAATGACAAAAACGCGATCAATGAGTTGGATTCCGATGGCTCCGGGGGTGCATTTTCCCAAACAGAACAGGTAGATGACGACGAAGGATTTGTGCGGGAGGATCCGGATGAACCGAATTACTGATTGGCCAGGCGCGGAGTAATCAAGAACAGGAACAAAGATGCCGTTTCGCTTTAGTCCGAAAGCAATTCATTCAGCTTGTTTTGCATCTGGGGAAAATTGTTCAGATCATTGTGCTTTCCACCTTCAATTGTGATTAACCGGTCGGTCTTCTTAAAATTTTTCGCGAGAAGAGCTGCATTCTTATAACTTACAACTTCATCTTTTGTGCCGTGAAAAATGGTAACGGGCGCTGCAATATCTTTAAAATATTTGTAGGAAGGAATCTCATATTTCATCATGTATTCTACCGGAAACATCCACAGGTGCTTTGAAGCGGCATAACCCAGACTGTAATAAGGCGTTTCGAGAATCAGGTGCCGGCATTCTTTTTTGCTGGCAAGGTTAGAGGCAATGCCGGTTCCAAGCGATTTTCCGTAAATGAGAATATTTTGGGGAGAAAATCCTTTTTCCCGCACCATCTTATAAACTTCACCGGCGGAGTGATATAAGAGTTCTATATCCATTTTGCCGGTAGACTTTCCAAATCCCGGATAGTCCATCATCCAAACCTCATATCCAAAACTTAAAAATCTATCTGCATGTATTGCATAATGATTTATGTTTTCACTGTTTCCATGAAAATAAATCACCGCACCTTTTTTCTCAACAGAATCGGCAGGAATGAACCTGATCAAATGAATGGAGGTTTCGGAATCAGGCCTGAAATTAATTTCTTCGAATGTGTTTTTGAAATCAAACTTATGGTTGCCGGGCAGCGAGGAGGGGTGAAACAATAATTTGTGTTGCATGAAATAAAGGGCAACTGCTGCGCCGCAATAAACGCCGGCCAGCAATTTTATCCAGAAAAATATTGACTGAGATCTGATTTTCTCCCGGTTTCGCATGTTGAAATTTATGCAAAAATAGGTTTAGCAGATCGTTTACTTCCGTCAGTACAACAAAATATCTCTTAAAAAATTGTGGTATTCCGGAAAGGAGGGAAGATTGTTGTGACCACCGCCTTTTATTTTAATAAGCGTAATTTTCCGCGGATTGAGTTTCTGAAGCATTTCGCTGTGTTTAATGGGAATGAGCAGGTCTTTTGTTCCGTGAATGATGTAGGTGTGACAATTGACCTTCCTGATCCACTTGTCTGTTCTGATGTGGTATTTCAATAAGATGCTATTCGGAATAAACGGCAAAAAGCGTTGCACAAGTTTTTTAAAACTGTAATAGGGCGAATCGAGAATGAGGTAACGCGGAGAATTTTCAGCAGCAATTTTTGTGGCAAAGCCACTTCCGAAACTTCGTCCATAAACCAGCAGGTGATTTTCCCTGAATTCATCGGCGAGGGATCGGTAAACAAATTGCAGGTCCTGTACAATGCTTTTTTCACTTTGTTTGCCCGTACTTTTCCCAAATCCACGGTAATCAACGAGCACGACATCGTAGTTGAACCTGTAAAAATCGATGGCGTATTTTCCCCACCCTTTGATGCTTCTTGTATTGCCGTGAAGATAAAGAACCAGTCCGTTCGGGTTTTTACAATAGAAGTGCAGGCCATTTATTCTTACGCCGGGTTCGACCTCAAAAAACAATTCTTTAAAAGGAAGGTTGTAGCGGTATTTAAAATCGGGAGCGAGTTTTTCGGGTTTGAAAATAAACCTTTCCTGAAAAAAGTATAGCACCATCAGGAGCAGGAGGTAGCCGGCAGCAATGTAAATAAAGGTTACATTAATCTTGATGAGCATCAACTGCAATACAATCAGAATTTTCATGAATTAACCTTAAATGTAAAAAAATTTGTTGCAAATGCACACCAGAAAAAAAGATGAAAAGACGAGATAAAGATTTCTTGTTCGCTACATTTGTAAAAAATATTTTTTATGCCCGATCAGGAACAACAACAGCCGCAGAACAACCAGCTAAACATTGAGATCAGCGAAGAAACAGCCGACGGCACCTACGCCAACCTCGCGATTATTACCCACAGTCACGCTGAGTTTGTGATTGACTTTGTAAACGTGATGCCGGGAACGCCGAAAAGCCGAGTAAAATCGAGAATCATTTTTACTCCGATGCATGCAAAACGATTTATGAGAGCGCTTCAGGAAAATATTGATCGCTATGAGGCAGCTAATGGAAAAATTCAGGACATGGAACAGATTGAAATTCCCATGAATTTTGGTGGTCCCACCGCGCAGGCTTAATTTAGATCAAATTTATTAAATCAATATACGATGAAAAAAATTCTTTTGTTCTGTCCGTTCCTGCTTATGACGGCACTTTCGTTTGCACAGCCGAAACCCTCTAATGTTTCAAAAGACTGGACGATTAGCCTTCAGCTTTGGACATTTCGCGTTTTTAATTTTCATGATGCAGTGGCAAAAGCAGACAGTTGTGGCATCCGCTATATTCAGGCCTTTCCGGGACAAAAGTTAGGTGGGAAATGGAAAGGTTCGTTTGGTCCCGAAATGACTGAAAAGGAAAGAGCAGAGGTAAAGGAATATGTAAAAAGTAAAAACATTTCGTTCATCGGATTTGGTGTTACCGGGGCAAAGGATGAAGCGGGATGGAAAGATATTTTCACCTTCGCAAAAGATATGAATATACCGTTGATCGTTTCTGAACCACAGGATGATCAGTGGGATTATGTGGATCGCCTGGCTGGGGAATACAATATTCCCGTTGCCATTCACGATCATCCGCGGCCGACACACTACTGGCATCCGGATTCGGTATTGGCAGCAATGAAAGGTCATCCGAATTTGTATGCATGTGCAGACATCGGCCATTGGGCAAGAAGCGGATTGAATGTAATCGAATGTTTGCAGAAACTGGAAGGACGCATTCTCAATGTGCATCTGAAAGACATTGCAACCTTTGGGAAAACCAATGCCGATGATACGATTCCAGGCAAAGGTGTGATCGATTTTCCGGCAGTATTTAAAGAATTGAAAAGACAGGGTTACAAAGGAAGTTTTTCAATTGAACATGAATCAAACTGGTACAACAATGCCGGCGATGTGATTCAAATTGTCAGATTTTACAACGAACAGGTAAAGCCACTCCAATAAACTATTAGGGCGGGAATTCGATCTCCGTTTTTATTTTCTTCTGAAAAACATCTGCAAGAATTGAGATGAATTGCGAAATTCAGTTTACATTTAAGCAAACAACAGAACTGCTATGTCAACTAACCGCAGAAAATTTTTAAAACAATTTGGAGGAACAACGGCTTTACTTACAACCGCCGGTCTTTCTTCCCTGGCTCAAAAAGAAAGAGCAGAGCAAATACTTGTTTGGGAAAATAAAAAATTGTCCGCCAATGACCGGATCAATGTTGCCGTTGTCGGCTGCGGGATCATGGGTTTTCAGGATGTTGCTTCGGCTGTAAGTGTATCGGGTGTAAAACTCGTTGCCGCTTCAGACCTTTATTCAGGGCGGCTTACAAGAATTAAAGAGTTGTATGGAAATGATGTGTTTACCACCCGCCATTATGAAGATATACTGAATCGCAAAGACGTGGATGCCGTTATTGTTGCCACGAGTGATAACTGGCACAGTAAGATTTGTATCGACGCTTTGAAGGCAGGAAAGGCAGTGTATGGCGAAAAGCCGGTTGTTCATAAGCTTGATCAGGGGTTGGAATTAATCAACACTTATCGTCAAACCCAAAAGGTGATGCAGGTTGGGAGCCAGGGCATCAGCAGTATTGCCTTTGCCAAGGCCAAAGAACTGTTTGAGCAAGGAGAAATCGGACAAATAAATTCCGTGGAGGCAGCCTTTAACCGTCAAAGCGCATTAGGCGCCTGGGAATATACCATTCCGTCTGATGCCTCTCCGGTAACTGTGGATTGGGAACGATATCAGCAACTGGCAGACAAAAAATTTCCATGGGATGAAAAGCGGTTTTTCTGGTGGAGAAATTACCGCGAGTACGGAACGGGCGTGGCCGGTGACCTGTTCGTTCACCTGCTTACCGGTTTGCACTATGTAACTTCTGCGAAGGGGCCGGACACAATCTACAGCATCGGAGACCTTACGTATTGGAAGGACGGACGAAATGTGCCGGATGTGATGACTTCTGTGTTGCATTATCCGGCATCAGATCAACACGCAGCGTTTCAGGTGACACTCCGGGTGAATTTTGTAAGCGGTGAAGGAGAAACCGGATATACAAAAATTATCGGATCCGACGGTGTTATGCAGGTCGATGGGTCGGGGGTAACCGTTAGCCGTAGGAAAATGTCGGTTGCTCCGGGAATTGGCGGATGGGATGCGCTGAGCACCTATCCAAAGGCAATGCAGGAGCGGTTGTTATCGGACTACGATAAAAAATACAGCGCAGAAGAAAAGAAGGCAGTGAGATTACCTGATCTTAGTTTTTCAGTGCCCGAAGATTATAATACACATGCAGAACATTTCAAGAATTTCTTTTTGGGTATGCGGAATGACAAGACGATGATTGAAGACCCGGAATTCGGTTTCAGGGCCGCCGCACCCTGCTTATGTTGCAATGAAAGTTATTTTGAGAATAAAGTGATCCACTGGGATGCCGAACGGATGAAGCGGGTATAAAAAAACAGGGAATTGCTTCCCTGTTTTACAATCAACCTGAAGATGAAATTATGAAAGAATTACAATCAAGGCATAGATTAATCCCGGAATCCAGAAAAGTAACGTAAGCACGAGGTCGATCCAGAATTTTGAATTTATTTCTCCTTCATGCAGATAAACGGCCAATGGAGGAAGAATGATCGCAAGAATCACCAACAATATCGTATTGGTACTTGCTTCTTCTGCTTTTCCCTCTTTCTTGTCTTTTTTGTACTGTTTCAAAACTTTTTTGGCATCGCTGATCCTTTGTTTTCTTTCTTTACGTGACAGACTTTTGAATTCCTTCATCGCGGCCTGCATCGTTTCTGTGGCAGCGGGTTCTTTTTGTTCGGTTGGTGTTTTTCCCGGATCCAGCGTTATTGCAGTGGCAAGCAAAGGCTGGGAAACAATCATACCGGCAAGAAAAAATACTGCGAATTTTTTTAGTAGATTCTTTCTCATGATTACGTTTTTTGATGAATGATTGAATGAAATTAAGAAAAAATATTAAAACTATCTTAACAAATAAAAATTAGATTAATTTTTTTTGAAACGAGAATTTTCTGCCGGATCTAGAAAAATATCAGAGCGGAGCGAGGAGGCTGAACGGAAAAACGGGAATATTTCTCAACGCGAAGAAAACAATCACAACGATCAAAACGATTTTTGAAAATGAGGGATTATAGAAAAGCCGGCCGGTTGCCCGCTTCCCGTAAAACGCTTTGAGAAAAAACGACAAAAAAACGAATATCAGAAATGGAATTGCCGCCACAGTCAGCAGGTTGTCGTGCAGCGCATCATCAAACTTAAGATCCAATAACGCTGCTACGGCACGTTGACTTCCGCAGCCGGGACAATAGAGCCCGGTTAAGCGATTGAAAATACATTTTGGAAAATAGGGCCCGAATTGAGGCCATAAAAAGAAATAGAGCAGCGCCAATAAAAGCGCTGCTGTAAGAATACCAAAAAATATAATTTTGTCCCTTGTCAATAGCCGTAGTTTTGATGACTGCTGAAATAGGCGAGTCCTCCAAAAAACAGAATCCAAAGAATTCCGATTACTACCTGGGCAAGTCCGATAAAAAATCCGATTTTAGTCCACCTTCCGGCATCTTGAGATGCTTTCAAGGCGCCGCTGTAATCACCCATTTGAAATTTTGAATTGACCTGTGACGCAAAAACAATTCCTGCGATCCCAAACGGAAGGCAACAGAAGATGGTCACCAGGATCGATTCAACGAGCCAGTTTTTTGGCGGTGTCGGCAAAGGCGTGTTTCCGTATTGGTTTGGAATATTTTCATTCATAAGCTTGTTTTAAAAGTTAAGATAATTAAAAAATCCTATAACCAATGATGAGTGAATAATTTTTGAAAGGCGCATCCCAATTTCCCTGATCAGCAAGAATTTGTCTTTCACTGTACATTCTGAATTCAAGGCTGAAGTTGTGTGCATCCAATCCTGCGCCGGCGGCAAAGTTTGGAGAAGCGGCCAACGGAAGTACCTGGTCACTGCCTTTAAACGTAATGTCTGCCTTGTTTGATTTGCTCAATACGACGAAGGCATTCAGATAAAGACGCATTTTATCGGTGAGAAATGCATAATAACGCAATCCCACAGGCAGTTCGATGGCTTTATGTTCCACAAATGCTTCATAGCCCTCACTGATGTTGGTTCCCTTAAAACTCTGAAAAGCAAGTTCAACCGGAATAGTCCATTTGCTTTGATTAAAGGGTAAAACAAATTCACCTTCAATACCTGCACTTACTGCCGTTTTGGATTGAAAACCGTGTTTGCGATAGGGAGCGTAAGTGGCTTTAAGATCAAGCGAAGAGCTGTTTACTCTCGGTTTCACAGCCAGGTGGAAAAAGGGTTGGCCCGGAGCTTTATAGGTCGTTGCACTTCCAGTGGCGCCGTTGTAAGTCCGAACGATCTTCTGAAGGGATGATTTTGTATAGGAAATCGTTTCAACCTGGTTTTTGGAAATGTCTCCATCTTTTACGCTGTTCCACAATTGACTGCGAAAACTGTTGTTTTTCCTGACATCGCCGTCCTGGTTTCTTGTATAGCTTTTATAAATGAGCTGTTCCGGAACGCTTTGTTGTCCTGTTTTTACGAAATAAAGCGCTTTTTCACCATCTGTTAATTCGTACAAATTGATTTTGCCCTCCTCCAAAACTTTTAGAAAAGTAGTTTTCTCCTTCCACTCCGGTTCAACATTCGTTGAGACTTTTGAAAGATTTTCAGTAGTGGTGTCGGCCAATACGGTAAAACGCTGGTATTTCAAATACCCGCCTATCACAAATTCCCGTACGTCATGAATTGTTGCGGTTTGCTCATTGTCATTTTCCGAAAGTTTATAGGAAAACTGGTCAGGATTAAAGCGCCAATCGGCATTTTTGATCATGCAATTGATCTTTTCATTTTGGTTATTGATGAAATAACCCGGTTCAAATTTTATTTGTGCATGGCAGTAAATAGCACAAAAAGTTGCGAGGAGCAGCAGTGGTTTTTTCATGTTTGATTTTCTCTTTAAATTGATCATTATTGTTGTGAAAAAATTCTTGATTGATTTCAATTTATTCTGCGGCCCTGTTCGGCGACAGCTTCAAATTCCGGAAAGCCGGAAACGAACGCAGGTATAAATGTTCTGTTGGAATTAAAACCGGTGTCACGAATATCTGTATGCGAAAGAATTTGAATTCTCGCCGAAAGTTTGGAACGAAGAACTAATTGCGATCCGTTCCTGCGTTTTTTTATAAGCGGGCTGTGATTTTTTTCCTGACGGTCTATTTCCATTGGGTTTGGATTGTGTGCTGCGCAGATTAAACGAAGATTTTTTAGATTTTATGTAATCTGAAATCGTTCTTTAAGTCATCAGTTTTGCATTTGATGCATGCGTATCGGGAATCCATATGGAGGATCGGGATGGGTTTCTTAATCAATTTTCTCGTTTTGCAGTTAATGTTAATCAAAAGTAATGGAAAATCTTTAATGGAAAAACTGTAGTTACATCGATTTCCAGTTGAAACCGGGCAGCATTTTTCCTGCGCAACAAAATCGGCTTACGAGTAAGTGCGTGATGTGGATTTCAAATTAATAAATCTCCCGCCTGGTTTATTTCAACCTTTCTCTGATATCCAGGTTAAATTTTCGCGCCGTATCTTTTGCAATATCGTATCCTGCATCTGCATGCCTGATAACGCCAAGCCCGGGATCATTTCTCAAGACCCTTTTCAATCTTTTCGCTGCATCCTCAGTTCCATCAGCAACAATCACCATACCCGCATGAATGCTGTAACCCATTCCCACACCACCGCCATGGTGCAAACTTACCCAGCTTGCGCCTCCGGCGGTATTTACCAACGCATTCAGTAACGGCCAGTCTGCAACCGCGTCACTTCCGTCGAGCATCGCTTCGGTTTCGCGGTTTGGACTTGCAACGGATCCGGTATCAAGGTGATCGCGGCCGATCACGATAGGAGCTTTTACTTTTCCTGATCTTACCAGCTCATTAAAGGCGAGTCCTGCTTTTTTCCTTTCACCTTGTCCCAACCAGCAAATTCTTGCCGGCAATCCCTGAAATGCAATCTTTTCCTTTGCGAGTTTCAACCACCTTAAAAGGGATTCATTTTCCGGGAAGAGTTCGGCAATCACCTTATCCGTTTCGGCAATGTCGTTTGCATCGCCACTCAAAGCAGCCCATCGGAACGGTCCTTTTCCTTCACAAAACAACGGACGGATATATGCGGGAACAAATCCGGGAAAATCAAAGGCATTTGCCAAACCGTTTTCCTTTGCCCTCGCACGGATATTATTTCCGTAATCAAAGGTGATAGCGCCACGATGTTGCAGTTGCAGCATGTGTTTTACATGCAGCGTCATGCTTTCGTAACTCAGCTTGATGTATTCTTCCGGATTGCTGCTTCTTAAAGCATTTGCTTCCGCAACGGTTAAAGTATGCGGAACATATCCGACCAACGGATCATGCGCAGAAGTTTGATCAGTTAATGTATCCGGAACATCGCCTCTTTCGATCAACCTTTCCAGCAGATTTACGGCATTGCACAGTACACCAATGCTGATCGCTTCTCCTTTATCGCGGGCTTCTTTCGCACGGTCGATCGCCGCATCAATGTCGGTAAACTTCAGATCGAGGTATTTTGTCTCAAGTCGTTTATCGATCCGCCATTCTTCCACCTCGGCAATCAGCGCTACGCCTTCATTCATGGTAATGGCAAGGGGTTGTGCACCGCCCATTCCACCAAGTCCTGCGGTAACATTCAGTTTTCCTTTTAGACTTGCATCAAAATGTTTTTTTGCCAGCGATGCATACGTTTCATAAGTGCCCTGAACGATTCCCTGAGATCCGATGTAAATCCAGCTTCCCGCGGTCATCTGGCCATACATGATCAATCCTTTCCTTTCCAATTCGTCAAAAACTTCCCAGGTTGCCCATTTTGGGACGAGCTGTGAGTTGGAGATCAAAACCCGCGGCACATCCGCTTGCGTTTGTAAAATGCCAACCGGCTTCCCACTTTGAATTAACAGGCTTTCATCATCGTTCAAATCCTTTAAGGCTTTGATGATCAGATCAAGACTTTCGAAATTCCTTGCCGCTTTTCCTCTTCCTCCGTATACGATCAGTTCGTCCGGCTTTTCTGCCACTTCAGGATTCAGATTATTTAATAACATCCGCAAAGCCGCTTCCTGTGTCCATCCTTTACACGTAAGCTGATTACCCGTGGGCGTCTTGTATTTTTCTGGATCATAATTTTTATACATAACTGTTATTTGAAGGTATTTAAAATTTGTAGGCCGA
The DNA here is from genome assembly GCA_023423835.1 of Bacteroidota bacterium. Lineage (GTDB taxonomy): Bacteria > Bacteroidota > Bacteroidia > Chitinophagales > Chitinophagaceae > JAFAEW01. The sequence goes on along the minus strand of JAFAEW010000120.1, from coordinate 5,608 downwards.
AATAAATCTTACAGCCTTAGCCATGTCGTCATGTAAAACACGATCGGCCTCATTAAAGCTAACTATTTTTCTGAAATCGTTTACCAACGCTTCAACGACATCGGAGCTCTTAAGCGGTCTTCTGAAATCCAGGGCCTGCGCCGCTGTCATCAATTCAATCGCCAAAACTTTTTCCACGTTTTCAATCACCCTTAAACATTTCGTAGCAGCGTTTGCTCCCATACTTACGTGATCTTCCTGGTTGTTTGACGACGGAATGGTATCAACCGATGCAGGTGTGCAGAGCTGTTTATTCTGGCTTACAATACTTGCCGAAGTATATTGCGGGATCATAAAACCGCTGTTTAATCCCGGATTGTTGACCAGAAATAAGGGTAAATTTCTCTGCCCGCTGATCAACTGATAGGTTCTTCTTTCGGAAATACTTGCAAGCTCACTCATCGCGATTGCAAGGAAATCAAGATGCAGGGCAAGTGGCTGGCCATGAAAATTTCCGCCGCTTAGTATGAGATCTTCATCCGGAAAAATATTGGGATTATCGGTAACCGAGTTGATTTCCGTGAGAAAAACTTCCAACACATTTTTAAAAACGTCCTTCGTAGCGCCCTGCACCTGCGGCGCACATCGGAAAGAATACGGATCCTGAACCTGTGATTTTTTTTGAACCGCAATCTCACTTCCGTTGAGATATTTTCTAATAATGTCAGCAGTTTCCATCTGCCCTTTATGAGGACGGATTTTATGGATCGATGGGTTGAGCGGTTGCAAAACACAATCGAATCCATCGAAGGAAAGCGCGGTAATGAGATCGGCCATTCTGATGAGATGACTGGCTTTCAGGAGACAAAATAATCCGTAGGCGCTCATAAATTGCGTTCCGTTGATCAGCGCCAGTCCCTCTTTACTCTGTAATTCAATAGCGGGCCATCCCGATTTATCCAGGGCTTCTGAAGCCGGCATTCTCTGCCAGCAATTATTTTCGAAAACATCAACTTCGCCCAATCCGATGAGGGGCAGGCAAAGGTGACTTAAAGGTGCCAGATCGCCGGAAGCTCCCAATGATCCCTGTGTGTAAATAACCGGAAGAACGTTTTGATTGTACATTTCCAATAGCCTTTCTACCGTCTGAAGCTGAACACCGCTATTGCCAAAACTGAGTGATTTCGCTTTGAGCAATAGCATCAGTTTTACAATCTCCTTTGGAACTTCTTCTCCCAGACCACACGCATGCGATTTCAAAAGGTTGTATTGTAACTGCGCAATTTTAGATGGTTCAATCGCCACATTCTGAAGATATCCAAAACCTGTATTGATGCCGTAGAGAAGCGCTTCAGAGTTGGAGAGCTTCTTATCCAGAAAATTTCTGCATTGTTCAATTGCTTCTTTAGAGTTACCCGCCAGTTGTACGGGCGTTTGATGAGCGATGATTTCCTTTAATTCTTCGAATTCCAGGTAATGCTGATTATTTAATAAAAATGATTGCATGGTTTTATTGGGATAATTTGTTTTCGATCCGGCTATATAAACTTTCCTTATTTAGATTTACCTCCATATCGGTTAGCAACTGAAGCATGTTGTTTGACTTGTTTTTGGTTTCAAACAGCTCTTCCATCGCTTGTTGCAACGCATTCCAGACCGGCTTTATTTTCAAAAACAATTTCGAACCTTTTGCCGTAAAGCTGATTGCTTTTTGCCTTGCGTCAACTTTGGAAGATCTTGATTTCAGCAGTCCTTTCTCAGAAAGGTTTTTTACCATCTGACTTACGGCAGAATGAGAGAGGTTTAAATCGGTAGCAATCTCAATGATTGAAACTTCTTTCTTATTGGAGAGGATGTAAAAAACCGGAAACCAGGCAGCATCAAAATCAATATCATGAGCAGCATAGGTTTTGTTAACATCATTGATGAAATTATCGCCGATGCGTCTAAGACGTGATCCCAGCACCAGAAATCCTGCTTCGCGGTAGAACTGCATAAATATATTAGCACTTATATAATTTCAAAGATGTCAATTTTTTTTGAAATAAAAAAGATTGAAACGCTATAAATTATTACCCGGATCATGGTTCGGTAGAAGGAAGCCGGAAGACGCGTTCATATCAAATTGAGCATTGCCTTCCGGGCAACCAAAAAACGTCAGTGACCGATTATTTTTTCTCCAGTTCCACAATCGCTTGCTCCATAGCCTGAAATACCTGCTCTTTCAACTGTGTTATTGATAGATTGCCGGATGAAACCGGCGGTAAATAATGAATTTCAATGCGGTGTGGAAACGCATAAAACAGTTTATTTGCCGGCAAAACTTTTCCCGTATAGAGAATAACCGTTGGCAGTATGGGCACTTTCATGTCCTGGGCAAGTTTAAAAGCGCCATTTTGAAATGTCTGCAAGGGTTTACCGGTTCGGTTTCTTGTCCCTTCAGGGTAAATTACCATATCGAATCCTTGTCTGATCGCTTTTTTCATTTTTATATAGCTTTCGGCCCTGCTTCTTGCATCCTTGCGGTTTACCAGGACACTCCCTTTTGCGTAAATCCATCCAAATACGGGAATCGGTGCAAACGAACTTTTGGCGATCGTTTTATTCGGCTTTGCCGTAAATGGCGTTGCAAGCAGAATGTCTAAAAAACTGTTGTGATTGCACACGATCACGTAGGTTTGACCTTTTTTAAAATTTTCCAGTCCCTTTATTTTATAGGGACATCCCACTAATGGCAGATAAACGGCCTGCCATCCCCTTGAAACGATCCGGTGCCATTTCCCGGCAACCGGTTCCTTCAGGAAAAAAGAGGGCAGGTAAAATATAAACGCGATCAGAATCGTCACAATCCATGCAACAAGCATCCACAAAGCCCAGATCCTTCCAAAGATTTCTTTCCAAAGGGGTAGCCTTTTGTTTTCCATATTAATTGATATTCCAGTCGATTGGATTTGATTTTAGTTTAATCAATATTTCATTTGTTTTACTAAAGTGTTTACATCCGAAAAAACCTTTGTCAGCACTGAAAGGGGAAGGATGTGCGGCCTTTAAAACGTAATGTTTCGTTTGATCGATCAGTGAAATTTTATCTTGTGCAAACTTACCCCAAAGCAAAAATACCACGCCGGTCTTCTTGTCTGAGATGGTTTTTATAACGGCATCTGTAAAATAATTCCATCCGAGATTCGCATGGCTGTTCGGTTCTCCCTGTCTTACCGTAAGACTGGCATTCAACAATAAAACACCTTGTCTTGCCCAGCTTGCGAGGCTTCCGGATTGTGGAAGATTTAGCCCGATATCGTCTTGCAGTTCCTTGAATATGTTTTTGAGCGAAGGGGGAGGAGCTACATTTGCAGGAACGGAAAAAGATAAACCTTCCGCCTGCCCCGGACCATGATAGGGATCCTGGCCGATGATCACCACTTTTACTTTATCAAAGGGCGTTAGTTCAAAGGCATTGAAAATAAGGGGGCCGGGCGGATAAATTTTTTTCCCCAACGCCTTTTCTGCTTTCAAAAACTTCACAATCTCCTGAAAGTACGGCTGTGAAAACTCGCCCGCAAGTTGATCCTTCCAGCTTTTTTCTAATCTGACATCCATTTTCGTGTTAAAAGTTTCAATGCAAACTAACTAAATTTTTAAAGTCGGGCCCATGTCGTTCCTCAGCTTGTGTCAGGGAGAAACGGTTTTGACCGGTTCGGGAATCTGTTCTCAGATTTTTGGGGTTTCATCTGAATGGGAAAAGCAGAACAAATAAACGCTGAGCATTATGGAATGGTGGCGGAAAAAAGGTGCAAAGCTTGCTTTCGGCACTTTTTCTGATTTAATCCGATTTTTCTCAACTTTCGTTTGGGTGCAAACTAATAAAAATTTATTTTTGCCGCCCTTCGGGTCCGGTAGCTCAGTTGAATAGAGCAACAGCCTTCTAAGCTGTGGGTCATTGGTTTGAATCCAATCCGGATCACAAAGAAAAACCGGTCAGTTTTGGCCGGTTTTTTCGTCTTAAAATAAATCTGAATTCCATCACCAATTTCTACATCACTTCCAATTCAATAATCGTATCGGGCGCTCCCTTTGATAACTGATCCGTGAAAATAAATACGCCTTCTGCCTGCTGTTTGAATTTTACCGGCTGATTAGAATTGATCAGCTTACAACTTCTGATCTTTTCAGTCATATTTGGGATGAAGATGTAATTGTTTGAAGGCATATCTAAAATATGAATAAAACGGGTTTTCTCCTTCTGTGTCATCAGTCCCCATAAAGCCGGCTGTAAATAGCCTCTTGTGCCGTAGATTGATTTTCCGTTTTCCTTCATCCAGGTTCCGACGGCATTTAAGGTGTCAATAAACTGACGGTTGATGTTTCCGTCAGGACGCGGACCGACATTCAGCAAAAGGTTGGCATTTCGACCGGCGGCACTTACAAGATAGCGGATCACTTCGTCCCGCGATTTGTAATGGGTATCCGTTATATTGTATCCCCATGAATCGTTTAAGGTTTCGCAGGTTTCGAGTGGAAGATGGGAAGCCTCCTGGTAACTTAATCCTGATTTATTTTCCCCCGGAACATCTCGTTCAAAGATCTGAAAATCCTCTCCCGGAAAAGGTGTCTGGTGGTGGTTGTTTCCCACAAGGCAGGAAGGCTGGAGTTTGTGGATCAATCCATAGAGTTCATCGTATTTCCAGTCGATCCTCGATGACATGTCTGATGAACCTTCCACATTTGTTTGATCCCAATGTCCGTCCAGCCATATTTGTCCGATCGATCCGTAATTCGTCAACAGTTCGGTTAGCTGATCTTTCATAAACTGAAGATAATGCGCGTAATCGCCCTGGCGGGTTCTTCCGGTTCCTTGTCCCGTGCGGCCGGTTTGAAAAGGATAATCGTTTCTTGACCAGTCTGTGAGTGAATAATAGAGATTTAAAGTAATGTCCTGCTTTTTGCATTCATCCGCCAACATTTTCAAAACGTCCTTTCCATAGGGCGTTTGCATAATATTATAATCCGAGAATTTAGTATTCCACAAACTAAATCCGTCATGATGCCGCGTAATGAAAGTGATGTATTTCATGCCTGCATTTTTAGCAAGTGAAACCCATTTTTCTGCGTTAAAATCGTGCGGATAGAAAGCGTTCACCAATTTCTTATAATCGTCAACTTTGATGTTTCTATTATTCATTACCCATTCACCGGCGCCCAGTTCACTCGAGATGCCCCAATGGATAAACAATCCAAATTTATTATCCTGAAATTGCTCTCTTGCTGAAAGATTTTCAGCCGAGGGTGAGTAGGTTTGCGCAGAGGATATGGCAATTGATGCAGTAATAAAAAATAAAATCAACGGTAACTTTCTCATCATTTATATTTGATTTAATCGGCTTGAAAATAAGCTATTTAAATAAAATGTGCTTTGATTAGTCGGAGGAAACCGAGTTTCCCCAATAAATATTCGCCTTATCTCAGCTATAGCCAGGTAAGCTTGCCGGTTAAAATTTTCGTGAAGAGTTCTGGAAATTTCAAAAATATCAATTTTGCAATTATATTTGCACCCCTTAAGGCCCCGTAGCTCAACTGAATAGAGTAACTGACTACGGATCAGTAGGTTTCAGGTTTGAATCCTGACGGG
>JAFAEW010000067.1 GCA_023423835.1 Bacteroidota bacterium | reverse complement strand
GCCGAAACGGAAGAAAAAATCAAGGAATTAACGAAGGCTACTATCCGTTGCATTCCGCTCAATAATGAACAGGAAGAAGGCAATTGTATCCTCACCGGCAGGCCTTCCACGCAAAGGGTGTTGTTTGCCAGAGCCTATTGATTTTTGGGAAAGAATTTTCTCTATTGCAGAGCCGGACTGCGGTGCCTTGTTCGCTACACCATGGCAAGGGAATTGAATATTACCGTAAAACGGAACAATATGAAGCAACTACTTCTGTCAGCAGCACTCGCATTTGTCTTATTATCCTGCGGCAACAGCCAGACCGAAAGTACGACCACAGATACAATGAATTCGATTAACACCGCTCCGGGAATAGATACTTCATCACCGAGTACCGGCACCGGTATGAATTCGTATTATACCGATTCCAGCGGTGCGGCGGGCGATACCGGTTTAAATGCTAATACCCGGAGCGATTCTGCCGGGGGCTATTAACTGAAAGATTTTGGATTTCTGAAGTTGGTAACAAATCTAGCGCTTTCTGTCAGCGCTATAATTGTTGCTGTTATTTCAATTGGTTTTATCCGGCAACCAATTGTTTGATCTGCTGTACCAGATTGTCTATTACAATCGGCTTTTCTACAAACCCGTCGGCTCCGTATTCAATATATTCTTCTTTGTTGGTGATATATCCGGAGCATAATAAAATTTTCACTCTTTTGGTTCGGTTATTTGCCTTAAGCTGAAAGCAGATGTCGCGGCCATCGTGCTCTGCGAGTTTGATATCCAGAAGGATAACATCGGGTTTAAATACATCCACTGTCATAAAAGCGGTGGAGGCGCGTGAAAGCGTTGCCACCTCAAACCCCCTATTCTGCAAAATGCCTCTGAGGGGAATTAATACATCTTCTTCATCATCAATAATTAAGATCCTTGCCATATATTCGTTTTTCCTTGAATAATCCTTCACAAATTAAAAGAAATCGTGCCGCTTTCTGCTATAATTTTATTTTTAAGGGCATTTCAAGGAAAATTTAATAATAAACACAGGATTTTTCTTTCTAAATTGAAAAAGAAATAGCAGCGGGATTGGGATAATCTGCGTCACCCCGACGGCTAGAAAAGGCGGGAAAAAGATTTGTTTGAAATATAAAATCAAATTACCTTTGCGTCCCCAAAAAGTTCTTTTTAAGAATATAGTTGAATTTGGGAGTCCGCCACCGGCGCGACGATTGAACCAATAAAATTAAAAACATGGCTAAAGAAATTACAGGTTATGTGAAACTTCAGGTGAAAGGCGGGCAGGCAAATCCTGCGCCTCCGGTTGGTCCTGCATTAGGTAGCAAGGGCGTAAATATCATGGAGTTTTGCAAACAATTCAATGCAAGAACACAGGATAAATTAGGAAAAGTAGTTCCTGTTTTAATCACTGTTTACTCTGACAAATCATTTGACTTCGTTGTTAAAACCGCACCTGCCTCCGTACAATTGATGGAAGTTGCCAAAACACAAAAGGGTTCCAAAGAAAGTAACCGTGCAAAAGTGGGTAAAGTAAGTTGGGATCAGGTAGAGGCTATTGCCAAAGACAAAATGCCTGACTTAAACTGCTTTACGCTTGAAAGCGCCATGAAGATGGTAGCCGGAACAGCACGCAGCCTGGGAATTACCGTTGAAGGTGCAGCTCCCTGGGAAAAATAATCTTATCCCTTATTTAAGGAATCTTAAAACAATTGTAATGGCAAAAATTACCAAAAAAAGAAAAATAGCAAACGCTAAGGTGGAGAAAAACAAGCTGTATGCTTTAAGAGAAGCTTCTTCCCTTGTAAAAGATATAAATGTAGCAAATTTTGATGCTTCGGTTGACCTGCATATCCGCCTTGGTGTAGATCCGAAAAAAGCGGATCAACAAGTTCGCGGAACAGTAAGTCTTCCGCACGGAACCGGTAAAACAAAAAGAGTATTGGTTTTGTGTCCTCCGGATAAAGTGGACGAAGCAAAAGCTGCCGGTGCTGATGAAGCCGGACTGGATGAGTACATTCAGAAAATTGAAGGCGGATGGACAGATGTAGATGTAATTATTGCAACTCCTTCAGTAATGCCGAAGATCGGTAAACTGGGTAAAATTCTTGGTCCCCGCAACCTGATGCCGAATCCTAAAACAGGCACTGTTACCAATAATGTGGCAGAAGCCGTGAATGAAGTAAAAGGGGGTAAGATTGCTTTCAAGGTGGATAAAACAGGTATTGTTCATGCTTCAATTGGTCGTGTATCCTTTGATCCCCAAAAGATTACCGACAACAGTAATGAACTGATCAACGCCATCATAAGATTAAAACCGGCTGCAGCCAAAGGTATCTATCTCAGAGGCGTTAGCATGGCAAGCTCCATGAGCCCGGGAATTGCAATCGATACCAAATCATTACAATAATAATTGGAAGCAGCATTATTGAAAACATTAATCAGCGTGAATTAACCTTCACCGGTCTAAAAAGAGCATTATGACAAAAGATCAAAAAAATGAAGTAATTGAAGTTCTTAAGGAGAAATTCAATGAATATAATAACTTCTACATCACAAATACCGAATCGTTAACGGTAGACCAGGTAAATAAACTGCGTCGTATCTGTTTCAACAAAAATGTGGAAATGAAGGTGGCTAAGAACACCTTAATCCGCAAAGCATTGGAAAGCATCGACGAAACAAAATATACCGGCGTATACGAAAGCCTGAATGGCGTAACCGCCTTAATGTTCAGCGCCGATGCGAAAGAGCCTGCAATGATCATCAGCAGTTTCCGTACGGGTAATAAAACAGAAAAACCTGTTTTGAAAGCCGCTTTCATCGACACAGATGTATTTGTGGGCGATAATCAGCTGGAAGCGCTGAAAACGCTTAAGAGCAAGAATGACCTTATCGGCGAGATCATCGGATTACTCCAGTCTCCGGCTACTAATGTTATGAGCGGATTGAATGCAGGAAATAAACTGGCAGCACTGGTAAAAGCACTCGAAGAACGCGCAGCTTAATCAGAGATTTCTATAAACGAATTATCTCAGGCCTTAGAGATAACAATCACAAATTTTTTTAATCACTCCACCGGAGCAAGGCAATGAAGGTGGAAAAAATTTGATAACAATGGCAGACTTAAAAGCATTTGCTGACCAACTGGTTAACTTAACCGTAAAAGAAGTAAACGAACTCGCTAAAATTTTAAAAGACGAGTATGGAATTGAACCTGCAGCAGCAGCAGTTGTTGCCGGACCGGCAGCAGGTGGTGGCGCAGCAGCACCCGCAGCAGAAGAAAAAACATCTTTTGATGTAGTTTTGAAAGCAGCAGGAGCAAACAAATTGAACGTTGTGAAACTGGTTAAAGAATTAACCGGATTAGGTCTTAAAGAAGCAAAAGACTTAGTTGACGGCGCACCAAAACCAGTAAAAGAAGGTGTAGCTAAAAATGAAGCTGATGACATCGCAGCTAAATTGAAAGAAGCCGGTGCTGAAGTTGAAGTAAAATAATTATTCTTCAATATGGATTGAAAAAGCTGTTCGCGCCGCGAACGGCTTTTTTATTGCAGTCGGTTCTTCCTTTTACGTTCTCTTTAAAACCCATTCGTACAATTCCAAAAACTCCTTCCCTATTTGTCGATAATTGTATTTTTTCAGTGCCTGCTCGGAGATGCTTTTTGAATTGTAGCCACCGTAGTTTTCCATCATCTCCCGCATCGCATCAGAGAGAGCCTCGACGTCATTCTTTTCCACCAAGATGCCGTTTGACCGATCGATCGCTTCCGCTACACCGCCGGCTTTTGAACTGATAACCGGCAATCCACAGCATAAAGCCTCAATAACCACACAGGGAAAGTTTTCGTGCAGACTAAACAATACTAAAGCATCGGCCTTTTGCATTTCTGCAGCCACTGCAGAATATGCCACTTCGCCGTCAAATCGCAACTGAGATTGTAGCCCTCGGTTTTCAACCTCTTGCGAGAATCGCTCCGGCTGTGGACCACAAACTACCATCTCCCAGTTTCGGGTCTTGCCGTTGAGCAAATCCAATGCTTCCAAAATTGCGGGAAAATTCTTCTGCGAAGAAAGGGAAGAAACGTGTAAAAACCGGAAACGATCCCGGCTGCGAGCCGCCCTTTTCCGGTAAAAAAAATGGCGCTGATCCACCACATTGTGTATCGTTCGTACATTTTGCAACCGGAAAAGTCGCTGCATGATATTCGCTGCTGCTGATGAAACATTGGTTACCGCCACTGCATCCTTTAATACCTTCCGTGTATTGTTACGGAAAAAGTAGCTCCTGTTATAAAAACTGTCTTCCGCCTCTTTTTCATAATGGGAGGAATGATCCGACACGATAAACGGAATTCCATATTTTTTTGACAATCTCCTTGCCACCAATCCCGCCTTGATGGGTATGTGAACGTGAATGAGATCGGGCCTTCCAACGGTTTTAATATGACCTTCAACTATCTTTTGCGAATAATCGAGATAGGTCAATTGATAGCGAATCTTATCGATGAGGGAAAAACCGGTGGGTTTGAAGGGAAATATCAGGATGGTTTCGGCCAAATTCCCTCTTTTATTTTTGAGAACGACCTCTTCTTTCTGGAAAACCTGCGGGCCCTGCTGAACCACGTAGACTAAATCTACCGGCACAAATTCCGCCACGGCTTCGGCATGCCGTTGAATAAAGTCTCCTAAAACAGGATCGGGCGGCCCGGGATACCAACTCGTGAGCCAAAGCACTTTCTTTACACGGCCGGGGGGAACAGTTAACTTCATTGCAAGCCAAACATAATATTATTTTAGGAAAGACAGCGGGCGGTTAGAATGAAAAGAAGGAAGTCCGAAGAGGGGACCTCCTTCTTTTCAATTGCTTTAACCGGCTTGTCAGGATTGCCTGCTGTCGGTTCCAAAATTTGCCACTCTGATCCTGTTTTCGACATTTCCAACGCCCAAAACGGATTCTGCAATATCTTCTGCACGGCGCTTTTGACTTCTCGTAACTACGTTTCCCCTGAGAACTACGTCGCCCTCCTTCACTTCAATATCTATATCGGAAGCATCAAGCTCCGGATCATCGGTAAACAAATCAGAAATATCCTCCCTGATCCGGTCTTCAGAGCGCTTATAACCTTTTGGACCTTTACCCCGATGATTTTCAGACCTTTTTTCATCCCGATTTCTTCTTCTTTCTGCATCAGAATTTCCAAACCAGGAAGCCACTTCGTCTCTTGTTTTATCCCACCAGCCGCGATCAAACCCGCCCTGATTGGCATTGCCATAATTCCTGGTATCACCGCCATACCTGTTTTTTCCGTAGTCGTACCCATAATCTTCATTTCTTCTTGTTGCACGATCATTATAATCGAGCTGGCCTGCCATACCTCCGCGAAACTCTAACTGACGATGATAATCCTGCCTGTTATTGCCTTCCTGTCGCCAATCGGCAGCATTATCCTGCCGTCTTCCATAGCCGGACCGGGAATAGGACCGGCCGAAATCATTGTCCTGCCGGCTCCGGTTCCAATCGTTGTACCGTTCATTACTATTTTCCCTGTTTCCGGCCGCATTGTCGCCATCGCTCCTATCGTTTCCTGAGCTGTAAGGATCTCTCCTGTACTTTTCCATAATATTCAATGTTTTTTAGATTAATAATCAAGGTTCCTCAGGGCAATAAACAAAAAAACGATGCCGCCCCTTCAGGAGGCAAAAGGACAGGAAAAGACAAGGGATAATGATGTTGAACCGGGATGCAGGGACGATTAATTGCAACCGGACAAAAAAATATACCGGCTACCTTCCACCGAAACGGTACCATTTGCGTCTCATGTTCTCTGCGCTGAGTTTTTTATAACGCAGAGAAAAGGAGATAAGGAGTTTCAGCAGAGGAGAAGGATGTGACTTGCTCTCTGCGTGTCTTTGCATCCCATGTTCTCTGCGCTGAAGTTTTTTTTAACGCAGAGAAAAAGAGATAAGGAGTTTCCGCAGAGGAGACGTATGTGACTTTCTCTCTGCGTGTCTTTGCATCTCATGTTCTCTGCGCTGAAGTTTTTTCTAACGCAGAGAAAAAAAGATAAGGAGTTTCCGCAGAGATTAAAACTAGCAATTCGCTCTGCCCGGCAGCGACTGCCTTCCGGGAAATATCCGGCAACTTATTTCTGACGGGAAAAAGGCGTGACTTAAGAGTATTATTCCGAGGTTAATCGCAGATGCAGTTCCTCCAACTGTTTATCTTCAATGCCGGCAGGTGCATCGAGCATCACGTCCCTTCCACTGTTATTTTTTGGAAAAGCGATAAAATCACGGATACTTTCGCTGCCTCCGAGTAAGGCGCAAAGGCGGTCAAATCCAAATGCAATTCCACCGTGCGGAGGTGCACCATATTCAAAGGCTTTCATCAAAAATCCGAATTTTTCCTGCGATTCCTGTTCACTCATTCCCAGGGCTTCAAACATCTTTTGCTGGAGATCCTTACGGTAAATACGGATCGATCCTCCTCCAATTTCATTGCCGTTCAACACCAGATCGTACGCATTGGCTTTAATATGATTGTACGGATGTTCGGCATAATGACTGCCTTCGGGAATAAAAGGACTGTTGTTGAGCATCACCTCTACCTGCTGTGGTTTTGGGGCCGTAAACGGATGGTGTCGTGCTACCCACCGGTTATCTTCTTCACTGTATTCAAACAACGGGAAATCTACCACCCAAAGCAACTTATACTCATTGTCTTTTCTCAAGCCGAGTCTTTTTCCCATTTCCAGACGCAATTCACTCATTGCTTTCCTGGTCTTTTCTTCTTTTCCCGCCAAAATTAAAATCAGATCACCTTCTTTTGCCTCCGCGGCTGCTGCAAGGAGCTGTAACTGCTGTTCACTGAAGAACTTATCGACCGAGCTTTTGATGGTTCCATCAGAATTTTTCCGGACGTATATCAATCCGTTCATGCCGATCTGCGGTCTTTTTACCCAATCGGTCAACTCATCGATTTGTTTGCGGCTTGCTTCACTATAGCCGGGAACCGAAATCGCGAGAATGGATTCCGCTTCATCAAACACCTTAAATCCGCTGTTTGAAAGGTCGATCGATTGTTTATCGGATGCGAAAGCGCCGGTAAACTCCGGGAAATAGTAGGACGGGAACTTAAGGTTGGCGATGCGCATGTCAAACCTTGTATCCGGCTTATCATTTCCGTAAGTAAACATCGCTTCATCGTAACTCAGCCTCTCGATTTTCTGATGATAATCTATGCCCTTTACCTCTTTGAAAATATGGCGAAGCATTCCTTCAAACATTTCCAGAATATCTTCCTGTTCCACAAATGCCATCTCGCAATCTATTTGCGTAAATTCAGGTTGACGGTCGGCTCTCAGGTCTTCATCCCTGAAACATTTTACGATCTGGTAATACCGGTCAAATCCGCTTACCATCAGCAATTGTTTAAAAGTTTGAGGCGATTGCGGAAGCGCATAAAATTCTCCCGCATTCATTCTCGAAGGCACCACGAAGTCCCGGGCGCCCTCGGGCGTGGATTTAATAAGAAAAGGCGTTTCGATATCAATAAAATCGTGCTCGTTCAAATAATTGCGGGCGGCCTTTCCCACTGCAAAACGAAGGGCCATGTTTTTTTGGAGACTGCTTCTTCTCAGGTCAAGATAGCGGAATTTCATGCGCAAATCGTCGCCTCCGTCGGTAGGATCGGTAATGGTAAAAGGAGGAATAGCAGATTTATTCAGAATATTGTATTTCTCCACTCGTACCTCTATTTCTCCGGTGGGGATATTGTAATTTTTGTTGCTTCTTTCCTGGACAAAACCTTCCACCTGCAACACATCTTCTCTTCCTAATGGTTCGGCATTTAAACGATCATTCCAGCCTTCTCCAAACAGTAGCTGTGTAATCCCATAACGGTCACGCAGATCCACGAAGGTGATCGCGCCAAATTTCCTGACCGTTTGCACCCAGCCCGAAAGTATCACGGTGCGGTTTACGTCTTTTATCCTTAATTCTCCACAGGTTTTTGTCCGAAACATTTTACTTACTGATTTTTATGAATAGAGCAAAGCGTGGCAAAGATAAGTGCAGCAACAGGAATTCACGCTCCATTCTATCGGTAAGTGAGAGTATTTTTCCGGATGGAAAAAATAATCCGGTATCCGTGGGTATCATGGATTTTCATCCGTCATTATGAAAAGACGGTCTCAGTCGACAACATCCGTATCATAAAACATTTTACATCATCATTTTAAATACAAAACCTCCCATTACCTGGAAGGTTTTGTATGAATGTCTCTCTTAAAATTTTTCAAAATGCTGGTTTAACCTGATGCTTTCACTTCCCAGCCATATTTCGATAAAATAATTTCCACTGGTAAGGCGGCCTGCATCGAGAAGTACCTTGTTTTCTCCTGCAACTGCCTCTCCGCTCTGACGAAGCATGCCTCTTCCGGCAAGATCTCTTACGTGCAGGGTATATTTTCCTGATTTTGCTGCCGTAAACGAAACGGTGGCAGTATGGGTAACCGGATTAGGTACAATTTTGATCAGCCTGCTGTTTGCTGTTTTACTACTGATCTTATCGTCCGCTGATCCTTTTACAAAACCATCGCCGGCCGTTACCGCTAACCTTCTGCTCGACTCTGCACCGCAAACAGATGCCTTTAAGATGACGTTTCCATTTAAAATGCTTGTCCATGCAACCGTAACTGCAGGCGTATTCTGACCACTGATAATCGTAACGCCATCAGGGAAAATCCAGCGGTAATTCATTCCTTCTTCCGGCTCTACCCAGTAGGTTAAGGTGTCATAATAACCAACTTCAGTTGGTCCATGAATTTCGCCCGGTTGGTCGGGTTTGGTACTAAGGGTGGCGGTAGTGGCAGGACCGGTTCCGCAGCGGTTTTCGCCGAATACGCTGAGTGTTCCTTCCACAAATCCTGTAGCAGGAATGGATAAGGTTATGCTATCGGTACCCTGGCCTGAGAGGATGGTGCAGCCTTCAGGAGCCGTCCATGTATAATCAAAGGTCTTATCATCACCTTTAACGCTGTAACCAAAAGTGCCACCATCGCAAAGATTGCGCTTCTGACCTTCGATTCTCCTAAACCGTGGGAGTCCTTTTATATGTACGGATTCACTGGTAACGGTACAGCCATCTGCAAATACTGCAGTAACATTGTACATGCCTCCAAATGTAGGACGATACGTAGTATCAATAAGAGGAGCGGTATTACCGGGGATGAATTCCTGAACACGGGCATTTTGGAAATCGGATACGTAAATATTATTGAGGGTATCAACAAAGACGCCTTCGGGCCCATACAAACTATAAGGGCCACTTCCATGGCCGATTCCTGCCACTGTTATTCCCGTATCTGCCCCCGGTAACCATTTTTGAACCCTGTCGTTACCAAAGTCACTGACAAAAACATTTCCTAACCAATCAACGAAGACATCAACGGGATAATCGAACTCCTTCGGCCCGTCGCCACGGCCTGGCCCGCCGGCAAAAACAGGGCCTTCGGGAGCTCCGGGTTTCCATATCCGGATACGGTTATAAAACGGATCAGTGATGTATAAATTCCCGGCTACGTCTTTCGAAATACCATTTGGTAGTGACATTTGATTAAGTGCCGAGCCAAAACCATTTCCTCCGGCAACCGTTACGCCTTCAGAAGCTCCTGACGCCCATTTTTGAATCCGGTTGTTACTATGATCCGCTATATACAAACTTCCATCAGGATTTAGTATTATACCCGCAGGCGAATTTAACTGATTAGGGGCCGATCCGGCCCCATTTCCGCCGGCAACGGTAATACCTTCCGAAGCGTCGGGAGCCCATTTCTGTATCCGGTGGTTATTGCCATCAGAAACATAAACAGATCCTGCATCATCTACGACTACATACGTCGGGGAATTTAACTGATTGGCGGCTGAACCCGCTCCGTTACCTCCCGCCACTGTTATACCTTCTGTTGCTCCCGGAGCCCATTTTTGAACCCTGTTATTGCCAGCATCTACCACGAACAAGTTTAGATATCTATCCAGCCACAGCCCGAAAGGTTCATACAATTGACTAGCGCTATCACCTTCTCCATTTCCACCTGCAACGGTTATTCCTTTGGCGTAATAATCCTGGCTTGCCGTACTCGTATAAACTACAGAATCCTTGATTTTCCAAATTAGCTGCAAAAGGGTATTTCCATCTGCAACTGCCCTTAATTTTGTGCCTTCACAGCCTCCGCCAACAATCGCTACACTACAACTGTGCAAAAGTTTGTAACGAAAGAAGGACTGAAAATACCATTAATGGTATCGGGTACATCTTTTTCATGTTTACAATTTTTTTTGTTATTAAATATTCCTAAGAAAAATGATTGCTAAAAAAGTATTAAGGTGACGGGTTTTTCAAAATCTCTACCATGTGAAATGCCTTTTGCCTGTTGTCAAGATTTACAATTTTAAAATCAGAGCCGTGCGTTTCCCGGTTGGAGACAGAGATAATAAGGGTGCGCTCTTTAAGAATTAAGAGTATGTTTCGTTTCATTTTTTCCCAATTAAAAACCGTTTTAGCAATAATGCAATTGACTAAAGCCTGAAGCAGCTTTAATCCTGTACGCAGAAGAAAATAACTGAAACGATTAAATATGATGGCTCCACTGCAGTTCACTTAAAAGCCAGCGGTGGGAAGGGCAAAAAGCAGGATGCTTTTTCATGAAGAATTAATTAGAGTTTAAAGCTAACATTTTTTTAAGAAAAAAATAATTTTTTTAATAATGTTGTAAAAACAGAACGCCGGCCTAAAGGGAGCATTTTGTATCTTTGTGTGCTTAACCTACAGGTATGAACACACTATTGTTTACCATTTTTGCATCAGGATTTTTATTTTTAAATCCTGCTAAATCTGTTGACATGAATACAGCATCCACATTAAAAAATTCCATTTATGATTTTAAAGTGCCGGCCCTCGACGGAAGCACGATCGATTTTTCGAAATTTAAAGGGAAAAAGATACTGATCGTAAATACTGCTTCAAAATGCGGTTATACACCCCAGTATGAAGGACTGGAAAATCTTTACGAGAAATATAAAGACAAACTCGTTGTCATCGGTTTTCCTTCCGACAATTTCGGCGGACAGGAATTTGAAGACAATGCAGATATCAGCAACTTCTGCAAAAAGAATTATGGCGTGACTTTTCCGCTCACAACAAGAGTAGATGTAAAAGGACCGGATGCCACTCCCATATTCAAATATCTGTGCAATAAATCCGAAAACGGCGTATTGGATGCCACCATTAGCTGGAATTTCAACAAATTCCTCCTCGATGAAAACGGAAACCTGCTGGCACACTTCGACAGTAAGGTGACGCCGGAAAGCGATGAAATTTTGAAATATTTGAATTGATAACTGCGGGTCAATCGTTTTTCAACCACAATTCGTTTACTTCGCTGCATGCTTTTCAGTGACGTTATCGGACAAACGACGGTGAAACAACAGTTGTTGGAAATGGTTCAGCAAAACCGCCTGAGCCACGCCTTATTGTTTTTGGGAAAAGAAGGTTCGGGCAATCTGCCGCTCGCCCTCGCTTTTTCAGAGCTGGTGAGTTTGTTACCCCTCCAGGAAAAGCCGGGCGGATTATTTGAAGGCGACTCTCTTCCCTTTCCTGATTCCCTTGCAACGATTGACGAGTGGATGAAACAGCAGCCGGCATTTAAGAAAGCAAATGAGCTGATGCATCCCGACATTCATTTTTCGTATCCTGTAATTCCAAAAAAATCAGGCGATAAGCCAATCAGTACCGATTATATCAGGGAATGGCGGAATTTCATTTCCAAAAATCCTTATGGAAATGCTTACGATTGGCTGCAATTTATAGGCGCTGAAAACAGGCAGGGAAATATTACGGCCGAAGAATGTATGGAAATCATGCACAAGCTCAGCCTCAAGAGTTTTGAAAGTGAATACAAGGTTTTGGTCATGTGGATGCCTGAGTTTTTGGGAAAATCGGGCAACAAGCTGCTTAAACTCATTGAAGAGCCACCTGAAAATACGGTCTTCATCTTAGTGGCAGAAAATGAAGACCTGATATTGCCAACCATTTTGTCGCGCTGTCAATTGGTAAAATTTCCGCATCTCACGGCGGCTGAAGTTGCCGGGGGATTGTTGCTCGATGAAACGGTAGAACCGCAACAGGCTCTTCAAATTGCCGCTATTGCCGAGGGAAACTTCCGGGAAGCGCAACTATTAATCCGCTCCGCTGAAAATGACTGGATAGCGGTTTTAAGTGATTGGCTGAAAGTGATCATCAGAAAAATGGCCGCCGCGCAATTGAAATGGATCGATGAAATTTCAAAGGCCGGTCGCGAAAAACAAAAACAACTGTTATTATATTTCAATCATCTTATTGAACTGAGTATCCGGATGAAGGTTTTGGGGGAAAATATTAACGCCACCGAAAAAGAGAAGGATTTCTCGCAGCGGTTAAACAAAATCTGTTCGGTTAGTCAGCACCAGGTGATTATCGAGGAGATAAACAAAGCGGTTTATCAGATTGAAAGAAATGCAAATCCGAAATTATTGTTTCATGCCCTCACGATTAAATTGTACTATATCATTCAGGATAAAACTTTAATTTTGGCAGATTGAGGAAAAGGATTTGAAGGATGCGCTGAAAAAACGAACTACGTTTTTCTAAAATGGACCTGTATGACAATATGTGTTAATAATAACTTGATCGCTTTATATACAAACCGATGCACAATCTGTAAATCAGTAACCGTATCGGGAGCATAATATATTGTTTCCTGTCTGTTGAGCTGCACCAATTCCTTTTTCATTAACATTTAATCATCTTAAATTATTATACAATGGGATGTGGATCCTGTGGAACAGGAACGCCAAACGGATGCAAGAGCAACGGCACCTGCGGAACGAGCGGGTGCAACCGCCTGAATGTACATGACTGGCTGGCAAATTTGCCTTTCAGTGATCCGGAAAGCAGTTGCAAAATTGTGGAAGTAAGTTTTAATAACGGAAGCCGTAAAGATTTTTATCGAAATCCGACCTTACAATATTTCGAAAAAGGAGAGCTGATAACCGTTGAAGGCGTGAGCGGTTTTGACGTAGGGGAAGTAAGCCTCAGCGGCGAACTCGTTCGCCTGCAGCTTAAAAAGAAGAAGGTAGATGAAAGCAATCCGGATATAAAGAAAATTCTGAGGAGAAGCAGCGAGCGGGATATTGAATTGTTGAAGCAGAATAAGGCCCGGGAGAAAGAAGCGTTGCTACGCAGTCGGGTAATCATTCGTTCCCTGAATCTTGAGATGAAACTCAGTGAAGTG
Source organism: Bacteroidota bacterium (assembly GCA_023423835.1). Taxonomy (GTDB): domain Bacteria; phylum Bacteroidota; class Bacteroidia; order Chitinophagales; family Chitinophagaceae; genus JAFAEW01. Next base: position 55,561 of record JAFAEW010000067.1, on the reverse strand, counting down.
GAAATCCAGGCAGATGGCAAGAAAGCCACCTTTTATTATACGGCCGATGACCGGGTAGATTTCAGGGAACTTATTAAACTACTTGGATCTGAGTTTAAAGTGAAAGTCGAAATGCGACAGATCGGCATCCGGCAGGAAGCAGGAAAAGTCGGCGGAATCGGCGCCTGTGGACGGGAACTTTGTTGCAGTACCTGGCTGACGGACTTTAAAAGTGTAACAACTACGGCTGCGCGTTATCAGAATCTCTCTATCAACCAGGTAAAATTGAGCGGTCAATGCGGAAGGCTGAAATGCTGTTTGAATTATGAACTCGATACTTACCTTGATGCCCTGCAAAATTTTCCTGACAATGCAGACACATTGCTGACCACAAAGGGCAATGCGATTTTGATAAAAAAGGACATATTCAAAAATCTGATGTGGTATTCTTTCCCTGAAAGCACCAAACATTTTCCGCTTACTATCCAACGGGTAAAGGAAATTCTACGCCTTAATGCGGCAGGACAAAGGGTGGAAGAATTGCAACCGGTAGATCTTGCATTGGGAAAGGAAATCGAGAAAGAGCACGTATTTGTGGATGTGGTAGGACAAATCAGCCTTAAAACTTTAGAAAAGACAAGCAAAAAAATAAGGGAGAAAGGCAAAAGAGAACAGACGGCAGCCACAAAAAAAACAGACTTTAAAAAACCGCAGAAACCTTCACCTCAAAATAAAAGCAATCAACAGGAGAGCCAGGGGAAACGTGAGGTCAGGAAGGAAGACAGGTCTGGCGGACAGCCGCGGTTTCAACCTAAAAAAAATCCAAAGAAAGGAGACGGGAATAAATTGTAAGAAATATCTTAATTTATACGTTTGATGGTTTTAAGTAGTGTGCTCCTTATTAAAAAGCTATAAATTGCGGTTTCATCAATGAAAAAATCCGTTCGAATTCTTTGGCGTTTATTTATTGCTGCCTTCATAGTCGGCGTTTTGGTGATCGTATTGGCCGATATTGGTGCCTTCGGAAAAATGCCCTCTCTTGAAGCGCTTCGCAATCCTTCCAGTTCGCAAAGCAGCCAGGTGTATGCCGACGATGGTACGCTGATGGGTAAATATTATCTGGAAGACCGCGTGAATGTGGAGTATAAAGACATTAGCAAAAACGTTATCAATGCCCTTGTGGCAACGGAAGATGAACGGTTTTATGATCACAGTGGAATCGATCCGCGGTCGCTGGCCCGGGCCGTCAGCTCATTGGGTTCACAGGGTGGAGCGAGTACGATTACCATGCAAACGGCGAAAAATCTGTTTACCGATGATCCGAGCAACAATATTCTGATGCGTATCATTCAAAAGATCAAAGAATCGATCATTGCCGTTAAGCTGGAAAGGAATTTTACCAAAAACGAAATCCTCACGATCTATCTCAATACCGTAGCTTTCAGCGATAACGTATATGGTATCAGAAATGCTTCCAAAACTTTTTTTTCCAAAGAACCCGACCGGCTGAACCTTGAAGAAGCAGCCGTTTTGGTGGGGATGGTGAATGCGCCAACTGCCTATAATCCGCGGTTGTATCCAAAGAGGGCTATCGACCGGCGAAACCTGGTATTGGACAGAATGCAGCGGAATGCGTATATTTCGAAAGAACAGGCCGATGCCAATAAGCAGAAACCGATTCAACTAAATTATAAAAAGCTCGATCAAACCACCGGTCTCGCACCCTATTTCAGGATGGTGTTGGGTGAAGAATTGAAAAAATGGTGTCGCGATCACAAAAAAGCCGATGGAGATAATTATAATCTCTATATGGACGGATTGAAGATTTATACCACCATCAATCCGCGTATGCAGTTATATGCCGAGGAAGCCGTTGCAAAACATATGGCGTACAACCAGAAAGTTTTGAATTCGCAAAGCAATATTAGAAACGGAAGCGTCTGGAAGGGACATGAAAATGTACTGGAAGCGCAGATGAAACTGAGTGACCGCTGGAAAAATATGAAGAAGGAAAAGGTTTCCGAAGAAGAGATCAAAAAATCGTTTTTTGTGAAGACGAGAATGAAAGTCTTTGCCTGGAACGATAAGCGTTCTGTTGATACGGTAATGACCCCTTATGATTCTATTAAGTACAGCCGGCAGATGCTTCAGGCAGGTTTTATGGCGATGGATCCGTTGAGCGGACAGGTAAAAGCCTGGGTAGGTGGAATTGACTTCAAGACCTATAAATTTGACCACGTCAATGTGAATACAAAAAGGCAGGTGGGATCTACCATTAAACCACTTTTGTATAGCCTGGCTATTGAAGATGCAGGCTTCACACCCAATACTACGGTTGAGGATGTGCAGCAGAGCTTTGGAAGTTTCGGTCTGGTGCCGGCAACGAGCACTACCTGTACCGGGCAATCTATGCCGATGTCGGAAGCACTAGCCTTGTCGCGCAACTGTGCCACGGCCTACATTATGCAGCAACTGGGAAGAGGTCAGGAAGGGGCAAAGCGATTTGTAGACTTTCTGCGGATGGCCGATGTCAGCTCTCCGGTTCCGGCTTATCCCTCTATTGCCCTAGGAGCCTGTGAAATATCGCTTTTTGAAATGATGGGTGCCTACAGTATGTTTCCTGGCAGAGGTTTTAATGTAAAGCCGATGTATATCACCAGAATCGAAGATAAAAACGGAAATGTTTTACAGACTTTTGTTCCCCAGCGGAAGGAGGTATTGAGTGATGTTACGGCCTATTCGGTTACCAACATGATGCAGGGGGTTGTACAATATGGAACCGGCAGAAGGATCTGGAATTATGGGGTGAAAGGAGAAATTGCCGGCAAAACCGGCACCACCAACGATAACAGCGATGCCTGGTTTATGGGTTTTACGCCTCAATTGCTCTGCGGTGTATGGACGGGCTGCGATGACCGCTTTGTCCGGTTCAGCACTACGGCAAACGGCCAGGGATCGGCGGCGGCACTTCCCATCTGGGCTTACTTCTATGATAAGGTGGCTGCAGATAAAAACCTCCCCATTGATGGATCTTCCACCTTTACCAAGCCTGATGTAATGCAACATGATATCAATTATGATTGGATAAACAGCGTGCCCGCACAATTAGGCGCCGAAGGAGAAGATGTAGGAAATGGAAATGCCGAAGATTATGGAATTTATGACAACCCTGCCGTGATTTCGCCCGAAGACATCGCACCTGCAGATATCCAACCGGTTGAAAAAGACACGTCCAGGCTGCCAGGCGGTCAAAAAAATAAAGAGAGAAAGGAAAATGAACCGCAACCACAACCCAAAGCAGTGATGCCAAAGAAAGGGGTAGAATGAAAGTAGCGGCAATCAGCGGGAAACTAAATTCTCCCGCAGATTACGCAGATTTTCGCTGATATTTTTCTCATTCTTTTCTGCGTTACGCAGCGAAATCAGCGGGAAACCAATTGTCCCGCAGATCACGCGGATTTTCGCGGATATATTTCCTGATTCTTTTCTGCGTTACTAAGCGAAATCAGCGGGAAACTAAATTCTCCCGCAGATCACAAATTTTCGCGGATGTCTTCATGGTTCTTTTCTGCGTTACTAAGCGAAATCAGCGGGAAACCAAATTCTCCCGCAGATCACAAATTTTCGCTGATATTTTTCTCATTCTTTTCTGCGTTACGCAGCGAAATCAGCGGGAAACCAATTGTCCCGCAGATCACGCGGATTTTCGCGGATGTTTCCCTGATTCTTTTCTGCGTTACTCAGCGAAATCAGCGGGAAACAATATTCTCCCGCAGATCACGGCAAATAGAATGAAAGTTCGACAACTTTTCATAAATTACCCATTCAATTTCCCCATTATGAAGCACTTCCCTCTTGTTTTCACTTTCCTCCTGTCTTACGCCATTTCTTCGGCTCAGACGATTATTCATCGCGATCCGGAGATAGAGAAAATGGTTGCGGAAGTATCACCGGATTCTCTAAGAAGTTATATTTCTACCCTGGTTTCCTTTCATACAAGAAATACGTTGAGTTCACAAACCGATGCTAAAAAAGGAATCGGCGCGGCCCGCGAGTATGTTTTGGAAAAATTTGAAGAATTTGGCCGGCAATCAAATGGAAGGATGACTGCTTTTATCGATACGGTTACCCTTCAACCGGATGGGAAAAGAGTGGACCGGAAAGTAGTGCTTGGGAACGTGATGGGCGTTTTGAAAGGACAAAATCCGGATGACAACAGGATTTTTCTCGTCAGCGGGCACCTGGACAGCCGGAGATCTGATGTTATGGACAGCACCGGCTTTGCTCCGGGCGCAAATGACGATGCAAGCGGAGTGGCAGCTGTAATGGAATCTGCGAGGATTATGAGCAGCCACGGCTTTCCCGCGACGGTGATTTTTGTTGCTGTTTCGGGCGAAGAACAAGGTCTGTTGGGAAGCAGCTTTCTGGCCGAAAGAGCGAAAAAAGAAAACTGGAACCTTGCGGCAATGCTTAACAACGACATCATCGGAAGTAATAACAGCAATGAAACCAACATCATCAACAATACCCAACTGCGGGTTTTCAGTGAGGGCATTCCGCAATTTGAAACGGAAAAACAAATAAAAAAGATCATTTCCATGGGATGGGAAAACGATAATCCTTCCCGGCAACTGGCGAGATACATCAAGGAAACCGGCGAAAGATACGTAGATCATCTTGAAGTGATACTGGAATATCGCCCCGATCGCTTTTTGCGTGGAGGCGACCATTTACCTTTTTTAAAAAACGGATTCACGGCAGTACGGCTCACGGAAATGAACGAAAATTTTACCCGCCAGCACCAGGACATCAGAACTGAAAACGGAATCAATTATGGAGACGAGATCGAATACATCGATTTTGAATACCTCCGGAAAAATACGGCCGTAAACCTGTCCACGCTTTCCAATCTCGCCAAATCACCCGGTCCTCCAACCGGGGTAAAAATTGAAGTGAAGGAATTGTCAAACGAAACCAAACTTCATTGGAATAGTCCGCAATTCAATAATGTTTCAGGTTATTATGTATTGCTTCGTCCAACCGCTTCCGCTGTTTGGACCAAAAAGTTTTTCACGCGTAACCTGTTCATCACGCTGCCCTTTTCTAAAGACAACTATTTTTTCGCCGTTCAATCCGTTTCCGCCGATGGTAATGAAAGTTTGCCCGTGTTACCGGAACCCGAAAGATGAACATGATCGGCAGCGTCGGTAAATCAGGATTGCAGTTTTTGAACGAGGTGGATATACGCTCTCATAGCATCGTCTTTTGATTTTCCTTTTTGATCAGACCAGGCGTTGTATTTTGCTTTTCCTACAAAATCAAATGAATTCTGTGGTTGATCAGAATCGGTGGCATCTCCTACGGTGGCCTGTTTGTAAAGGGAATATAATTGAAGCATCACGTCGTTGCTCGGTCTTGAGCTTAAGGATTTGCTGTTGGAAACGGCTTCTTCAAACCGTTTTTGAAGTTCCATCATGGGTGCGTGTTTATTGTGATTTTTATTGAAACCTAAATTTAGATCGTTTTTCCTGATTTTTGATTTTTTTCTTCCTCGGTTATGGTTTCGGTAACCTCTTCCTTTTGATGCGATAAGGGCTCCTTATTTTCAACCTCCACATTCTCAATAAAGACCGCATATTCATTGGGATAGATTTCATTTCCGTGATGATGGGCGTAGGACTTCGTAAATGCTGCTCCGAAGTATAAAATGATGGCAGAATAATATACCCACAACAAGATGATCACCAATGATCCGGCGGCTCCATAGGTGCTGCTGATATTGCTGCTTCCGAGATAATATCCAATTGCCCATCGTCCCAACATAAATAAAAGCGCCGTGGTGATTGCGCCCACCCTGATGTCTTTCCACCTTATTTTCGCATCCGGCAACAATTTGAAGATGATGCCAAAAAGTAAAGTGGTGGTAATGAATGTTAGCAAAATATTGATAGCATAGGCAGAGTAGACAGCAATTTGCGGGAAAAGGGTCACCAGTTTATCAATAAGAATACTTAAAACAGCATTGACGACCAGTGAAACCAATAAAAGAAAACCGAGTGCGATCACCATTGAAAAACTGAGCAAACGGTTGATAAGCATCTTTATCAATCCTTTTTCCGGCTTGGTCTTCAGCCTCCAGATCCGGTTGATGGAGGTTTGAATCTGCGCAAATACAGAAGTGGCGGAAAACACGAGAGCAATGATCGCGATAACAGAAGCCCAGCTCATATCGGCCGAAACCGTAGCATTTTTTATCAGTTGCTGAATTTCCAGCGCCGCATCATTTCCTACGAGATGTTTTATCTGATCGTACACCTTTCCTTCTATCGCTTCCCTTCGAAAAAAAATATCGAGCAGCCGGATGATAACGATGATCATTGGTGCAATTCCGAATATGGTGTAATAAGCAAGCGCTGCGCTCAAACTGGTTACATTCAACTCGGAAAACGTCTTAAATGTTTGTTTGAAAACGGCGATAAGATCTTTAACGCTCCTTTTAAGTTTCATCACAACTGTTCATTTTAATTTCTCATTTTGCTTATGTCTCGTTGCGTCGCGAACAGATTTTTTTTCCATATTTTGCTTAAAGGCGTCTGTGAGATCAATGCCGGTCTGATTAGCAAGACAAATTAAAACCCATAGTACATCAGCCATTTCATCGGCGAGATTATGTTCCGGTTCCCCTTTTTTGAACGATTGTTCGCCATAGCTGCGTACCATTATTCTCGACAACTCTCCTACCTCTTCCATTAATATGCCAAGGTTTGTAAGCTCATTGAAATAACGAACACCCGTTGTCTTTATCCATTCATCAACCTGTTTTTGTGCTTCTTCTATAGTCAAAACTGTTTTGTTTTTCGGATTACTCCTTTTGTTTGCTGTCGATAAAAATCGTTACCGGTCCGTCATTCAGCAGACACACTTTCATATCTGCTCCGAAGATGCCGGTCTGAATGTTTTTCCCAAGCAGTTTTTGCAATTCATCAATCATCTTTTCATAAAGGGGAATGGCGGTTTCCGGTTTGCTTGCCCTGATGTAGGAAGGACGGTTTCCCTTTTTAGTAGCTGCATGCAGGGTAAACTGGCTAATCAGGAGAATATCGCCTTTGATATCCATTAGACTCCAATTCATGACGCCGTTTTCATCGTTGAAGATTCGCAGGTTAACGATTTTCTGCGAAAGCCAGCCAACGTCTTCGGCTGTGTCTGAATCTTCAACACCAACGAAAACCAGCAATCCGTTTTCAATGGCGCCCACCACCTTTTTATCGACTTCCACTGACGCTTCTGACACTCTCTGAATGACAACTCTCATTTTTATTATTTTAGATTCACGGCTTTACATGCAAATTTGTGGAATTAGTTTAAATTTTGGTTATGGAGATTGAAGATGAATTAACTTTTAAAACCGCAAGAAGTGGCGGAAAAGGCGGTCAGAATGTCAACAAGGTTGAAACGAAGGTTACTGCTTTGTGGAATATTGCGGCGTCCAAACATTTCTCTAAAGAACAAAAAGCGCGGATTTTCCAAAAACTGCGACCGAAAATTAATGCCTCCGGCTTTCTTTCTGTGAGCAGCGAATCAGAACGCACTCAATTAGCCAACAAGGAAATAGCGGTTAAGAAATTGAGATATCTGGTTGAACAGGCATTAAAACAAAAGAAGTTAAGAGTGGCCACAAAGCCTACGAAAGCTTCCAAAGAAAGGAGGATTAAAAGCAAAAAACAACAATCGTCCGTTAAGGAAGGAAGGAAAAAGGTTAGATGGGGCGAATGAGGCGATGAACCTTATTACCTTAATAGAAAGTGTTACCACTTCACAAAAAGAAACCTTATAACCTTATAATTCCAAATCAGTAATCAGGCTCATTAGGAATAAGGTTATAAGGTCACGGCTTCCTCGGCGGTATTCCGATTTGTGCTTCGGTCTTGTCGATTGAACGACCAACCTTATTACCTTAATGACAAAGCTTTACCTATTGAGAGAAAGAAACCTTATTACCTTATATTATGGTTTGGTTGTGAATCACCGGAATTGCTCTTATGAAGTCTTAAGTTTAGATGCAAAAAGAAAGAAACGATCTGCAATAGACCGTCTCTTTCTTTAAACTTCCTTATTACGAACCAATACGGAATTATTCACGTTAATTCTGAAATCCGTAAGTTCTATTTCTTTTTCGAAGCCTTGGTTTTCATGTCCTGCAACTTCTTTTGCTGTTCCATCATCTGCGCATAGCGCTCCTGGAACTTGTTGACCTTTTTGGGTTCTTTACGCTTGGCTTCAATCTGCGCCAGGATCTTATCATGGTCTAGAATGTAGTTTTGGATCACAAACTGAATTCCCAGGGTGATTATATTTGAAACAGTATAATACCAGGTAAGCGCCGAGGGCAATCTGTTGAACACAAACAACAACACAAACGGGAAAATATACGGCATGTATTTCATTGCCGGATTATCCTGGGTGGGCGTCATGCTCATATTATAAAAAGAGATGAGAAAGCTCGTTGCTACAGCCGTCAGCGTAAAAAGACTTACATGGTCTCCAAATCCAAAGGGAATGGAAAAAGGCAGCGTGGCAATGACATCGTAAGACGACAAATCCTTTGCCCACAAAAAGCTCTGTCCCCTTAAATCAATATTACTGCTAAAAAAACTATAGAGCGCGAAGAAGATCGGAATTTGTAATAAAGACGGCATACATCCTCCCAAAGGATTCACACCGGCCTCTTTAAACAACTTCATCTGCTCCATCGCAAATCCCTGCTTATCATCGCCAAACTTTTTCTTAACCGCATCAAGCTCGGGCCGTAAAACCCTCATTTTTGCACCGCTCAGGTAGCTTTTATAGGTAAGCGGAGCCGTTACCAGACGGATGAATAAAGTTAATAAAGCGATCACCCAGCCGTAATGTCCGATAATGGAAGCCAGGAAATTAAAAACCGGAAGAATGATGAAACGGTTGATGTATTTGACGAAGGAAAAGACGCCGCTTCCATAATCAACAATATTTTCAAGTCCTTCATTGTATTGTTTCAGGATATGGTAATCGTTGGGACCGTAAAACAATTGCAGCGGAATATTGGCATTCGCGGCTGTGGGAACCTCCAGTTTCAGGCTTGCCGTGGCATTGAATAGTTCGCCGGACGTATCAGGCAAAAGCGTCATCTGTGCACTGCCTGAATTGAATCCGTTAGCGGAAATGATAGTGGTGTTGAAGAACTGTTGTTTGAAGGAAAGCCAGTTCAACGGTTTTTTAAAATCTTCCTTTACACCGGAGGCAGCGCTGTTGTAATCGTAGCCATCATTTCTGACATAATAGGCAAGCCGCGACTGTTGGCTTTCGTACACATGTGACAATTGCTGCTGATGCATCTGAAGCTTCCAATGAAGGTTCAGCGAGTTTTGTGAAAGGAGAAATTGCGGATTGTTTATCCCGATGTTCCAATTAATCAAAAAATTATCATTCTTAATGCGGAACTGATGGGTAATGCCTTGTCCGTTTACATCGGTTAGACGGTAGGTAACAATTGTACTGCTATCGCTTTTTGAAAGCTCCGGCTCCGAAAAATAGAGATCTGAGGTTTCCGATGCCTGGTTGGCGGCGGTGTTGATGGTGTAACCCAAAGCATCGTTATTACCGCCGGAAAGTTCTACCAGTGAACTGTCCATTGAACGGTAATTTTTTAAGACTACGCTTTTTACCGTTCCGCCCTTGTTGGTGAAAACCACCTTCATGACGTTATTCTCAACGGTGGTTAATTTTTCGCTTCCGATGGCAGCCTGCGAAAAGTTTCCGGCAGCTGAAAGTTTAGAGGCAGAATCTCTTCTTAAGGAATCCAATCTTACTGCAGCTTCATCCAGTGGTTTACGGCTCGCTTCGGCCACCCTTGCAAGGGAGTCGTCAATCCTTTTTTGAGCGAGGTGAGCAATCTCCTGTTGTTTGCTCGTGTACCAAAAGAATGTAAAAAAAAGAATGCCCAGCAAAATCATTCCAATCACGGTGGTTCTGTCCATCTTCATATAGAATCGAAAATTTGGCGCAAAGGTAAAAGAAAAGCATTAAGCAAAAGCGGGTATTTTCCTAATATTTAAGCTACCGGAAGCAGTGCAGAAACCTTCAGCGCAGAGAACCTATAAACGCGCCGTTTACGCTAACCGAACTTTCAGCATCAATCTCTGCGTATTCCTTATCTCCTCTTCTCTGCATTTTAAACAATTCAGCGCAGAGAACAAAAGAACGCAAAGTCACGCAAAGCCAAAGTGCAAAGATGAGTCTTTGCGTAAACTTCTAATCTCTTTTCTCTGCGTTGAAAGCAATTCAGCGCAGAGAACAAAAGAACGCAAAGACACGCAAAGCCAAAGTGCAACGATCAATCTCTGGGTAAACTTCTTATCTCTTTTCTCTGCGTTTTTTAAACAATTCAGCGCTGAGAACAAAAGAACGCAAAGTCACGCAAAGCCAAAGTGCAACATTCAATCTCTGCGAAAACTCTTTATCTCTTTTTCTCTGCTTTAAAAAAACTTCAGCGCAAAGAACATAAGACGCAAAGGATACGCAGAGCGAATTGCGAGTTTTAATCTCTGCGAAACCTCCTTATCTCTTTTTCTCTGCGTTAAAAAAACTTCAGCGCAGAGAACATGAGACGCAAAGGATACGCAGAGCGAACTTGACCGAGCCCGTCTCTACCTCCCTCCCGGTGGACAGTGGCTTTTTAGATATTCGGTATAGAGATGCGAAAGATGGCGGCCTGTTCCTTCTCCCTCGAAGATTCCGTGAGACCGGTTTGGATAAGGCATAAACTGAAATATCTTATTGTATTTAATCAGTTCATTCACCAATAATTCCGCATTGTTGTAATGCACGTTGTCATCGCCGGTGCCGTGGATATATAACAAATTTCCCTGAAGGTTCTTCGCATAACTGATTGGAGAACCTTTTATAAAATCTTCAGGATTTTGCTGCGGCAATCCCATAAATCTTTCCTGGTAAATATTATCATAAGTGAACTGGCTTGCAACGGCAGCAATGGCAATCCCGGTTTTATAAATTTCGGGATATTGAAACATCAGATTCAACGTTGCACTACCGCCTCCGCTCCATCCCCAAACAGCGACCCTGGAAGTGTCAATAAAAGGAAATTTCTGAAACGCTTCCTTCGCACCCGCCGCCTGATCAGCAATATTGATCAGACCGATCTTTTTATAAATTGATTTCCGCCATTCCCGGCCTTTGGGAACCGGAGTGCCACGGTTATCAATGGAAATGTACACATATCCATCATCATACATCTTTGGATATAAAAAATTAAACTGAACGCCAAAGGCGTCCCGCACGTTCTGCCCGGCCGGCTCAGTATAAACATAAAACACAACCGGATATTTTTTCGTGGAGTCAAAGTTTTTTGGCTTGGCAATCCATCCATCCATATCAATTCCATTAGCCGATTTTACCTTGAAAAACGAAAGATTGGAGGCAGATTTATCGGACTTTCTCAACGCATTGCTTACTTTTTCTTCTCCGATCGGTTTATGTCCCTTCACGGCAATCCATTCTTTTACCGAAGGTGTATAATAATTGGTGAAGGAATGAACGGCAAAACCCGCGTTCGGAGACATATCGTAGCTGTGCGTTCCAGCCTGATCTGCCGGACTGATACGCTCTGCTTGCCCGCTGCCATCTAAATTTGTGCGATAGAGATACTGTTGTGTAGCATTTTCGGGTGAGGCGAGAAAGTAGATATAACCTTCGGTTTCATTGATGGCCGAAATTTCCATAACATCATAATCGCCATTGGTAATTTTCTTTTCCGTTTTTCCATCTCTGGACACGCGATACAAATGCCGCCATCCATCTTTTTCACTTGCCCATAAAAACTCCTTCCCATTGTTTAGCCAATCCCATCCGCCGAATTGATAATCTTCGTCCCAGAAAGGCAGAATGTCGATCCAGGCCGAATCCTGTTCGTGAAGGATCGTTCTCGATTTTCCGGAATTTACATCACACAGCATGACGTCACTTGTATTTTGAAGGCGGTTTAAATGCTGAATGATTAATTCATTTGCATTATGAGCCCATTCCATTCTTGGAACATATGATTGCAATACCGGATCAGTTGGAATCTCCATCCATTTGGTTTTCGCATCGGAGATATTCACCACCCCGATTTTATAAGGCGAAGGCTGTTCTCCCGCCACCGGATATTCCACCGGAATAACAAAAGGATAAAGTGAATCGGTATTATTGATCATCAAATAGTCTTTGGTATTCTTTGCATCGAGTTGCCAGTAAGCGATGGTTTTGCTGTCGGGCCCCCACCGAAATCCGTCGCGACAGAAAAATTCTTCCTCATACACCCAATCGAATGTGCCGTTGATGAGTTTGCGGCTTCCATTTTCCGTTAACGGTTTTATCGAATGAGTGGACAGATCTTCCACATAAATATTGTACTCGCTCACATAAGCGACTTTTTTGCTGTCGGGAGAAAATTTGGCAAACATCAGGGAAGCCGAAGGACGGCCTTTTCCCAACTGAACAAGCTTTTTTGTCTGGAGATCCAAAAGCCAGTAATCGCCTCTTGTGTCGAGCCGCCATACTCTTTTAGAATTGGTGTAGATTAAAAGCTTTTGTTTATCGGGAGAGAAAAAGAAATTTCTGACATTCAGCGATTTACTGCTGTCTTTGGGTTGCAGCTCGGCTTTTGAAACTATCACTTTTTTTTCTGTTGATGGAAGCAGCGTCTCCACCAAGGCACCGGATTCCATCTCATAATAGCCATTGCCGTCAGAATTCCAATGGATTCCGGTGGGCGGCTGTGCAACGGATTGCATCACGATCAAAAAGAAGAGAACGACTGAAAAACGTTGAATGCGCATAAGAGAAATTTTGAGTAACAAAAGAACTGAAATTTTTTCATCCAAACCTATTTTCAGTACAAACGGTCAATTGATTTGTGCGTTATTAATCTTAATGCAGGGAATCACCTACAAGATGCATCAGAAAGATCAGAAAAACTCGTTTTGCCGACATTCTTATGAGCATTTCCTTCGCCTTCGTTTGCATTAAAGAGCAATTCAATCAACCTCTTTTACAGTTCATTCAGCTCATCATTTTCGCGGACTTGCAGCGAGATTATTTTTGTGTTTGACAAGGATGAAAGCAGATTTAAGCGATCGCATTCATTCGAAAAAATCGAATTAACAGTAAAAAAAAAACAAAATGAAAAAGGGAATTTTACTCGTGTTATTGAGTGCCGGCGTTGCGCTTGCAGCAAACGCGCAGGTATCATTTGGCGTACATGCAAACGGAATTGGCGCAGGTGGTAAAATGGAAAGCGAAGTGGAAGGCGAAACAATTAAGTTTGACCTGAAGAATCGTTTTTCGTGGAAAGCCGGTGCGGTTGCCTTTGTGCCAATTGCTCCTAACTTCACACTCATGCCGCAACTTAATTTGCTGAGTAAGGGCGGCAAGATCAGCGAAAGCTATTCCGAGTCTTATGAAGGTACCGATTACTCCATTGAAACCAAGATGGAAGCCAGGCTTACTTACATAGAAGTTCCGCTAAATATTACCTACAGCAGCGAGAATTTTTGGGTGGGTGCCGGTCCATCTCTGAGTTATGGAATCGGTGGAAAAAGCACGAGCTCATTTGTTACCAAATCCGATGGTAAAGTGGTTGAGTCAAGTGAGGAAGAAGGAAAGGTGAAATTTGACGGAAAGGCCGACAACAGCAATGACCTGCATTTGAAAGCTCTCGAAATGGGCGCAAATTTTACGGCCGGATATAAATTTAATAACGGACTCTTTGTGCAGGCAAATTTCAACCTCGGACTTTCAAATATTTCTCCGGCAGAAAACAGTACCTGGAAGAACCGCTACTTCGGAATCGGCGTTGGGTACGTTTTCAGGAAATAATAAACCCCCGGCAAATAAGGTATTGCACAGGTTTTCCCTCAGGTTTTATGGTTAAGGGAAGACTTGTGCTTCCTGCATTTGCGGCGGTGATTAAATTAATTTCCGTGCAACAACTTTCACCCCTTCAGATAAAGAAATTGCTCCCGTATAAAACCGTTTGTCCATCTCTCCGGAAGAAATAGTTTTAAGATTATTGTCAAAAAAAGCGTCCTTATATCATCTCCTTCTGAAGCTTTGCCGTTTCAGCCTCGCCCCTGTTTTCACTGTATTGCTTCGCGGCCTCAATGAAACTCACGAAAAGAGGAGATGGATTTTCCACCGTGCTTTTCAATTCGGGATGGTATTGCACCCCAATAAAAAACGGATGAGAAGGAATCTCGATGATCTCTACCAGCCCGGTTTCAGGATTTATACCGCTTGCGATCATTCCGTTATTTTCAAGTTGTTCCAGGTATTCGTTATTCAACTCATAACGGTGGCGATGCCGTTCACTGATCTGCGTGGTACCATAGACTTTATGGGCAAGCGTACCTTCTTTTATCAGGCAGGGGAAGGCGCCGAGCCGCATCGTTCCACCTTTAATCGTAGTCTTTTTCTGTTCATCCATCAGATCAATTACAGCGCTGTGGGTACTGGCATCCATTTCAGTTGAATGTGCATCCTTCAGTCCCAGAACATTTCTTGCAAATTCAATCACGGCCATCTGCATGCCAAGACAGATTCCAAAAAATGGCAGCCCGTTTTCTCTCGCATATTTTACCGCCAGAATCTTTCCTTCGATGCCGCGGTTTCCAAATCCCGGCGCTACCAGCAGTCCGTCCAGTTCTTCCAGCTTGTCGGCTACATTTTCCGGAGTAATATGTTCACTGTGTACATTGATCACCTGTACTTTCACCTCGTTAACGGCTCCCGCGTGGATAAAACTTTCGAGAATCGATTTATACGCATCCTGCAGTTCAAGGTATTTTCCAATGAGTCCGATCGTCACCTTGCTTTTCGGATATTTCAATTTGTCGAGAAATTGTTTCCATTTTTTCAGATCGGGCTCGGGCGAGTTTTGAATATTTAATTTTTTCAGCGTTATCACGTCCAGCTTTTCGCGTAGCATCATGAGCGGAACTTCATAAATGGTAGAGGCATCTAAGGATTCAATCACTGCTTCCGGTTTCACATTACAAAATAATGCGATCTTCCTTTTAATATCATTTCCCAACGGCTCTTCGGTTCTTGCCACAATAACATCGGGATGCACTCCGGTTTCGCTCAGCATTTTTACACTGTGCTGCGTTGGTTTCGTTTTCAATTCCTTCGCTGCCCTTAAATATGGAACGAGTGTTAAATGGATTACCATCACATTTTCTTCCGGCAATTCCCACTGAATTTGCCGGACTGCTTCAATAAAAGGAAGACTTTCAATATCACCAACGGTACCGCCAATTTCGGTAACCACAATATCGTATTTGCCGCTTTTTCCCAACAGCAACATTCTTCGTTTGATTTCATCGGTGATATGGGGAACCACCTGAACCGTTTTTCCCAGAAAATCTCCTGCCCGTTCGCGATTGATAACGGTTTGATAAATCCGGCCGGTGGTCACATTATTCGCTTGCGAGGTGTAAATGTTGAGAAAACGTTCGTAATGCCCGAGGTCAAGATCCGTTTCTGCCCCGTCTTCGGTTACATAACATTCGCCGTGTTCATACGGATTTAAGGTTCCCGGATCAATATTGATGTAGGGATCAAATTTTTGAATGGTTACCCTTAAGCCTCTTGCCTGCAACAGTTTGGCGAGTGAAGCCGCAATAATTCCCTTTCCAAGGCTGCTTGTAACCCCTCCGGTCACAAAAATATACTTTGCCATTTGTTTAAATATTGTAACGTTTTATGTATGTGTCTGCTTAAATTTCATTTTGTTTTTCCAAAAACCAACAGCAGCTCTCAAGATCCAATACCTTCAAAAAAATTGCCCCGCCTGAAAACCGGTTGCCGGAAAATACCTGTTTCTGATGTTAATTTTTTATCAAACGAATGTTGACCTTAGTGGAGGTCATGCAAACGTATATTTTTTTTTCGTCTAATCGAAACATTTGGATTTAATGTTTTGGAAATTTTTTTTAAATTACTGTCTTATTCTAAAAAAGCTGCCATGAAACGAATTTCCTATTTTGTTGCATTTATCCTGTTTTTCAATATTTCTTATTCTCAAAATGCTATGAATTGTTGTGTAGGATCCGCCACCGAAAAATTTGCCAGTCTTGCATCGAACAAAAGCTTCGTAGATGTACATGACGACCCGCTTCCGTTTAGCGGCGAGCAGGCCGATGGACATGCTATCAGTTTTAAAACGCCGGATGGAAAAGAAGGATATGGCTGGGAAATCATTTCACCCGCCCGTTCAGACAATTATCTTTTTGTGTTTCATGAATGGTGGGGATTGAATGACTACATTAAACAGGAAGCGGAAAAGCTGTCAAAAGACCTGAAAATAAACGTGATCGCGATCGATCTGTATGATAAACGCATGGCATCAACGGCTGAAGAGGCTTCGAAACTGGTGCGCTCCGTAAACACAGACCGCGCCATGTCGATCATTCACGGTGCATACGATTATGTAGGAAAAAATGCAAAGGTATTTACCATCGGATGGTGTTTCGGAGGCGCATGGAGTCTGCAGGCAGCGATTGAGGGAGGAAATCAGGTGAAAGGATGCGTGATGTTTTATGGTATGCCGGAGGATAATGTTGATCGATTAAGAAAACTCAACTGCGATGTAATTGGGTTCTTTGCCAATAAAGATCAGGGAATAACGCCGGCAGTGGTGGATGAATTTTTGAAGAATATGCAAGCGGCCGGAAAGAAGTTGTACGTTTACCGGTACGATGCGGTGCATGCTTTTGCCAATCCAAGTAATCCAAATTACGATAAGGCCGCAACCGAAGATGCTTATAAAAAGCTGATTGCGTTTATCAGGGAAAGAATGTAAACAGCAGCGGAAATTTCAATCTGCTATCTACCAGGTCTTTCCGGTTTTCAGATAGTTCCGCACATAATCATTTACGCCGTCTTCGAGTGAATAAAATGGCTTATTATAACCGGCAGACCTTAACTTGTTGATCTCTGCCTGGGTGAAATACTGATAGGTTTCGCGAATATCTTCAGGCATATCGATGAAGATAATTTTTGGGGGGAGATCAAGGGCAGCAAAGGTTGCTTTGGCCAGATCAATAAAGGTTCTCGCCTTTCCGGTTCCGATATTGTACAAGCCGTTTCGATGGTTTGGCCACTGATTCTGCATCATCAGCATTCCCATCCAATCGATGATTTCAACAACATCTTTCACGTACACAAAATCTCTTGCCTGTTCGCCATCTTTGAATTCATCCTTATAGCTTTTAAACAACCTCGCAACACCATCTTTGAAGATCTGGTTGAATGAATGAAAAATCACACTCGCCATCGTTCTTTTGTGGTATTCGTTAGGCCCATAGACGTTGAAAAATTTCAATCCGGTCCAGCAGGGAGGAGCGTTAACCTGTTGAAAAGCCCATTTATCAAATTCATTTTTGCTTTCTCCATAAGGATTGAGCGGATGAAGATCATTAATAAGCTCCTCGCTGTCGAGATATCCGGCCTCGCCGTTTCCGTAAGTAGCGGCCGAAGATGCATAGATGAGGGGAATACTATTAATGGTGCAATAATTCCAAATGTCCTGTGAATACTCTACGTTCAGTTCTTCGAGTATAGAATAATTAAATTCGGTGGTGTCGGTTCTTGCTCCGAGATGAATCACGAGGCTTAAGGGAAAATCGTTGTTTTCCAACCATTCAAACAACTCCTCTCTTTCAATCAGGAAACTGAATTTTTTGCCGTCGTAATTTTTTTCTTTACCGGTCTCCCGAAACTTATCCACCAGTAAAAGATTTTCAAAGCCTTTTTCATTCAAATATTGCACCATGCAGCTGCCAATAAAGCCGGCCGCTCCTGTAACCATGATTCCCTTTCCTGTTAAATCTTCCTGCATAAAAATATGTATGATCTGTGGAATGTAAATTCAATTCTCCTGCCAGCCCGGCATTGAGGAGATCAGCTTTACTGCATGAGCATCTGTTCGATTGCGGTATCGTATTTAAACTTCCATTCTTTGATATTTCCCCAGTTTTGACCGTTTACAGATATGCCGCCGCCGGTAACTTTTCCTAATTCCGTTACCGCAATTCCTGCATTTGCCGCCCGGGCTTTTACGGTTTCAGCCTGGTCGCGATTGCAGCTTACAACTATTCTGCTTTGCGATTCACCCATCCAGAATGCGTCGGTTCTGAAGTCGGTATTTCCCGTTACCTCAAATCCGAGGTTTTTGCAAAAGCCTTTCTCCAGCAAAGCAGTGATCAATCCTCCCTCGCTGATGTCGTGAGCGCTCTTGATGTTTTTGTCCATAATGAGCGTGGAAACGAATACCTGCAACTGGTATTCTTCATCGAGATCGAAATACGGGCAGGGAGAAAATTCTTCGCCTTTGATCTTCGTGAGATATTCGCTGCTGGAAATATCATTCTGCGACTGTCCGAGTAAAAGAATAATATCGCCCTCCTCCTTAAACTGTAAGGTCATGCGGCCTTTGAGATCTTCAATTATCCCAACCATTCCGATTGTGGGCGTAGGATATACCGGTCCATTTGGATTTTGATTATAAAAACTCACGTTGCCGCCGGTCACGGGTGTATTGAATTTTCTGCAGGCATCACCCATTCCTTCCACCGCTTTTACGAACTGATAATAAACCTCGGGATCGTAGGGATTTCCGAAATTTAAACAGTTGGTAACGCCAATCGGTTCTGATCCTGTACAAACGAGGTTTCTTGCGGCCTCAGCCACTGCAATCATCGCTCCTTTATACGGATCGGCGAAGGTGTAACGGCTGTTGCAATCGACCGTCATTGCCAATGCTTTTTCTGTGCCCTTTATTAAAACGACAGCCGCATCGGAAGGTGCATTGGTGCTGGCATTGGCCGCTCCAACCGTGCTGTCGTATTGAACGGTAATCCATCTTTTATTGGCAATGTTTGGAATTTTAATCAGTTGTTCAACCGCTGCAGCGAGATCAGTTACGTCTTCAATTTTGTCGATATTAAACGCTTCAATCTTGTCCATGTATTTGGGACGACTGTACTCCCTGGTATATTGGGGAGCTCCTCCTCCTAATACGAGTTCTTCGGCCGGGATTTCTGCTTCGAGCTTGCCATCCATAAAAAATCTCAGCAATCCGTCGTTGGTAACCTCACCAATTTCATTGCAGGGAAGATCCCATTTTTTGAAAATGCCGATGACTTCTTCTTCCCTTCCTTTTTTCACTACAAGCAGCATTCTTTCCTGGCTTTCGCTCAGCAATAATTCCCAGGCTTTCATATTTTGCTGACGGGTAGGAACTTTATCGAGATCGATCCGCATACCTGATCTTCCCTTCGCACTCATTTCGGCCGTGCTGCAAATGATGCCGGCGGCACCCATATCCTGCATCCCCATAACCGCTCCGGTTTCAATAATCTCCAGGCAGGCTTCCAAAAGTTTTTTCTCCTGAAACGGGTCGCCCACCTGCACAGCCGGTAATTCTTCCACACTTTCATCGGTAATGTTTGCTGACGCGAACGAAGCGCCTCCAATCCCGTCTTTCCCGGTTGCACTTCCCACAAAAAACACCGGATTTCCTTCACCTTCAGCAATGGCACTTACCGTTTTCCCGGTTTTCACAATGCCCACACTCATGGCATTCACGAGTGGATTGGTATGATAACAGTCTTCGAAATACACCTCACCCGCCACTGTCGGCACGCCGAAACAATTGCCGTAATGACCAATCCCTTTCACCACGCCCGCCAAAAGACGATGCGTTTTGCGATCTTTCAGACTTCCAAACCGCAAGCTGTTGAGCGATGCAATCGGCCTTGCCCCCATCGTAAATATGTCGCGTTGAATACCACCTACTCCCGTGGCAGCGCCCTGAAAAGGTTCGATTGCACTGGGATGATTATGACTTTCAATTTTAAAAACGACACCAAAGCCGTCGCCAATGTCCATCAAACCGGCGTTCTCCTCCCCTGCGGCCACGAGCATTCTGCCACCACTTCTGGGCAGGGTTTTCAACCATTTGATCGAATTTTTATAACTGCAATGCTCACTCCACATCCCACTGAAAGCACAGAGTTCGGTGAAATTGGGCGTTCGTCCGAGTTTCTTTTTGATCAATTCAAATTCTTCCGGTGTGAGTCTTAATTCTTCGGCTGTTTTTACTGTAACTTCCATTTTTATCAAATTCCGGTTTTTTTAGAAGGAACTTTTCCGGTTGCGGCAAAGGTAAGAGGATTCTGAATGAATGATGAATGATTATCAACAAATGATAGCGATCCGGTCGATCATTATTTCCTTACAATCTTATCGATTGAAACAGGAGGATCAAAACGTTGATTATATTCAGGCTGATGGTAAATCTTTTTTACCACTTCCATTCCTTTTACTACCCGGCCGAATGCCGCATTTCCTTGCCCGTCAGGATTATTATCTCCCCCAAAATCAAACCCGTGCTGATCCCCGATACAGATAAAGAATTCGGTTCCGCCGGTTCCCGGCGCTTCCCTTGCGAGTGAAATGGTGCCGTTGGTATGGAGAATTCCGGTTTCCCTGGTGCTTTCATGCGGCACCCCCGGCACAGAAACAGCCCTGGAATGATCGGTTTGCCAGATGCCTCCCTGGATCAGGAAAGCATGCGGAACGCCGGTGAACTGATTTTCATCATTTAAGACGCGGTAAAAACTGGCCTTTTTATACAAGCCCGAATCTATATAGGAGAGAAAAGCAGCCACGGTTTTTGGTGCTTTCTCAGGATACAGTTCCACTTCAATATCGCCCCAGCCGGTTTTTATTACAACATGGGGATCTTTTGTTGGAGGAGAAGAGCAACCAATGACAATGGAAATCAAGGCGAAAAGAATAGAAAAAGCGGCTTTTGACATAATGAATATCTGGTCAGATTAAAACATTCCCATCGGACTTTCTACTACCCGAAAGCCTTCATCAAAGGATTCGACGGTTTTCATATCCTCCGGAGAAATGGAAAAATCAAAAATATTGAAATTTTCCCTGATCCGCTCCGGATGAGCCGATTTTGGGATAACCGAAACACCCAACTGTATATTCCATCGCAGAATGATCTGAGCCGGCGTTTTTCCGTATTTTTTTGCCAGCGACAATAACCCGGGATGGTCAAACTTTTTAGTTCGTGTAAGAGGACTGTAAGATTGCAATTGAATCCGGTGCGTTCTGCAATAATTCAGTTCGTCCTTCAGATAAAGAAAAGGTGAAAACTCCAGCTGGTTTACCAAAGGAAGGGTATTGGAATTACCGGCTAATTCGGTTAAAAAAGGTAGCAGGTAATTTGAAACGCCGATCCCTCTTACCCTTTTTTCGGAATACAACTTTTCCAATGCTTTCCAGGTTTCTTCCCGTTTGCCTTTAATAGGCCAATGAATCAAATAAAGATCGATGTATTCGATGTTAAGCCTTTTCATACTTTCGTCGAAAGCTTTAAGAGTGGAATCGTAACCCTGGTCTTTATTTTCAACTTTGGTGGTTACAAAAAGGTGATTTCTGTTTATGCCCGATGATCGGATTGCATTTCCTACCTGTTTTTCATTTCCATAGGCGGCCGCAGTATCTATCAGCCGGTAGCCGGTTTTAATGGCGGTTTCAATTGCTGTTTCGGCTTCTTTTCCATGCATTTTATACACCCCAAACCCCAATAAAGGCATTTGAAGTCCGTTGTTTAGAATCACTCTTGGTTGTTGCATAATGTAAATTAAGTAGTTTATCGTTTTATACCAATCGCCTGTCTCTGTATTTTCATTTCACGGTTTTCCCATGGATGAAGTATCGTTTTTGTTATCATTCCAATTGTTCCACTGAAATACCGCGAGGAGACAGTTACTTCAGGCAGAAAGATCTAATCAAAAAAAAAGCCATCCGCCTCCGCGAACAGCTTTTCTATCCTGTTTATGCTAACCTTAGATTTTAATTGTCAGGAGATCGGTGCTTTTTCCTTCGGGGAAAAATGATCCGTTTTTCAGTTCTACAATATTTCCTTTACTGTTGTAGGTGATCTTATAGCGAATGATAAGGTCTTCCCTTTTTTCATACACCTTGGGAATGGTGATGTTATGCCGGATGGCGTTACCGTTTTCCGGGTAATCTTTCAACAAAAGGGTGTCAAAATCCTTTTCCCAAACCAGGCTTTGCTTTCCCTTCACGATTTTGAAGATACCAACATGCACAGTGGCTTTTGAATGTTCGTAAGCTGATAAATGATAATTGTCGTCCGCAGAGATGGCAAGGCTTACGTTTTTGGTTACCGGCTTTTCAGGCCAGATGCATTCTGAAATCTGACGGTTGAACACCAAAATTGTCATACAAATGATGAGAGCGGAACTGATGATGGTCTTTTTCATAATAACCTCCTTATCTTTTTACAGTACTTGTTTTAAATAATTACAAGTCAAAGGTAGGTACTATGCGAAACCAACTACTATTTATAATTAGGAACGGTAAATATTTAGGGATGAACGGCGGAAGCGGAAAAATGTGGTGATTTGTTTGGCAAAACGAACGAATAAGAGAGATCAAAGGCAATAGGGTGCGGGAGGAAATCGATCGTGGCAGAACGATACTCTTCCTTTTCAACAAATAATCAGGATTCTGGTTTTGGATTGAAAGAAATTGCCATTCGAATGCGGAAGGTGGCAGAAATCGGGGAGGTTTAGCGCAGAAATTCAGAAACATAAAATCCCTGCCTAGCTTTCCTATCTTCCTGATTAGAAAGTAAAGCAGGTTGAAACTATGCGGACAGAAGTTGAAATAAGATTAGTCCACCCGGTTATCCTCTTCATCTTCATTCCAGGAGGCGGTAGTATCGGTTAGGGGAACATTCAAACCGTTGTCGAAGACATCTTCATCTTCACCCGGCTTTTTATCGCGTTCAATCTGCTGTTGGGCAGCACTTCCGTTTGTATAAACCGCATTTTTAGCGTTGTTCCCTTTTTCAGTCGCATCTTCCCTTTTCCCTTCAGAATCATTGTAATTGTCGTCGTCTGAGGAATTCCGGCCTTGCTTATTTTTGTCTTCCATATCTCTTCTTTTTAGATTAAAAGATTAAAAATTGATGCCAGGAAGAAACGGACAGGTTGAAGAGACTCCATTCAACTCATTCTGATCAGGCGGTATTTGTTTTGAACTTAGCCTGCCGGGGGAAAAGCAATTCGGTTATGAAGATCAAAACCAGGCTGAGAGCGGTTGTAGCCGCAACCTTTCCAATAAAAAACAAAAAATCGCCAAACTGCAACCATTCGATCAGAACGAGACAGGCGTTGTGAATAAAGGTAAGCAGCAATACATAAACGGTATAAGGCATGCCGCCCATACTTCTGATACTCGGCTCCTGATAGCTGTATTCATCAGAATCCTGCGGAAGCAGTACATTCAACAGAAATGGCCGCAGGTAAGCGATCAAAACCGAGGGAATTACATGAAAGCCGGGCGTACCGGAAAAATAATCCATGCAGAGTCCGAATACAAACGCGATGATCATTTGCCATCCGCGATTGATGCTGAAAGGAAGCCACAGGATGAAGAGGAAATATAAAATCGGCTTTACATATTGGTGCAAGGGTGGTACTTTATCGAGCACAAACGCCTGCACGAGAATAAATAAAATGAAACGGATAATATTTTTAAACAGCATTCCCATCAGTCTTTCGGAGTTTTTGCTTCCAGCTTTTTTTGTTCTTCCCACTGAACATTTTCTGTGAGATAAACATATTGTAATGAATAAAAATTGGTTGCTGTCTTCAATTTCAGGGTATAAAAATAGGAACTTGTTGGATCGGGCAACACTTCTGCTACTGTTCCAATCATAATTCCGGGAGGAAAGCTTAATTTTTCTGAAACGTTACTCGTAAGAACCGTATCGCCCGGTTGGGGTTTTGCACGGATCGGCACTTTATTCATGAGCACATAGTCGGGATTTACGCCATCCCACTCTACGTCTCCGATGAAAAGTCCTTTTTTAAGCATGGCAGAAACCTTGCTTTTCCGGTTGAGGAGGCTCATTACGCGGCTGTAATTTTCACTCACGAGAATCACCTTTCCCACAATTCCGTCGGGACCGATCACGCCCATATCGGTTGTAACACCTTGCCCGCTGCCCCGATGGATGGTGATGTAATTGTTTTCGAGACTTACGGAATTGTTTACCACTTTGGCCTCGAGAAAGTTGAATTTCCTGGTTTTCAGACTGTCAAAAGCGAGGGAATCGATAAAAACAAGGTGGCCGGTGTCGGCGCTTTCAAAACTGCCGGGCAAAAGATTATGCAGCCTCGCATTTTCTCTAACGAGTGAATCGTTGGTGCTTTTAAGATGAAAATAATATTCTATTGCGTTGTATTTTTCATTAATCACACCGGTTACCTCATTGGCTTTTTCGCCCAAAAAGGCCTGGTGTGTTTTGTTGTAGGTAACAAGGATATAAATTCCGATTCCTTCCAAAACAAAGAATAGGAGGAGGTGAAAAAACTGCCTTATGAAAAGAAAAATATTGCGCATGAACGGAATTCCTCCTGTTTATCCATTGAAAGGGAAACTACAACGATATTTTAATGGTAATAAAAACAGAATACATCATCTCATCACAAACGGATAACGCTGATAATTTTTCAGCGCAAGGCCGGTGCCTCTCACAACGCTTTTCAGTGGATCATCGGCAATATGAACAGGTAATTTTATTTTTTGACTCAAACGTTTATCCAGTCCCCTTAACAGAGCGCCGCCGCCGGTCAAATACAAACCGCGACGATAAATATCTGCGGCAAGTTCAGGAGGCGTCGTTTCCAATGCCTTCAGAATTGCTTCTTCAATCTTGAATATAGATTTGTCCAATGCTTCGGCTACTTCCTGGTAACTTACCATGATTTGTTTGGGAATACCGGTCACCAGGTCGCGTCCGTTTACGGGAAGATCATCGGGAGGCGTTTCCAGGTCTTTCATTGCACTCCCTATCTGGATCTTGATTTGTTCCGCTGTTCTTTCACCGATCAACAGGCTATGGTAACGGCGAAGAGCTTCCATAATATCGGCCGTAAATTCATCCCCTGCCACGCGGATCGACTGATCGCAAACGATTCCGGCAAGCGCAATCACGGTGATGCCGGTGGTTCCGCCGCCAATATCAATGATCATATTTCCAACCGGCTCTTCCACATCGATTCCAATTCCTAATGCGGCGGCCATCGGCTCATGCAGTAAATAGACTTCTTTCGCTCCGGCCTGTTCAGCACTGTCTCTTACCGCACGTTTTTCAACTTCAGTAATGCTGCTCGGGATACAGATCATCATTCTCCAGCTCGGCGGAAAAAGCGGTTTTTTAGGATAGATCATTTTGATCATTTCCCTGATCATCAGTTCCGCCGCGTTGAAATCGGCGATTACACCATCTTTCAACGGCCTCACGGTACGGATGCTCTCGTGGGTTTTTTCGTGCATCATAAGGGCACGTTTTCCCACGGCCAAAACCTCCTTCAGATTGTTACGGTTCAGTGCCACAATGGACGGCTCATTTACCACTATTTCTTCGTTATGAATAATGAGGGTGTTGGCTGTTCCCAGATCCATCGCGATCTCCTGAGTAAAAAAATTGAAAATTCCCATTATATTAAATTCGCTTATTTTATATTAGTTAGAATGCGTGCAAAATTGAAGTAAATAAACTGAAATAACAAAGGATAAGAAACCTGTTTTTCATCAACAAGGGAACGATTTTTACGCTTGCTTTATTTCTCATCGTCATTTTCTTACTTCCGTTTTTGTAATTCAACTGCTCAACAGGCTGCTATCCAGCCCTTTACCATCCATACTGCCCGATTTTATTTCCATGCAGAATTAGCAAAGAAAAGATGCAAAACCGGTAAACCAGGCAAAGAAGTTTTCAACATTTTTACAACAGCCTGATACTCAAAGAAATTCGAATCCGATATCGCGCCGGTAATACATGCCTTCAAATTCTATTTTCGAAATGTAGCGCAAAGAATGTTGAACCGCTTCGCCAATCGAATCACCAAAAGAACTTACCGCCACTACCCTTCCGCCATTTGTAACCGTTTGATCGTCCAGTCCCATGGTTCCTGCATGGAAGACGATGGTGTCAGCATCCGGTTGTTCTTCCGGAAATCGGATCGGTTTATTTTTTTCATATTTTCCCGGATAGCCGCCACTAACCGCCATAACGGTTGCACAAGCCCTTGTATCGAATGCGACATCGGTGGTAGAAAGCTGATTCTTTTCGAGGTCAATAAAAAGTTGGAGCAGATCATTTTTCAACCGTGGCATCACAACTTCAGTTTCCGGATCACCCATTCGGCAATTGTATTCTATCACAAAAGGTTCATCGCCCACTTTCATCAATCCGAAAAATAAAAATCCCTTATAATCAATCCCCTCTTCCTGCAATCCTTTGATGGTTGGAACAATGATATTTTCTTCCACCTTTTTAAAGAACATACTGTCCATAAAAGGAACCGGGCTAACGCAGCCCATTCCACCGGTATTGGGACCGGTTTCGTTTTCTCCTATTTTTTTATAATCTTTTGCATGTCCGATGATTTTGTATTCCCTTCCATCGGTGAGAATAAAGACACTCGATTCGATGCCGTCGAGAAAAGATTCTATCACCACCTTTGCGCCTGCTTTTCCAAACGCATCTTTCAGCAGCATTTCCTCAAAAACTTCCAATGCCTCTGCTGCCGAATGGGCGATAACAACGCCTTTTCCTGCCGCGAGTCCGTCGGCTTTCAATACGAGCGGAAATTTTTGATCCGCAATATATCTTTTTCCGTCTTCAAAACTTCCCTTATCAAACCCGGCATAAGATGCAGTAGGAATATTATGGCGATGCATAAATGCTTTCGAAAACGCTTTGCTGCCTTCCAGTCTTGCCCCCGAAGCCGAAGGCCCAACGAGAATCAGTTCTTTCAATTCAACCTGGTCTCTTAAAAAGTCGACAATTCCGTTTACGAGCGGTTCTTCCGGACCAATGACCAGGAGGTTGATTTTGTTTTCAACACAGAAGGTTTTGATGGATGGGAAGTCATTAATACCGATGTTCACATTTTCTCCTTCTTTTGAGGTGCCGGCATTTCCGGGTGCAATGAATAACCGGTCGCACAAAAGGCTTTGGCGGATTTTCCATGCCAGTGCATGTTCTCTTCCACCCGATCCAAGAATTAAAACGTTCATCCTGAAAAAATATTAATGAGCAGCGAAAGTAAATGCTTTCAGGAAAAATAAAATCAGAATTCGAATTTATCGTTATTTTGAGGGTTGTTATTTTCCTCAATGAATTTTTAATTTAAACAACTTTTATGAAAGAAGCCGTTTCTCAAAAAGGCAAGCATCCGCGTTCGTTATATGTTTTGTTTTTGACGGAGATGTGGGAAAGGTTTGCCTATTATCTGATGGTGGGAATTTTGCTGTTGTACCTGATTGATCAGAAGACCGGTGGTAAGGGAATGTCTGAGAAAATGGGAGCCGATGTGGTTGGAACCTTTATCGCCCTTGTTTACCTCACACCTTTTATAGGAGGATTGATAGCCGACCGCTATCTTGGATACATTAAATCAATTTTCATTGGTGGCGCGCTGATGGCGTTGGGATATTTTGGCCTTGCAATCCCGGGAAATACGGCCCTGTATATTTCCCTGGGATTAATTATTATCGGCAATGGATTTTTCAAACCCAACATTTCCACTTTGCTCGGAAATATTTACAATCGCGCTGATCTGAAACCATTGAAGGACAACGCTTACAACATCTTTTATATGGGGATAAATGTGGGCGCACTCGTTTGCAATTTCGTGGCCGCTTATCTCCGCAACCAATACGGATGGGGATACGCTTTTGCCGCTGCAGGCGTAGGATTGGTGATCGGACTCATCATTCTTGCTACTCACCTGAAAGACGTTAGGCCGGGCGAAGTGCACAAACAAAAAGAGGCGGAAGATATGCCCATCGGAAAGATCTTCGGGTACGTTTTTCTTCCGGCCATCATAGCGGCAATCATCGGGTGGATCGTTCCGTCCCTGCTTTTTGGAACCACCATTATGGGAAGCCAGTCGAATGACGCATTTATTTTTGCCTGTCTTCCGATCATCGCATTCTATATTTCACTTTATATCCGCGCAAGGGGCACCGATAAAAAAGGCATCGGCGCATTGCTTTTCATCTTTGCCATTTCAATCATTTTCTGGACCATCTATAACCAGAATTCTACCGGTTTAACCCTCTGGGCACAAAAGCATACCGACAGAACGGTTTCTCCCACTATGGAAAAAGCCGCGGGAAAGATCGGATTTCTTCAAACCGTAAGTGATACACCAAGATTGGTAAATAAGGTGGATGAGTATTTCAGGGATGTAAAGGATTTCTCTCCCGTAGCAGAAACTTTGCAGGGTGATCTTGTAAAGCTGAGCGATGGAAATATTGTTGACAAAAATACGCACGTCGTTCAGGTGATGGGTCCCGATCCGTATTTTAATAATGTTCCAAAAGATGAATGGCCAAACGGGAGCGAAAAGCTCGCCAATACCGAATTGTTTCAATCGATAAACCCGTTGTTCATTGTTGTTTTGACGCTGATATTTGTTCCTTTTTTCGGATACCTGCGAAAGCGCGGAAAGGAGCCTACCACGGCTACAAAATTCGGAATGGCTTTATTTATCTCAGGATTGTCGTCGTTGGTAATGGTGTTTGCAATCATGTCGGTTCCCTCAGTTTATGAATATAAAACCTCGCCTTACTGGTTGTGGGCCACCTATGGCGTATTCACGGTGAGTGAGATCTTTTTAAGTCCGATAGGATTATCGCTGGTATCCAAACTGGCGCCGGCGAGGCTAACGGCCCTTCTGATGGGCGGATGGTTTTTATCGACTTCCATCGGTGGAAAGATCGCCGGGGTTATGACAAGCTTCTGGGATAATTTTACGGATAAGAAAATGTTCTTTCTGCTGTTGGTAATCTCAGCCTTCATCGGCGGAATCCTGATCTTCAGCCGGCTGAAATTTTTAAACCGTGTGGTTCGGGAAAAAACCGGAGAAGCATAAATCAGCTGCATCTGACAATATGCGTGACCCGTTTTCGAAAAAGGAAACATAATTGTTTTTGTGATACGATTAAATTTCAAATCAGTAAATTTGTAACCATCTATTAATTGAGTTAATCTTAAAATTAATTACTATGGCATTTACACTTCCGGCTCTTCCCTATGCTTACGATGCATTGGAGCCGTATATTGACAAGCAGACAATGGAAATTCATCATGACAAACACCATAAAGCGTATGTGGATAATCTGAATAAAGCAATAGCGGGTACACCGAATGAGGAAAAAAGCCTTGAAGAGCTGATTAAACATGCCGGACAATTGTCACCGGCCATCAGAAATAACGGTGGAGGACATTGGAATCATAGCTTTTTTTGGGAGATCATGGCGCCCCATGCTTCAACAGAACCGACAGGCGAACTAGCAGAGGCAATAAAATCCTCTTTCGGAAGCCTGGATGCTTTCAAAGAAAAATTCGCCGCTGCCGGCGCTACAAGATTTGGAAGCGGATGGGCATGGCTGATCGTTACCGATGGTGGAAAGCTTGAAGTGACATCTACACCCAATCAGGATAATCCCTTGATGGACGTGGCCGAAACAAAGGGAACGCCGGTATGGGGCGTTGACGTTTGGGAACACGCCTATTATTTGAAATATCAAAACCGCCGGCCAGAGTATTTATCCAATTTCTGGCATGTTGTAAACTGGGCAAAAGTGGCAGAAAATTATGCTGAAGCAAAGACAAACAGATAATTAATTCAGATTTTATTAGGTTTCTCAGAAATGGGAAACCTTTTTTAATGCCTTTCAACTATGACGATCAAAAAATTATGGATACCGGCTCTCTGCCTCCTCCTGTTCAGTTGTAAGAATGAACCGAGAAAGATAATTGTATATTCCAATAAGGGCGCTGTTATCGATAAAGAGGCCAAAACCATTACTGAAAAAGACAAGTCCGGTCACCTCGAAAACTCGTTGGATTATTCTGACAATGTAACGCTCGAACTGAATGGACCGGGAGGAAATAAAAGCCTGCAATTTCCCGATCCCGGATATTATATCGTGAATGCGAAAGCAGCAGACACCATCATTGGCGGATACCAAAAATTTTCGACAGCCGGCGAAGCGAAAAGATCATATACCACAGAAGACATTCAACGAAGTGTTGATAGCCTGAAGAATCTTGTGGCCGGAAACACTTCGGGAAGCAGTTCCACTTTTTTCATTCTGCCATACAGCAGTGCGAAGATCACCGCGAATACCAACGCTGTTATCATCGGACCATATCACAAAATTTCTTCCATTGCCGCCGAGGACGGACAAGAGCCCGAGGTTTATCGTTTCTACAGTATAAAGGAAGTCAGGGAAACGCTCGAAAATTTAGAGAAAATCGGGCAGCCGGAAGTCTCCGGTCAGTAGGAATTTTTGCTAAAAAATTACAGGCTGTACCGGCTTTTCGGTGCAGCCTTTCTTCTTCAAAATGTAAGCTATCAATGCTTATTGAGATTGAAATTTCTGGAAATATTGAATCCAAAATAAATATCGCCTTTACCCCAGCTACCATCGGTTTTCCCGAGGAAAAGCGGTTCTACCATACCATGCGAATTGGTTATATGCAATTGAAAAACGTGTCCTCCGGTTTCAATATCAATCCCCGCTGATAATGAACTGTACACGGTGGAAGATTTAACTTGTCCGGGCGGCAGATAGTTATATTCCGCATTTACACTGATGCGCCTTGTCAAAAGCATTCTTCCTCCGAGCCCGAGAGCGAATACATCATTTTTATCGTTTACGGTCGGTACGAGATTATAATGGAGATAGGAAGGCGTCAGTTGCAGAGAAAAGTTTCGGGTAAATTTCCGCGCCAACAACAATTCGAGGTCATAGCTGGTTCGAAGGGTTGCATTCAGATAATCTTTGTCGTCGTACCGCAGTGTGGTGTGGTAGATTCCGCCGAAAACGGCGATGGTTAGCGGACTGGTGTTCGTTTGCCGGATCAGCTTATATTTTAGGTGACCGTCAAATGTTTTTTGAAACGAGCTCCTTCCGATGCCTATTGAGAGCCGGTCTGTAATGCCGTAGTCGAAACCAAGCCGCATCGTAGCATTATCCAGTCCAAAAAATTGATAAGCTCCGTCATTTATTTTACCGAAGCGGTGCATCACAAGAAACAATAAGACATTTTTTGCCGGTGCTTCTACAGACTGGGTATTGATGATGTAGGTGCCTTTGAAGGTGCCGGTGACAAAATTTTTTGCAGGAGCATTCGTAATAGAATCGTCGAGCATTTTAAGTAAAGCCGAATCCTGTGCGGCACAGCAAATGACAGATAAGTTAAACAACATTATAAGACCCGTTTTCATAAAAACTGAATTTAATTGGATGGCTTTAGAACAGCTTTGATCACTACGTCTATCTGCTTCGCGATCTTATCTTTCACAAGACCGGGAATCGTAATATCGAAATCGCCCGGAAGCAGCTGAAATTTTGAAACGCCGGTTAATACATTATCCTTCATCTCCAACGAGGCAGTTGTGGAAAAAGGCTTTGAAACGCCGTGAAGGGTGAGGGTTCCGGTGAGATGGATGGTATAGTCTGCATTTTTTGACGGGTCAATTTCCTCTGGAAAACTGCCGCTGAAAGTTGCTTTAGGATACTTATCACTTTCAACGTAGTTTTCATTGAAATGTTCCTGCATCAGTTCCTTTCTAAACAAAAAGCCTTTCATGAGCATCGCGAATGCAACTGATTTTTTATCCAGATCCATCACTGCAAACACCTGGTTATTTTCTGCTTTAATGTCTTCAAAAGGCGTTTTGGAGTAAAAGCCGGCAAAGCCGGTTCGTGTAGAAAAGATCTGCGCATTTGCAGAATACAATACCAGAAACTGAACGAGAAAGGCGAAGATCTTTGAGGTGTGATTCTTCATATTATATGGTTGTTAATTGTTTGGCATTCCTTCATTTACCCAGGCAGTAATAACTGCAATTGCACAATCCGATAATTTGTCCCCATCCTGCGGCATTGGCGGATATCCGGAACTGTGAGAAATTACGCCTACCAGATCTCCGTTTTCACCATATGCCTTCAGATTATCATATCCTTCGAGGTTGACGTCTCCTTCTTCGATTCCAGCTCCGTGACAGCGATAGCAGTTGGCAGCAATAACCGGTAAAACATCGGCTTTATATTGCACATCGGTGGTGTCGCAGAGAACGGGATTTTGCAATCTGTCTTCGCTTGATTTTGAGCAGGAAGTCAATTGAAAGATCAGCGTCGCTGATATAAGAAAGAATTTATTCATATTGGGATATTTTATCCTTGACAACTTCTTTTAAGACTTTTCCGTCTGTTATTTCACCACACAATCCACCAGGTTTACATCCGCCAAGAAGCCGGCACATCTGCCTTTAATGACAACGGGATTACCTTTCTTTAACTGTTTCAGGACGCCGGCATCCACATTCATGATTTCACAATTGACATTTCCCATCGGACCGCCATACAGTAGTATTATCGGCTTTTGCTTATTCACAACATCGTCGGCAATGGTTCCTTCAACCAGCAGTACTTTGTTTAAATATCTCGTGTTTGCTTCGGCCTCATTGGTTGAAAAATGATTGTACAGATCTGTTGCGGCTATTTTTATGTCTGCCTTTATGTTTTCAACGCCGCTTCTCGGTTTCTGATACAGGTAAAAACCGTAACCGGCAGCGAGAACGAGGCATACGCCTGCCACAAGGAAAAAACGCTTTTTATTTTTTCGCATCTCTTAAATTTTAAAATTCAGTCATCAAGGAATTCTACGCGAAAGGCTGAAGTTTATTCCCGTACTCGAAAGGGGAAGCCGCCCCCGGCCTACCTTTCCGAGCGGTGTCTTATAATAAGGTTCCACTCTTAAGAAGGCTTTACTTCCAAGCTGCAATTCATATCCTGCACTCAAATTGAGCATCGAAAACCAGTGCTTCGACGAGCTTTCATACGCATGGCTGCTCTCTCCCAGTTCTCCGTCATAAATATATTTGTAGTCATAATTTTCTTTTCTCATGAGGTAAGAAGAAGTTCCTGCTCCTGCAAAAAACGAATGGTCTTTTTTCGGGGGAAAATGGTACCGGAAGTTTAATGGAATTTCAAGCATATTGCAATACCCATCCACGGTTAGCAGGTCGCTGTTTTGAAGATAAGAAACACTGCTTTTATCGAAATACTTGCCCGCCGTATAGTATTTCTTCTTGTCAAACAACAATCCGGTTTCTACCGAAAAGTTACGATTGATCCGATAGCCGGCGGTAATGCCAAGACTAAAACCCGGATCAGAGGTTTTCTGAAATTTTACAAAACTCAGATCAGGTGCAGCGACAACGCCGGCGTAGAAAAAGGATTCTCTTAACCGCCGCTCATTGCGTTTAACGGGCGGATCAACGCGTGGAATTGAATCGCTACTCTTTATTTTGACAACTTCAACCGATGAAGGTTTCTTGGTCAGGCTATCCCTTAGCAGCAGATCATTTATCCTTTCATTCGTTTCATCACGATAATTAGATCCACTGTCAGGTTGCATCGGCATCTCCTGTTTTCCCGGCTTGTTTTGGATTAAGATTTCTCTTGTGGAAGTTTCAATTCCAACATTTTTAGCCGTTTCAACTTCAACTACATTTTTCCCTTTAATCGAACGGCTTCTGTTTGATGAAAGACCGATGTGGGTGTTTGCATCAACCGCCGTTTCTGTTTTGTTATCCCCGGGATTCTTTTCGACTGTGGCGGTTAATTCCGGCATTTCTTTCTGATCTGTTTTTTGCCATTTTTGGGTAGCTGCAACTTCTTTTGGACTGTTTTCCGAATAATCAGACTGAATCCAAAAATAGGAGACCGGAACCAAAAGCATTGCCAGCAGAAAGGGCCAGAAAATAAAGCGCCTTTTCCGTTTTTTCTTTTTATCGTTATTGTCGGGCGATACAGATTTGTCTTCCTGCAGCGCATTGTATACGCTGTTCCAGTCCGCTGCCTTATCAGCATTCAGCTGATAATCTTCAGCGGCCTTTCGGAATAATCCGTCCATATCGTCTTCCTTTATGTAAAACATAAAGCATTTCCGTTATTATCTTGTATAAAATGTTTTTGCAGAATCGTTCTTGCTTTTGAAAGATTAGATTTGGAAGTACCTACGGAAATTCCCAGCATTTTGGCGATCTCCTGGTGCGAAAATCCGTCGATTACGTACAGGTTAAAAACCACCCGGTAGGCCGGGCTAAGCTTCCTGATCAGCATGATCAATTCTTTATACATCAACTGGTTTTCACCTGTTTGTCCGGCAGCAGGCTTTCTCCAGACGTTGTCTGAAATTTCAGTATGCTGTGGTACCAGGTTTTCCCGGCTCATGAAATCGATTGAAGCATTAATAACGATCCTTTTGATCCATCCGAGGATGATTATTTCAATATTTTCCGGATCCCTGATCTCAAAACTTTTAAAGCTTTTAAAAATTTTTACAAAGGCATCGTTGGCAGCGAGTGCGGCATTCTCAAATGAATGAACGTAACGAAACGAAATCTTAAGCGCAAAATGAAGATACTTGTCGTACAACAACTTCTGACATTTCGCTTCGTTGTTCATGCATCCTTTTACTATCGTAAGTAGCTGCTGCAAAACCTTTTTTATAAATATTTTTAAATCTACAATAGAAAACGGCCTGTTGAAAAAATGGTTGCCTAAAAAGGAATAAGTTTAAAAATTTTTTTCAGCCGATAAAGCGACCACTATTCTTTTCCTCCATTTTCTTTAGAAAAAAGGCAGCATGAAAAGATACATGCTACCTTTTGTTTTAAACCCCGGAAAGCAAACCATTAATTACCATCATCTTATTGAACTACAATTGTGTGGGTTTCCTTCAAATCATCCAACCTGAAAACGATTCTGTAAACCCCGGGAGAAATGCCTCCAAGATGAAGATGACCATCATTTATACCCGCATATGCCTGCATTTTGACTTCTTTCACCAGCTTTCCTGATGCATCAAATATCTGAACGAGCATAACGCTGGATTTATCGGCCGTAAACTGCAACATCAGGTGTCTGGATTGCGAAACCGGATTCGGACTAATACTCGTAATCAGCTTTTGAGCGATGCCCGGATTTCTGAATTTTTGAATATCTGACCGGCTTACGGTTCCATCTTTCTCCACTACTTCTATCATATAATAAATGTAAGCAAAGCCCGCAATATTGTAATCCATTTCTGTGTATGACCGCGGCTGTGAAGAATTTCCGGCAGATGGTACCGTTGCAAATTCTTCAAATGTTTTACCGTCGGTGCTTTTCTTCAAATTGAATCCGGTGATGTTCTCTTCGGAAGCAGTGGACCAATTGAGTTTGGCACTGGAATTACCGGGTCCCGGGCTGACTGAAAAGCCAAGGAAAACCACGGGAAGACTACCCGAAGCGGTGATCGTTCCTGCCATATCGGGGGCATGCGGAATACACCAATAAGAATAATTCCCTGCTACCTGGATGACATAATCATAAGAGCCCGCTCCGGAATTTATGGGCGAATCCCAGGTTTGAGCACCGGCAGGAACGCCGGTAGAAGTAGTGGTATGGCTGCCGGACTTCCAAACCCAACGAACGGTATCACCGACGGTTACGTTTAATGCAGAAGGACTGAATTGATAATTTGCAACTTCCACCGTCCAGATTTTTGCTTCTGACACCATCGGAATCAACAGCAGAAGCAAAGCCGAGAGTAAAATATTTTTGTTCATACGCGTGTGTATTAAGATGAATTTGAAGAAAAGTTAAACGGTGAAATTTCATGAATGGTTGCCTCAGGATAAAAATTTTTTCGACAAATGAAGTCAGCAAAAGTTCGTCCGGCGATTTACTACACGGTCAATAAAACGAAAAATGGCTGTGCAAACGGGTTGCACAGCCATTTCTATTTGCAAAATAAATTTCTATTGTATCATTTTTGCAATTTTTTCCATTGGAATGCCATCGGCAAATGCCATTACATCCTTTTCTGTCATACCGTCGGCGGTTATCGACAACAGCGCATTATTAAACGGTACCTGGAGCGTGTAATTCGGCTTTCCGTTTTCATTGTCGCCGGTTTTCTCAAGCCTTGACTTATAACCCTGAATCTTTACAACCTTGGTCGTTTCATTGCGCATCATACCGCCGAGGATCGGCATATTTAGGAAGGAATTAAGGGTTGCAATCATTGGTGAATTACTGATGATTTCAACCTGTGATCCATTAGTACCGTACGAACGGTGGATGGTGGCGCCCAAAAATCCAACATTGGCCATTACATGATCCTCTTTCGGATCGAGGGTTGAATCGCCCATCTTTTCAGGCAACACTTTCAGAATTTCCTTACCGACAATCATGTCGATTTCCTGCATCGCCTGTTCGAGTGAAAAATGTGCATCGGCCAGCTTTCCTGCAGAATAGGCGGTTTTGGCCGAGGCAAGCTGGGTAGAAAATTCCTGGGCAAATAAAAGGTTTGCAAGCATCAGTGCTGCGGAAAACAAAAGAAGTTTTTTCATTTTCATAAAACTTAAATAAGATTATTAATTATTTTTCTCCGAGGTTTTGTTTGATGGAATCAATATCGAAACTGTTAGCCGCTGCCATCACTTCATCTTCATTGGCAAAATTGATGGCTTCCCAAACGATCATCGACGACTGGCCGATGGGAACAATCAGGGAGTATCCTTTACTGTCATCATATTCAATGATCGCCTTGTTGCCTTTAACCTTCGTTTGCTTCACGTTTTGATTGTCGGCATCTGCCTGCATACCGTATGCATTATTAAAGTAGGCATTCACCAATCCCGAATACAATAAGTTGTTGCCTATTGTAACTGTGAGTTGCTTATCTTTCTGATCTGAATAAACCCGTTGTATCGTTAAATTGTTCCAACCCCAGTTGGTACTCATTACTTTATCCTGGGTAGTATCTTTCTGCAAGCCTGAAACGGCGGAGGGAAGTGAAGTCAGGAGTTCTCTTCCAAGCTGAATTTCGATTCCGCGCAAGGCCTGCTGCAGCGAATAGCGGGCATCGCTGTATTGCGAAGCCTGAAACGATTTCTCGGCATCCGCAAGTTGTGCATTCACATCGGGTGGAGTGGAGTTTTTTAATCCGGCCCCGCCTTTGTTGACCGGTTTTCCGGAACCGCTGCTGTTTGCAGATTGATCGGAGGCGTCAGTAGAACTGCCGCTGTTATCAGAATTACTTTCCGACGAGTTGGTGCCGATTGCTTTATTCACGGCTTCATTTGCCTTGTCTTTCAACTTCTTCAATAATTGCGCATCAGAATGCTGCGGGATGAATAAGAATGAAAGCAGACCGAAAAGGAGTGTTAAACGTTTCATTTCTTTATTATTTCTGGTGATAAGGTGCCATTTGAAATTACATAAAAAATATTACCGCCGCAAAATTATAGGAATAATTGAACGGGGCATAGAAACTGACATGCGAAAAACCACCGATTATACCGTGATTTATCCCTTCCTAATTTAGTTTATTTCCCAGGGGTGGCAGGTGCACTATTTCGGCCCAATAATAAGTAACCGTCAGCTTTCGGCCGGTAAAGGATAAAAAGATTCTAATGTGCTTCCAACCAGTTATCACCCTGACCTACTTCAGCAACTACAGGAACGCCGTTTGGCAACGGCAATGCCGTTTTCATATTTTCGAGTATCAGTTCTTTCAATTCTTCCACTTCTTCTCTTCGGGCATCAAAAACCAATTCGTCATGCACCTGCAGGATCATCTTACTTTTCAGGTTTGCGTTTTTCATGGCTCTGTGAATCTTGATCATCGCAAGTTTTATCATATCGGCTGCAGATCCCTGTATGGGTGAATTAACAGCATTTCTTTCGGCAAATCCTCTCACGGTAAAATTGGATGAATTGATATCGCGAAGCCAGCGTTTCCTTCCCATAAGCGTTTCAACATATCCCAATTCCTGCGCCTGGCGAACGGAATTGTTCATATAAGTAGTGATCCCTTTAAATTCTTTCTTGTAATTATCGATGATCTCTTTGGCTTCAGTACGGCTGATATTCAGGTTTTGCGACAGGCCGAAGGGTCCCTGTCCGTAGATAATTCCGAAGTTTACGCTTTTTGCCTTGTATCGCATTTCCCGGGTCACCTCCTCTTCCTTCACGCCATAAACCCTGGCGGCGGTGGCGGTATGGATGTCTTTATTCTGTTTGAAAGCTTCCACCATATTCTCATCACCGCTGATGGCCGCCACAATCCTTAGTTCTATTTGCGAATAGTCGGCGCTGATCAGCACATGATCAGGATCTCTTGCAACAAACGCCTTTCGGATTTCTTTTCCACGCTCTGTCCGGATCGGAATATTCTGCAAATTGGGATTTGTACTGCTCAACCGGCCGGTTACTGCAACGGCCTGAGAATAACAGGTATGAATTCTACCGGTTTTACTATTGATCATCAGCGGAAGCGCATCTACATAAGTTGAGCGAAGTTTCGTCAATTCCCGGAAAATCAGAATATCATTTACGATATCATGTTCGTTTGCAAGTTTTGCAAGCACATCTTCACCGGTTGCATATTGACCCGTCTTTGTTTTTTTGGCTTTCTCATCGAGTTTCATGTGATCAAACAAGACTTCACCAAGCTGCCGCGGTGATGCGAGATTAAACTGAAGACCGCAGCAGTCAAATATCCGTTTTTCCGTAGCCTTTGCTTCTTTTTCCAGTTGCAGCGAATATTCCTTTAAAAATTGAACGTCCACTTTTACGCCTTCGTATTCCATATCGGTAAGCACATAGACGAGTGGACTTTCAACTTCTTCGAACACCCTTTCCAGTTCTTTTTCTTTGATCAAGGGCAAAAACGTTTGTTTGAGTTGCAGGGTAATGTCGGCATCCTCAGCGGCATATTCTTTCACTTTTTCAACCTCTACATCCCGCATGGTGCGCTGGTTCTTTCCTTTTTTTCCAATGAGTTGTTCAATCGGTATGGGCTCATACTGGAGAAACTGTGCACTTAGAAGATCCATATTTCTTCTTCCTTCCGGTTCAATGAGATAATGGGCCAACATGGTGTCAAAAATCTTTCCTTTCAATTCAATACCATACCATTTCAATACGATCATATCGTATTTAGCATTTTGTCCGATCCAAAGTTTCGACTCATCGGAAAACAGGATCGCAAATTTTTGAACGAGCTTTCTTGCTTCCTCAAACGCGGGCGGCACGGGGATGTAAAAGCCTTCAAACGGATGCCAGGAAAAGCTGAGCCCCACCAGTTCAACCGCATTGGGATCGGTTCCGGTGGTTTCTGTATCAAAGGAAATTTCGGGTTGCTTCTTCAATTGCTCAATTAGTTCATCAATCTTCGTTTCATCGTCGATTAAATGATAAGCATGGGGCGTATTGTCGATATTTTTATCGGCTCCCATCCCCACAGGTTCTGATGCGATGGTAACACTGGTTTTAGTAACAACCTCATTCCCAAACAGATCCTGTTGTATCGATTTTTCAGTTGCCACCGCGGCAAACATGTCGCCCTGCACAACGGTTACAGTTTGAAATGCATTAAATTCTTCTCCAAGTATTCTTTTTCCAATGGTTCTGAATTCAAGTTCAGTAAACACTTCAATCAGTTCGGCCTTATTCCATTCTTTCAACCTGAAATCTTCTTCATGAAATTCAACCGGCGCATCTGTAATAATAGTTGCGAGTTTTTTGCTGAGGATCGCATCTTCTTTTCCGGCCCTCACCTTATCTCCCACCGCCCCTTTAATTTCATGGGCATGCTCCAATAGATTTTCAATGGTGGAATATTCTTTGAGGAGCTTGCAGGCCGTTTTTTCTCCAATTCCCTTTATGCCGGGGATATTATCTACCGCATCTCCCATTAAACCGAGCATATCCACCACCTGGGTTACATCGTTGATACACCATTTTTCGCAGATCTTTTTGGCATCAAAAATTTCCACATCGCCACCCTGATAGCCGGGTTTATAGATGAATACGTTAGGATGAATCAGGAGTTGTCCGTAATCTTTATCTGGTGTAACCATGTACACGTCGAAACCTTTGTCGGCGGCCTGCCAGGCGAGCGTTCCTATCACGTCATCGGCCTCATATCCGTCTACCTCCACGACAGGAATATTAAATCCCCTGATTATTCTTTTGATGTGATCGAGGGAGCCGATCAGATCTTCAGGAGCTTCCTGGCGATTGGCCTTATAGTCGGCAAAATCAGTATGCCTTTCCGTAGGCGCAAGGGTATCAAAACATACTGCAAGGTGCGTGGGATTTTCTTTGCTGATCAATTCATAAAGCGTATTGGTAAATCCAAATTGCGCATTCGTGTTTACACCTTTGGAAGTAATTCTCGGATTACGGATCAAAGCATAATAGGCACGGTAGATCAGCGCCATCGCATCGAGCAGAAACAGTTTTTTTGTCATCCCGCTAAGATAAAAAAGGTTTTGGTTTTTCAGGAAAAAGCGGCATTTGCACATTGTTATAATTTTCGGGGATAGCAAAACCGGCCTCGGGCAAAATCGCAGCGGCTGCCGACGGCAGAATTAAAAAAAAGATTGATGAATCAAAGTATTTTGTTTTTTCGGTTTAACTTTGAACATCTTTTATTTTTAAAAATCTCAATATGCAGGAACAGTTTAAGGAATATGAGTTTAATTATCCTTCTTATAACTTATTAACGAAAGGTGTTTTCGCCGGTGCATTTACCGGAATTATCATTTCGGTTGCCAACCTGGGATATGATTTTATCTATCGCGGTATTACGCACTTTTCTCCCTCAGAGATCATTAATGTTTCCTCGCTCATTTTCGGATCTTTACTCGCCATGATGTTTTTTGCAGTGATCTACCTGATACTTGCCAACGCAACCAAAAGTGCAGCCATTATCTTCAGGATCTTAATGCTCATCATCACCGTGCTTGTATTGGCAATCATCGTAACAACCAACAAGGATCAATCGACTTTTGGAGGAATGCACGGACTGCTGATCGGGTTGGTGGCAATTTCGGGATTTGTGGGAGGCGTTTTGCTTATTCCTTATTTCGCCAAAAATCCGCAGATCTACATTTAGGACCTCTAATCTATAATAGTTCCAAACTGTTTGTATGGAAAATGTCATCCTGATAACCGGGGCTACTTCCGGATTTGGAAAAGCGATAGCGGAAAAGTTTGCCTCTGAAAAATGGAATTGCATCATTGCTGCAAGAAGAAGAAATATCTTATTGCAACTCACTTCGGAATTGCATACAAAGTATGGTACAAAAATCTTTCCGCTTACACTCGATGTGCGGAACCGGCAGCAGGTAGATCAGGCCATCGCTTCTCTTCCGGAAGAATGGAAAAATATAGACATTCTCATAAATAATGCAGGACTTGCACTTGGAAGAGACAGTTTTGACACGGCAGATTTAGATGATTGGGAAACGATGATCGATACGAATGTAAAAGGGCTGCTATATGTATCCAAAGCCGTGGTACCGGAAATGGTGCAGCGAAATAAAGGTCATATCATTAATATCGGATCCACCGCTGCAAAAGAAGTTTATAAAAACGGAAACGTTTACTGTGCTACAAAATTCGCTGTTGATGCGATCAGCCGTTCTCAGCGAATCGATCTCCTTCCGCATAAAATTAAAGTTACCTGCATCAACCCGGGTGCCGCCGATACTGATTTTTCGATGGTGAGATTTAAAGGAAACAGTGAAACGGCTGAACAGGTTTATGAAGGATACGAGCCCTTACATGCAGCCGACATTGCGGATATCTGCTATTATTGTGCAACGCTTCCGGCCCACGTTTGTATTAACGATCTTACGGTAACCTGTCTCGCCCAGGCCAATTCGTTTTATACGGAGAAAAACGGGTAGCCTGATTACCTGAATCGTTCTTTTATCTCCTCAATATCCACCTTCACGTCAAAAAATTTCGCGATCTTGATGATTACTTCTTCCACCAACGCGTCGGGACAGCTTGCACCGCTCGTGAGCAAGATCTTCACCGGCCGGTGATTGGGAAGGAAGTTATGGGTAATCTTTTCTTCCTTCGTTTTCCAGTCGCAATGATGAATATCAGAAGGCGATAAAATCCGCGCAGCAGAATCAATGAAATAGGATGGCAGCGTCTCTTCGCAAAGTTCAACAAGGTGGGATGTGTTGCTGCTATTATATCCGCCAACAATGATCGCAAAATCCGCTTTTATTTCGAGCATTCCTTTTACTGAGGACTGATTTTCAAGGGTTGCATAACAGAGCGTATCCCGAGTGTCTGCAAACCGCTCGTGGATCGATTCGTCGGTGAGTTTAAAATGGTATTTGATAACCTGCTTGAGGTAATCTGAAATGGCCTGTGTATCCGTTGCAAGTTGCGTGGTTTGGTTCACCACCCCTATCCGTTGCAAATCTTTTTCTACATCAAACCCCGGAGAATATCGTCCTTCAAATTCTTCATAAAACTGCGGAGCAGGCTTTTCCCCTGTAATGTATTTCGCCAGTTCTACCGTTTCTTTCATATTGTTCACTACCACCGTAGGTGCGTAGAGCGAAGCGTGTGAAAAGGTGGCTCTCGTTTCCTCGTGGTTGGGTTTGCCATGCACAATTACGCTGTATCCTTTCTGGGAGATCTGGCTGCTGCGGTTCCAAACTTTTTCCACAAAGGGACAGGTAGTATTATAAGTTTCAGTTTGAATTCCCCGTTCATTCAGTTTTTTTTCAATTTCCCGGGTAGTGCCAAAAGCCGGGATGATAACAATATCATCGGGCTGTAACTCTTCAAAAGGAATGATTTGTTTGCCGCTGGTATTTTGCAGAAACTGTACGCCTCTCGCTTTAAGATCGCGGTTGACGGACGGATTGTGAATCATCTCACTGAGGAGAAAGTAACGCTTTCCGGGATTGTTGTCGATAGTATCAAATGCAATCTCGATCGCGTTTTCAACTCCATAGCAAAATCCGAAATGACGGGCGAGATAAAATTGAACCGGACCGAAATCAAGCAAGGTTGGTGTGAAATCCTTTTTCAATTTATCGTCCCTCTTCCTCTTTGCTTTGATTGTACTTATGATTTCACTTCTGTAAACACCCGGAACATTGAATTGTTTCATAATTAAGGACTGCTTTTGGGCAGGTTTTGGAACCAGCAAACATACAAAAAGAATAAGATGGAAAAGCTGATGAAGATCATCCTAAAAGCGCCCGGCTGATTATCTGTTAACGCCTTATTCTTTCGAAAAAGATTCATATCCGCATTTCAACCATTCGAGATATTCCTCCGCATCGGGCGTATATCCCACCGGCTTGTTCATCACTTTTTCACCATGATCAACAATTGCATAGAGTGGCTGCGTGGCCTGGATAAAATTTTCAGTCTGAAAAGTTGCCCACTTATCGCCCACCGTTTCGATTTCCTTCTTTTGCTTGTCGGAAGTTGAATAGGTAAACCTTTCAGAGACCGGCAATTTCTCCCGGTCATCCACATAAAGCGAAACGAGAATAAAATGCTCTTTGATGTATTCAGCCACTGCCGGCTGCGTCCAGACATTTTCTTCCATTTTACGACAGTTCACGCACGCCCATCCGGTAAAATCAACTAAAATCGGCTTCTTTTGTTCTTTTGACAACTGTAGCGCCTTTTCGTAATCATTAACTACATCCGCTTCCAGTCCTTTCCCTTCGATATTCTCCCGTCCATAAATACTGTAAGTCATAGGAGGAGGAAATCCGCTCAGCAATTGAATACTGCCGGATTTGGAGGGAATGACGGCAGGAATGAGGTAGATGGTAAATAATAGCGCAATTCCTCCTAACACCTTTCTACCCGCAGAGATCTTCATGCCCTTGTAATCATGCGGCAGCCGGATAAGCCCGAAAAGATAGAGCGTGAGTGCGGCCGAAATCAAAATCCATATCCCGATGAAAACCTCCCGTTTCAAAATTCCCCAATGCATTACGAGATCGGCATTGGATAAGAATTTAAATGCGAGGGCAAGTTCAAAAAATGCCAGCACTTTCTTTACGGTATCCAGCCAGCCTCCGGATTTCGGAAGCGATTGCAGCCAGTGCGGAAAAATTGCGAAAAGTGCAAACGGCAGGGCAAGGGCTACGCCAAATCCCGCCAATCCAGCCGTCAACGGCCAAGCGCCACCGCTCAATGATCCAACGAGTAAACTTCCCAGGATGGGACCGGTACAGCTGAAGGAAACGATGGCGAGTGTGAGTGCCATGAAGAAAATTCCGCCCAAACTTCCAAGGCTGCTTTTTGAATCTGTTTTTCCGGCAATACTGCTCGGGAGCGTGATCTCAAAAAATCCAAAAAATGATAAGGCGAAGACGATAAAGATGATAAAGAAGATGATATTCAACCAAACGTTGGTAGAGATATTGTTGAAAATTTCGGGCTGTACATTTCCCAACAGATGAAAAGGAAGGCTGGCGAGAATGTAGATCAGAAAAATAAAAAAGCCATAGAGAACGCCATTTTTTACGGCCATTTTCCGGTTTCCTGATTTTTTGGTGAAATACGAAACCGTTACCGGAATCATCGGAAAGACGCATGGGGTAAGCAATGCAATCAATCCCCCTAAAATACCTAAAAAGAAAACCGATAAAAGACTTCCGTCATCCTCAGCGGATTCAATCCCACAATTTGTCTGCGGATTTTTCACGTCGATCGTCGGGATTTTTAGTCTTGTGGCTGCTGTTGCCGCCGCTTGTCCGCCCTCCAAAGGCACCGAAAATGCAAACTCCTCGGGCAAAAACTCGTCCTTACTGGCAATGCTGGCCGTGATATTTCCCTTGAGTTGGTTGGGAATAAATCCTG
This sequence comes from Bacteroidota bacterium, assembly GCA_023423835.1. GTDB lineage: Bacteria > Bacteroidota > Bacteroidia > Chitinophagales > Chitinophagaceae > JAFAEW01. Next base: position 10,636 of record JAFAEW010000067.1, on the reverse strand, counting down.
AAATTTTTACTTTCTGGTGAATAGTAAGCTCTCCGGTAAAAACATTTACCCTTGCATCGAAAACAGGATCCTGAATCTGGGAAGGTTGTTTTGAAAATGAAGCCGTTCCTTCATTGCCGGCATTTTCAATATCGTAGTTTATGGCAATTCCTTCCAATCCTTCAACGGACGGATTATCTGCGTAAACATGCCAGCCCTGGGGAATTTTAGTGGAAGCATTTACGTCAAATAAACTGTCACCTGATTTTTTTGCAGTAACCTGCCAGTTGAGTTTTTGATCATTTTGGCCAAATACAGCAACAGTTGCCAGAAGCAGCAACGAAAGAACCGGAACTATCTTCATCTAATAAGCTTTACTGCAATTTGATTTCAAAAGGTACCTTTTTCGGAGGCAAACACTGGGTGTCGTCGCATACCATATATTCAACTTCTCCCGTAAGCTGGGTCTTTACTTTTGATTTTAACTGAACGGTTTGAACAAAAGCCACTTTATTCCCAAAATATTTCACATCAACACCAAAAACAGGATCGTGCACATTTTTCAACTGCCCCTTCTCTGCCGGAATGCCCGACATCACAATGAGAGGATTTGCTTTGAAAGTAAATTTTGTGGGAACCGGTCCTCCCTTTGGAGTGGTTTGTGAATAGATATGCCAGTCACCAGCCATACTGGCGGTGGCCGTAATTTCATACACCTTATCGGACTTTTTAGTGGCAGAAAAATCCCAGCTTACCGGATTTTTCATTTGTGCCGCAGCCCATCCGGTGATTGAAATTAAAATTGAGAATAAAACAGCTTTTTTCATATGTAAAAATCGTTGATAGATTAATTTAATCCGAGCACTCTGAAAACTTCCTTTCCGTCTTCATTTCCCAACAAAGCGGAAGTTGCCCGCTCGGGATGTGGCATCATTCCAAATACATTACCTTCTTTGTTTCTGATACCGGCAATGTTGCGAATGGCGCTATTGGGATTAAATCCGGAATGGACCTCCCCCTGTTCGTTGCAATAACGGTAGAGGATCTGATCATTTTTTTCAAGTTCATCCAATACGCCGTTTTCGGCATAATAGCGACCATCGCCGTGGGCGACCGGAATTTTGAGCACCCGGTTTTTGCCATCGGTTATGTAGATATTCTTACTGATAAACTGCTGGTTTCCATTGGGTAGCAAAACGCCGGGCAACAAATGACTTTCGCATAATATCTGAAAGCCATTGCAAACTCCGAGCACTTTTCCGCCATCTTTTGCAAATTCGATTACAGATTGCATCATCGGACTAAAACGGGCGATGGCACCGCAGCGCAAATAATCACCGTAAGAAAATCCACCGGGTAATACAATGCAGTCGTCGGTAGTGAACATACTAATGTCTTCATCCTTATGCCACAGCATGATCACCTCTTTCTGAAGATCATCCTGAAGCGCATACTGCATATCACGATCGCAATTTGAACCTGGGAAAACGACTATTCCGAATTTCATGAATGTTTTTTTCGATAAGGTATAATAACTTTTGCAATATTAACCCTTTGACAAAGATAATCTCTGAAAGGTTTATTTCCGTTAAAGTTTAGCTATAACCCAGTTGTTGTAAATGATCAACGCCATCAATCCCCAAAAAATAATGGCCGGCAAAACCGAGCTTCTGGGATAGTAAAATGCATTTGAAACAAAGGCCGATGCAGGCACGATCGCCAATAATAACGCTATCGGCCATAGGCCGGGAAGGATAAATACCACCGGTATCAGAACGACCAACAGGCTGAAGACAAATTTCCATTCGCTTCTCACCTGAATAACCATTTTTGCGCTGTTTTGTTGCCAGTAGACAATTCCCAGTAAGACCGGGAGTGCGGCAAATGAAAAAGTAATGACCGTCATTAAAATCTCGTTGGGCTGAATCAGGTGCGGAATAATCTCTGGAATGCTTTCTGTCAGCAGATTTAAATTTCCCGCCAGGTAAAGCGAACCTGCCAACAGGTAGAGCGGTGTGAGTAATCCGCTAAGCATGATGATCCACTCATTGAAATGAAAAGGACGCACGAAGGCGAGTGCAAAATAGATGGCTATAACGATGGGAATTGAAGGGAAATACAAAATGCCCGACAATCCGCAAAGAAATCCGATATTATAGATCAGACGTAAGGGATGATGCGAAGCGGAAAGTTTTATAACGAGAAACAATATCGCAATGAGAAAACTGTTGACAATCAGCGCGCCATTGATCGAATTCCACTGCGGCACGAGGGCGGTAAGCAAAACATACGCAAGCGCCGTAGTAAAGGTAGGCCGGGGCATCATCCTGCTGTCATTCAACGCATAATTTAACCGAAGTGCCTGCACCACCACAAGCGAATGAAATAAAATGATCAGCAAAATACTGCCCGTATTCTGCAGTGGAGTGAGCAGATATTGAATCGCTCCTTCCTTAGGATTGGAATAGACAGCCGGTTTGTCCGTCAGAAATGAAGAACGGGTAACAATACTGAAAAATACGATTCCGAATACCGATGCGGTTGACTTGTCTTTAAAAAATGATACCACCTGATTTGCAGTTAAAATTCAATTTTTGCAAAGCAAATGAAATTTCTGTATTGACAAGGAATAATTAATTCGCTGTTACTCACCTGCTTTGCATAACGCGCCATAAACTGATAATCCTTATTCAGATTGTGCAGGGTTGGCGTTTGCTTTATCTGTCCCTCCGGCGAGAGCGTCTGATCGGTTAAAATAGAAGTTCTTTTTACCATCTGATTGTACAGAAAATGGATTACGCCACCGCCGTTGAAAGTACCATAGCCAATGAAATTATCGGTATAATCATCGTATTGCGACTTATGGATCACCGAAACCCATTCCATATTTGCGGAAGAATCAAAGGTCATGATGGCGATGTTATCGGCGAAATACCGGCTGGCAGAATTGTATCCGCCCCATCTTCCCCAGGGATAATAATAGCTGTTATACAACGGAGAATTGAAAAAGTAATAGTCAGAGTAGCTGGAAAACGGGTAGTTGAAGTAATCCCAGCGGTTGTTGTAGATTCCGCGGGTAGAAGTGTAAAGCGCCTCCGAAACCAGGGCGAAACCGCCATCTTTCTTAAACAAAATATTTTCAAGAAAGAAATCATTAAAAACCGAGCGCAAATTGCCTTCTGTCTTTGCTTCATTTCTGATTTCATCACTAAAAGGCGTAACGGTTAACCGGTGGGTGCTGTCAGCGGCATTATCAAACAGCAGGCAATACATTCCTTCGATATTTCCCCTTTTCGACTTGGCATAGAAGGAAGCCAGTAGAAACCGGTTATTGACGTTGTCAACCTTGATCTTCACATTATCAAGGAAATATTCATTCAACCCGAGCATGTGCGATGAAAGCGTATCGGATAATGCATTTTTAGTGAAAACCGTAAGCTCATTGATGGTTGAATTCGGATTATTTCTCCATGCCCTGGCAAATACGAGTTTTCCGTTGTTGTCAAGGTTAAATTCAGACAGAAATTCGCCCGGCAACATCGGAACGTCAACCTGACTGTAGTTCTGAAGCTGCAGTTCCTTGTTGAATAGAAGGGTTGTAACCACAAAATTTTTCGGGTTTTTGCTGTTGATCTTAAAGATCATCAGTTTTTCCTTGTTTTCACTACTGAGAACTGTGTAGAGATTGCTTTTTGAATTGTAATTGATGACGGTAGTATCAAGGGTTAGCGGCTCTTCCATGAGTTTTCCATCTGAACCCATTTTGCCTACCATGAAATAGACCACATTTCTTCGCTGGTACTGGTATAGGACGTAAACAAAATTGCGGTAATTCAAAAAATCAATCCCTAATATCTTGTTGGGAAGAAAATCCATCGGCACATCCGAAGTAATTTTCATCGAGACATCATAAATACTGATGCGGTTATTATCTCTGACATTTTTATAGATAAGAAGATTTTCACTCACCTTCCCAATGATATCAAAATTAAGGGCCTTCAGATCGCTTCTGTCCACTTCAGAATAGGTAATCTTTTGTCCGATACCCAAAAATGGAAGCAAAAACAGTCCGCACAACAAAAACTTTCGTTTGTTCAACATGATAAGATGATTAATTATCCAAATTTAAACTTTATGCCTTCATCAAAACAGGTAGGCTATAAATATAAGAATTTTTTACAGCCCCGCCTTCGGACGGGAGGTCTTTCAAAAACGGAACAAAATATGATATATTATTCTAATGGCAAATATTTCATACAGCTCAAAGATGCAATTGTTTTGCCGCTGGCATTCAATTCGTAATAAAGTAAGGAAAAATGCCCGATCTGAGGATCTGGAGGAATATTCAGAAGAAAAAATCACTATACATTTGCGGGTTCTAATATTTAAAATTGAAATGTGAGCAAACAAATTAACAGGGTTTCAACAGCGGGATTACTAATTGCTCTGGGAATAATCTACGGTGATCTTGGCACCTCCCCATTGTATGTTTTCAATTCCATCGTAAACGGAAGGTTGATCGATGAAGCCCTCGTTATCGGAAGTGTTTCTGCCATTTTTTGGACGATCACTTTACAGGTAACGATAAAATATGTGGTATTGATCCTTCGGGCCGATAACCGTGGTGAGGGCGGCATATTTGCTCTTTATGCGCTGGTACGACGACGAAAAAAATGGCTGGTCATTCCGGCTATGATCGGCGGTGCTTCGCTGCTTGCCGATGGTATCATTACACCACCCATCACAATCACGTCGGCTATCGAAGGTTTGAAAAATATTGACGCTTTCAATGATATCTCTGTCAATACGATCATGTATATCGTTTTGGCTATTATTGTCGCTTTCTTCTTTACGCAGCAGTTTGGAACCGGTAACATCGGCCGGGTTTTCGGACCGGTGATGTTTATCTGGTTTTCGATGATTGCCGTTTTCGGCCTGTTGCATGTAGCTGACGACATGACGATCTTTAAGGCATTAAATCCGTTTTTTGCCATTAATTTTCTGCTGAATTATCCCGGCGCCTTCATTTTATTGGGCGCGGTTTTCCTCTGTATTACCGGGGCGGAGGCCCTTTATTCTGATCTTGGACATTGTGGACGAAGTAACATCCGCGTTTCCTGGGTGTTTGTGAAAAGCTGCCTGCTTTTAAATTATTTCGGACAGGGTGCTTATTTACTTGCACACCGGCAGGGCATTACCGTAACACCGGAAGTTAAAGCACAGTTACACCTCAATACATTCTTCGATCTGATGCCGGAATGGTTTACCATTATTGGGGTAATCATCGCAACGGCGGCCGCCATCATTGCCAGCCAGGCGATGATTGCAGGTTCTTTTACGCTGATCGGTGAGGCATTACGTCTTAACCTCTGGCCGAAAATGAAGATCAATTATCCGTCGGAAGAAAAAGGACAATTGTTTATCCCGGGTATGAACCTCCTGATGTTTTGCGGATGTGCAGCCGTAGTGCTGATCTTCAAGGAATCATCAAAAATGGAAGCGGCTTACGGTTTGGCGATTATCATAACAATGCTGGCCACGACCGTACTCTTCGCCAATTATATGGTGGTGCAACGAATGAAAAAGCGATTTATTTATCTGTTTCTAATCGTTTACCTCACGATTGAACTGTCGTTTCTGGTAGCATTATCGCACAAATTTACAGAAGGCGGTTATCTCACCATTTGTCTTGCCGCCATTATGTTTACCGTAATGTTTGTATGGTACCGGAGCAGAAGGATTAAAAACCGTTATGTGGAATTTGTGCGGCTTGAACATTATATTCCCATGATACAGGAGTTGAGTAATGATAAGACGATCACCAAATATTCTACGCACCTGGTGTATATGACGAGTGCGAATAACCCAAGTGAGATCGAGCATAAAATCATCTATTCGATCCTGAATAAAAAACCTAAACGGGCGGACATCTACTGGTTTGTACACGTTGATACACTCGACGATCCGTACACCTGCGAATACTCCGTTACACATATCATTCCCAATGACATTATCCGGGTTGAATTCAGGTTAGGATTCAGGGTACAGCAAAAAATCAACCTCATGTTCAGAAAGGTAGTGGAAGATCTGGTAAACAACAATGAGGTAAATATTACGAGCCGGTACGAAAGCCTAGAACGCAATAATGTGGTGGGCGATTTTCAGTTTATTGTTATGGAGAAATATTTATCAAACGATAATGAACTTCCTTTCGTGGAAAAGATCATCATGAAAATCCATTTTTTTCTTAAAGAAATCAGTTTGAGTGAAGAACGGGGATTCGGCCTCGATCCGAGTTCGGTGACAGTAGAAAAATTTCCATTGATTGTATCTCCGATCCCGCAAATCAGCCTCGAAAGAATTTATCCGGAATAATCAATCAGTTTATTTCGGGAATCGCTATAAGTTTTGCCTGCTTCGAGCCGCTCATTTCATCCAGATTTTTAATCTGTTCATAATATTTGAACTGCGCAGTTCCCAATGCATTCTTCAACTGTTCCTGTTTCAGTGAAAGCTGTAAGGAGCCGCTCATAAGTTGCTCAATGATCGATTTTTGTTCAGGATATTCTCTCAGCCGGTAAGATTTCAGTTTGGCAAGTCTTGCAGCGCTGTTAATTGCATCCTGCAGGCTTCCGATCTTGTCGGCCAGGCGGAGTTCCACTGCTCTTGTTCCCGTGTAAACATGCCCCTGTGCAATGCTGTCAACAAAAACTTTATTCAGTTTTCTGCCCTCTGCCACCCTGGTTTTAAAAACTTCATAAGTGGTATCGATCGAGGCCTGCACAAATCTTCTTTCCGTTTCGGAGAGTGGCCTGGTCACATTTCCCATATCGGCGTAAGGCGCGGTCTTCACGCCATCGAAAGTAATTCCGAGTTTATCATTAAAGAATGATTTGAAATTGGGGAGAATACCAAATACGCCGATGGAACCCGTGAGCGTTCCCGGTTCGGCAAAAATTGAATCAGCTGCGCAGGAGATATAATATCCACCGGAAGCGGCATAATCGCCCATACTCACTACCACCGGCTTCACTTTTTTGGTAAGCACAATCTCCCGCCAGATGGCATCGCTTGCCAATGCACTTCCACCGGGAGAGTTTACCCTGAATACCAGGGCTTTCACATCGTCATCCATCCGCACTTTTCTGATCATGGCAACGAAGTTTTCGCTGGCCACCACCCTTTCCGATTCAGACTTTCCGTCGATGATATCGCCTTCGGCATAAATCACCGCAATTCTGTCGCCAGCGGTTGATTTGTAATTTCTTGCATCGGCATAGTCTGCGAGCGAAACAAAATTGATCTTATCCGACTTCTTCAGATAAAGTCTTTTCTGAAGCTCATTTTTTATTTCATCGTCATACATCAAACCGTCAATCAGATGCGCACGGTAGGCATCCATTGCGGTTTGAATTTTCCCTTCGAGGGCGAGCGCATGCAGGTCAGTAGAATCGAGGTGCCGGGCCCTTGCCGTAGTAGCCAGAAAGTTGCCATAGATGTCATTAAGCAATTGGGTGGTTTGCACCCTGTTTGGATCGGTCATCTCCTTTACTCTGAAGGGTTCGGTGGCACTTTTATACTTTCCCGCATAAAAGATCTGCGGTTCAATTTCCAGTTTATCGAGCAATCCTTTAAAGAAAATATAGTTAATGGAAAAACCAGTCCATTCGAGGCCTCCGTTGGGATGGCAAAATACTTTCTGAGCCGCCGAAGCAACATAATAACTTCTCTGATCAATTGTTTCACCATAGGCCAGCACAAACTTTCCGCTGTGCTTGAAGTCGAGCACCGCAGCTCTCAATTCTTCTGAAGTGCCGAATCCATTAGCATTTGCATCTGCCTTTATGTACAAACCTTTGATGGCGGTATCAGACTTTGCATAGTGCAGCATTCTTACAACATCGAATAGCCCGGGAACAGTACCCGTTGTTTTATCATTGATAAATGAAAGCGGATCCTGCTTCGTTTGTTCATAATATTGCTTGCTCAGATCAAGCACCAATACTGCGCGGCCTCCGATTTCTGTTTTTTCCGGACGCAACGCGGCGCCAAGTATCAGCGAAAAAATGATGATCGCCAAAACGGAGAAAACAATGAGTGCAACGAATGAGGCAAAAAATATTTTAAAAAAACTTTTCATAGAGTTGTATTCTAAAACAAAGATATTTGAATACTCTTACTTAGCATAATGAATATAGCATACCTTCTCACCGGAAGCAACCAGGAAAATCCCCTCTCACAACTATCGGAAGCAAAAAAAAGAATTGAATCCTGTTGCGGGCACATAATTGCGTCTTCATCAATATACGAAACCGCAGCCTGGGGATTTGAGGACCAGCCTTCATTTTTAAATCAGGCACTCGAACTTGAAACCCCTTTATCAGCAGAACAGCTGATGCAGTCGTTATTACAGGTCGAACAAGATATGGGAAGGGTACGGATTCAAAAATTCGGACCGCGGATCATTGACATCGATATCTTGTTTTTTAATCACGATGTCCTTAAAACCCGATTGCTCAGCGTTCCGCATCCCCACTTGCAGGAAAGGAAATTCGCGCTTATTCCACTTACCGAGCTTGCTCCGAACTACTTTCATCCCGTATTACAACAAACGGTGGAGGATCTTCTTGAGGCATGTGCAGACCAACTCGAGGTAAAAAAAATGGATGTGTAAAAATCGTCAGCTTCCTACCGGCTTTAAATTTATTTTTGCAAATCAGAAATCTAAAAACTACGATCGGGCGGATGCAATATAATTTCATAGCGGTTGAAGGAAATATCGGTTCAGGAAAAACTACACTTGCGAAACGTTTATCGCAACAGCTCAATGGCAGATTGGTTCTGGAAGAATTTGCCGACAATCCTTTCCTGTCTAAATTCTATCAAAACCCCGACCAATACGCCTTTCCGGTAGAATTGTTTTTTATGGCCGAAAGATTTAAGCAGCTTGAAAACATTTTGCAGGCACAAGATCTTTTTCACCAGGTAACCGTGTCGGATTACTTTTTCACAAAGTGTCTGCTGTTTGCAAAAGCAAATCTACAGGATGATGAATTTCTGCTGTATCAAAAACTGTTTGATGTAATGGCTCCGCAACTGGTAAAACCGGATGTGATCATTTTTTTGCATTGTCCGCTTGAAAAACTACAGGAAAACATTCAAAAAAGGGGAAGAAGTTTTGAACAGAATATTTCCCCGGATTATCTCCTCACGATTCAACAGACCTATAACAGCTATTTCAAACAGCATGCTATAAAAATGATAAAAATCGATGCCTCAAAGGCGGATTTTTTAAGCAATGACCGTCACCTTGAAATTGTTTTAGATGCGTTGAACGCCGATGAACTGCCGGAAGAAATTTTATCATTACCTTAAACAGTAACTGCTGCTCATCTTGCCATTGCGCTTATCTTTACGCAAATGAATAAGCAGTTTTATAAATATACCTCCTTATTACTCGCAATAACGGGCCTCATCTCTCTCGAATCAAATGCACAACTGAAAACTGCCGCCGGCAGCAACAGTCTGCTTTGGGAAGTTACCGGTAACGGATTAAGATCGCCTATATATCTCTATGGCACCATGCACCTTATTTGCAGTGAAGATGCAGTCTTAAGTAACGAATTGAATGAAGTTATAAAGCAATCATCAGAAATTTATTTTGAGATGGATCTCGATGACCCGGCGCAGATTATACTCGGCAGCCAATTGAGTTTAATGAGGGATGATACTACGCTCGAAGATCTGCTTAATGAAGAAGAATATCAGCGGGTTGAAAGCTTTTTTGTGGAAAACGGATTGGAAGCAGAATTTATGTCGGTAAGACGCATGCAACCGATGATGATCTCTTCGCTAGTATATCAAACCTTCTTAAATTGTCAGGGAGTGGAAGGAGTGGAAATGGCGATCATGCAAAAAGCACACAGCTTACGCAAATCTATTAAAGGTCTCGAAACAGCCGAATACCAGGCTTCTCTTTTAGATAAAATTCCCTACAGTAAACAGGCAAAAGATCTCCTGTTTACAATCGATAACATTGCCGAAGCCAAAAACGAAGCTGATATTCTTCAGGAGTTGTACTGGCAGCAAGATGTTGACCGGCTGCTCGAACAAAGCTTAAAACTTGAAGCAGGTATGAGCGAAGAAGTGCAGGCGGCCATCATTACAGAGCGAAATTTAGCCTGGGTAAATAAAATTGCTGATTCAGAGGGGATGAAGACGGTCCTGTTTGCCATCGGTGCGGGACATCTCGGTGGAAAAAACGGAATGCTGCAACTGCTGAAAGACCGTGGTTTCACAGTGCGACCGATTGAAAACAACCGCATCCGCGTCATTTAAGCAAGTTGTTGCACATTTCCTTCCTCCTGTCTTTCAAAATAGACGGGAACGATTGGATTGCGCACAAAAAAAACTGCTCCATCAGAGACAGTTTTTTCAGACTAACTATTTTTTACACTAAAACCTTTCGAGCTTCGAAAAGAAGAAGTCGCACTCTATTGCAGCATTCTCATTGCTATCGCTGCCATGAACCGCATTTTCTCCTATGGATGAGGCAAAATTTTTCCGGATGGTGCCTTCATCTGCCTTGGCAGGATCAGTGGCCCCGATCAGCTTGCGGAAAGATTCCACTGCATTTTCTTTTTCCAGGATGGCAGCA